>NZ_JBKQOU010000262.1:0-4061 GCF_052145335.1 Rhodoblastus sp.
AGCCCGGTGTCGTCCGCCGACTTGGCGGAGAAGGCCAAATCGATTTCTGTTTTTTTGAAATGCACGCCGTGACCGCCCGAAATTTATCGCGCGGGATCATCGGCGCAATTGCGTTCGCGGCGATCAGTTCAACCGCCCTCGCCGCCGATCTCCCGCTAAATCCGGACGTGGTGCCAGCGACGATCTCAACGACGATCTGCCGAACTGGGTGGACGCAGACGGTGCGCCCCTACGTCGCTGACATGAAGCTGATCAAGGCGGAAATGTTGGCGGCCATCGGCGAGCCTATCGAGCGCCGAAATCAATATGAGCTGGATCATAAAATACCGCTCGCCCTCGGCGGCGCCGTCATTGATCGTCGGAACCTCGCGCTTCAACCAATTGACGAAGCCCGTGAAAAGGACGCCATTGAAACTTGCTTGTCATCCCTCGTCTGCCAAGGGAAGATCGACCTCGACGACGCTCAATCGGCGATCTGGGAGAACTGGCGAAAGGCTGGCGAATTATGTAGAGGGCTTTAATTTCTCTGCCAAATCACGCCCAGCGACGGACGCCGCGACGGCGCGAGTATGCCCCGCAGAAAGACGGGCATGGAGCCTGCTATCGCCAAGGCTCTGGGTTGTAGTCGCGGAGCTGTCTACAAAGTCCTGAATGCGGAATGACCAGTTTCAGGCGTCTTCTGGCTAAGATGCGCTGGATTTGGCCTGCAATTCGACGGCTGGATGGTTACCCTGTTCGCTATGAACGATTTCCGAACAAGATCGTGCAAATGGGTCGCTCCCATCTTTTTCATGGTTGACGCGTTATGTTGAAGGACTCTTTGCGTCTCGATCCCCAGCTCAGCGGCGATGGCGTCATTAGAGTCGCCGGTCAGGAGCCTTTCCAAAACCCGCTGTTCTTCCGGCGAGAGAGAAGCCTGTTTTGATCTAAGGAACTTGATTTCTAAGCTTTCGACAAAAGGATTTTCTTGATGCTTCAATGCAGCTCTAACAGAGCTGACTAGAATATCAACAGCACATGGCTTGATATGATAATCAAAAGCGCCATTTTCGAAAGCACTAGCCACCGGCTCCATACCGGAGTCTCCCGTCCATATTATGACAGGCAATGAAATGCCGTTGTTTTTTAACACACGCAATAACTCGATACCAGAAGTTCCCGTCATGTGTAAATCGGCAACTATACAACAGTCTTTATTACTCTCAATGCGCGTAATATTTTTGATTAAATCGTCAGAAGATGAATATGCAATAACATTAAAGCCTTCAGACCCAAGGACAATAGCAAATGACTCTCTAAGCAACTTGTCGTCTTCAACGATATGAACGATTGACATGGAACTACCTTAAGTTGTGTTAAACTTACAACTAAGCTATGCAGTAACTTATGACTTTCGTCATAGATATATCAAAAGCGCCAACTTGACTTTAACCATAGAACGTTGAGTAACATTTCGCAATAATAAAGACTTAACATTTAATCGGTTGTTTGAATAAATGTTTGAAATTGCTATGAAAATAAAATCGAAGTTTGCTTGTCGTCCCTCGTCTGCCAAGGGAAGATCGACCTCGACGACGCGCAATCTGCGATCTGGGAGAACTGGCAAAAGGCTGGCGAATTGTGTGGAGGCCTCTAATTTTCCGACTGCCCGATTGCGCCCAGCGACGGACGCCGCGATGGCGCGAGCATATCAAGATGGTAGCGCGAAAATCCCTATGACGAACTCCGCCCCAGCATTCAATCCGCCAACCATCGGCCATCTTCGCTCGATGGGGCTCCGCGCCCTCTCTGGGCAGCCTCGATTTGGCGGATTAGGCTTATGAGATTTGGCTGTGGGATCGTGTCAATACTGTGTGAATGGCCGCGAGCAAGATTTCGGGGTCAAACGGCTTCTCGAAATAATCGACTGCCCCGCGTTTCATAGCCGTGATTTCAAGTCCAGCATCGGGAAATGCGCTCATGACGATAACGGGCATAAAGACGCCCCGCTCATTCAACCTCGCCAAAAGATCAAGTCCGTCAATTTCGGGCATCTTGAAATCCGTTAAAATGCAACCGGCCCCGGTTTGTTCAATCGTATCGAGGAATGATCGAGCGGAAGCATATGTCTGAACCAGATAACCTTCTAATGCTAAAAGCACTCCTAACGAATTGCGTATCACAGTATCATCGTCGATCACATGAATTATTGGTTCGCAACCCATCACTTTGCATCTCTATGCTTGGTAATTGACTTTGGTGAAGCCGTTTTCTCTCAATTAAAAAACGGGTTATTCCAATTCTCATTTTTCATATGGCTATAGGCGCGAGTTCGTATGGCTATCGGAGCAATGGTCGCCTTTGCAGTTCTGGCGACCGTTATGCAGTCTTCAAGCTTCAGCGACAATAGCAGCGGCCCAAAATTTCTTATATTTGGTGATTTGAGCGCTGCCAGTAGCCCTTTCATTGGCGCGAAATTGGATGCGCCAGCGCTCCTGCGGCAATCAAGAGGAACTGTTCGCCATTGCTGATCCGGCGCTGATAATTTGCCCTACGTGCGGCGGCAGACATATTGACGCCGCGCCAGCATGGCCGGGCGAAATCCCCAAGACCAATTAAGTGGAAGCGCGAACGGCGCGCTCATCGAGTTTTTCCGGCATGAACCACGACTGACAATTAGCATACCGGAATGACGCAGGCTCAAACCCTATGACGAACTCTACCCCACACTCGCCGACAGCCCGCGCAAAGGTCTCGATGCGGCGGAACGCTGCCAATCCCAACGCCCTGCCGGGCGCTTCGACTAGGTCGGGCAAAGGTCGCGCGCGACGGCGTGAGTAGATTCCGAACCTGCCGCAATGCTGCAATGCAGCATAGATGACGATCAAAAGGAAAACGTTCTGGAATCGGAATTTCAACAGCGGCGGGAAAGCCGCTTCATTGAAGGAAATGCTTGTGGAACATACAATGATCCATGGTGGCGTCATTCGCAGATCGTGGCCCGCCGACCTTTCGGCTTTCAGGGACCACCTGCTGAGGCTCGACGCGCAAAGCCGATTTGACCGTTTCGCAATGGCCGTCAACGACGATTTTCTCACCCGTTACGCCGAGCGCTGCTTTGGCATCGACGATGTGATTTATGGCTATTACGTCGATGGCGTGATGCGCGGCGCGGGCGAATTGCGCGCCGTCGGCAGTAATATCATAGGCGGATCGGTCGAGGCGGCCTTCAGCATCGAGATGTTCTGGCGTCGGCGCGGCGTCGGTTCGGAATTAATGGGCCGTATCGTGCGGGCCGCCCGCAACCGGCGCGCCGACACGCTCTATATGTCATGCCTCGCCAGCAATCCGGCGATGCAGGCTTTGGCGCGCAAGTTCGCCGCCGATCTGCGCTTCGAGACCGACGACATGACCGGCAAGCTGGTGGCGCGCGAGCCGTCGGCGGCCTCGGTGTGGAGCGAATTCGCGGACAACGCGGCGAGCTTCGCCACCGCCATGCTCGATCTGCATACGCGAGTGTATTCGATGCAGCGGCGCGTCTGACCATCTTTCCACGCACTTCACGGGCTGCGTCATGATGAAGGTCCGCAAAGCGTCCTCAAACCTCTAACAACAAATGAGGGGTCAAGTCATGACTGCGAACCCATTCAAAATCCTGATCATCACCACTTCTGCGCGGACGATGGGCGCAAGCAATGAGCCCACTGGCCTTTGGCTTGAGGAACTGACGACGCCCTACTACGCCTTTGTTGATGCGGGCGCCGAGGTGACGCTGGCCTCCATCGCCGGAGGCGCAATTCCTGTAGACCCGCGCAGCGTCAAACCGGCGGGCGAGAATGATGCCTCGGTCGAGCGTTATCTGGCCGACGCCGATTTTCGCAAGGCGGTCGCTGAGACGCCGCGCTTCGACAAGCTCGCGACCGACGAATTCGATGCCGTATTCCTGCCCGGCGGCCATGGGACGATGTTCGACTATCCGGGTAACGCCGCCCTCGCCAAGTTGGTCACGCGGACCTTTGAGACCGGCAAAATACTGGCCGCTGTGTGCCATGGCCCGGCTGGTTTGGTTTCGGCTCGCCTGT
>NZ_JBKQOU010000263.1:0-4330 GCF_052145335.1 Rhodoblastus sp.
GGGGTCTATCCCCGCAGGTGCGGGGGAGCCTCTTGCTGCTAAGGCTTTGAATAAGCAATAAACGATGTCAAACAGCGATAAAAGCCCTCAGCCGATTTTTTTTGGCTGCGGCAATGGGTGGCGCACCAAGAGCATCGCGTTATAGGCGACAATTTCCTTTGGAGGCTCGCCGAGAGTGGCGAGGCCGAGGCCGCCGTGGGCGCCTTTTTCCGCCCAGGTCATGACGATGCCGCCGCGATGCAATTGGCTGTGCCAGTCTGACAAAACGTCCCAGATCCGGTTCCGCACGCCAGCGCTCATGCGCGGGTGCGAATAGACGCCGGGCGCCAGTTCCAGCATTGTCGAAGCGAGAAAGCCTCTATAGCGCGGCTCGACGTCACGCGTGATGACAACGACCATTGGCATCAGCCGTCTCCTGCCACTGGCGAAGCCTCGGCCCTTTCGACGCCGAGCAGCAATTTGATCCGGTCGATCATTGTCGGAATAACCAGACGCTGCCGCATCAGTTGCGCTGCGCGCCGGCGCGTCACCCGCTCGACCGCTTCACCGCTTTTCATCGCCTCGCGAACAGCGCCGAAGGCTATGTCCAGCACGACGTCGTGGCGATAGAGGTCCGCGATGTCGAGAACGAAGGATTGCCCGGAGTCCTCGTGGATGAAACCAAGTTGGGGAATAGCGCCCACCGAGGCGACCGCCACCGCCGCCGCGGCGCTCATCGCCGTTGCGGCGTGATTGATCGCCTGATTGGGCAAATCTCCCGCTTCAGGATTTTGACGGTCATAATTGCGCCCCCGCCAAGTCACAGCGTGGCTCTCGGCGGCGAGTTGATACGCGCGCTTTATGCGCGCGCCTTCCTGTCCGCGCAAAACCTCAATGTCGCGCGTTCGGACAATTTCATCGAAACGAATGGCGTACATGGCGCGCGCGACTTCCATGCGGCTCTGGGGATCCGCCCAAGCCTTGACCTGCGCGCGCGCCACAGCGGATGTGTCCGGCGCCAAGGGCGGCGCCGTGTAAATACGCACACCACCTTCGCCAACGGCGGCCAACGCGCAACCATGCCGCGCCAACAGCCGGAGCGCGTCATGGGTGACGCTCGACCCCGGCCCGAGAAGGAAAATCGAAACCGCCTGATGCGGAATTTGGTAGGAGCCCGCCGGCAATTCAGCGCCACCGGCGGTCACGAAACGAAGGCAGCCGTCTTCGACATCCAGCCGACCGCGCTCCAGCCAAATCAGACCATGCCGATTCGCGTGGGGAATACGCGACTTTTCCAGTCCGAGCCGCCCCGAGAGCATGATGGCCTTCCTATCGCGCTGGCCGCAACAGCAGCATGCCATAGCCATAGGCCGCATGACGGCCAACGCCCTTGGCCAGACGCTCGGCGAAAGCGCCGCCGTCCAGAATTGTGAGTTCGCCATGCCAAGTGACGTCAGGACCTTCGCGTGATTGGCCACCGCGCAAAACGGCTCTGCGTTCGAAACTGACCATTCGCGCCAGTTCCAGCCGCGCCGCATCGCTCAGCCTTTCGACAAGCCAGCGTCGATAGACCGTCTCGCGGTCAACCGCATCGATTTCCGGGTTCCCCTCCGGAGGCTCACGCAGCGCCTCGACGAGAAAAGCGTCGACTTCCGCGCCCTTCGGGAAAACACCGGCAGGCTTCAGAAGCCGTTTTACGGGTCGCGTGCGAAGGTCAAAGGCGAGGCGACGCCCTTCCCTCCAAGCATTTGGCATGGTTTTGCCAGCCAATTCCTGAAGGTTGCAAACCGCCAGCGCGTCGGGCAACGCGCATTCCTGCGCCACTTGTTTGAGCGCCGTGACGTCCGACTGCGCATAAGCGTAAATTACGCCGCTGGCTGCGCCCGGCAGCGCCATCAGCCGGAATGGCTGCAGGGCCCCCTTGCCGAATGTTTCCGAAAGCAGATGATGCAGGCCTCGCCCCTCGTCAGCGCTGAAACCGCGCGCCGCCGCCCAGCGCCGAAGCGACCTGAGTTCGACCGGAAGACTAATGAGTTGGAATTCGGTCATGCGGCAAATTCCCGAGCCGTGACGACGCCTTCGACGATCCGGCGTGCGCCACCGTGCAGTCCGGTGCGCCAATTGCGCAAATCAGGCAGATCGACGATGCGCCAGACGTCGTCGCCGTCGTCCGGGCCTTCGCCGACCGGCCAGATCGCGCGCAGCTTTTTCGGCGCGCTGTCATCCATCGCGATTTGCGCCAAGGCCGCGTGGGCGGTGGGCGCCAGGATGAAATCCGGCCAGAGCACCGGGAACGAAGGCAAACAGGGTTTGCGGCCAATGAAAATCGGTCGGGCGGGCTGACGCAGCGCAGCGGCGAGCGCGTCGAGGTCCGGTTGCGCGGCGACCGGCTCGAGCCGCAACACGACGATGACGCAGGCATCCATGTGATAATCGCGCCGACGTCGATGCGGCGCGTTGTAACTTGCGCCAGCGCGCCCCTCAGGTTCGCCCCAAGTGGTCCAGCCTTTGTCGTTCTTTTCCAGCCGCGCATTTTGAGTATCGGTCAACGGCGCGGGCAGTTCCTCCCGGCCCTGACGCGCCGCGAAGACCAGACGATCCTGCAAAGCCTGACATTTCTCCCAGTCGGTGCGCTTCCATCCCAGCGCGTTGGCCAAAAGCCCGGCAAGCATGGATTGAGCGGGGAAATCGCGAGTGACGCCGACATGGTCGATCGTTACGCCGCCAAAGGCGAGCAAGGGCGCCTCAAGTCGCAGTGCGAGCCAACATTGGTCAGGCATGGGTCGCTTCCTTCACCTTAATCGCGGCCCACATTGCAAGCTCCGCCAGCGAAGCGTCGCCGACGCCCTCCAGCGCGACATCGGAGAGATTTAGGCACAGGCGGCTTTCGCCCGTTGCATAGGCCTGATCGAATTTTCCAAGCTGCGCCTTCAGCTTTTCCACCGCCGCATCCAGACGCGGGTGCGCGGGTTTGCGAAAACTTTCCGCGAGGCTGCGTGGCTGGCGGTCACCTGCCTCGAGCAGCATGAACCCAGCGCGGCCATATGGTGCCGTCGAGCCGAGCTTTGCGCCGGGAGAGACCTCGGCGATCAGATGGATAAGATGATGAACGACACGACTGGCCAAGTCAGCGTCGTCGCCGCAATTGGTGATCAGCCCAGGCAGATCGATGACCGCATAACCATAGAAAAGGCCGCTGGTGAGTTCCGTTTCCTGGATGGTGTCTGCGCCGCTGTCGTCGTCGTCCTTTTTCAGGTCGTCCACGGCGGTGAAATAATCGCTTTCGGCTTCTTCGCCATGTACGGTGAAAGCATGGGCGACATGAACCGGCGCGTCGATGTTGGCGGCGGGATCGGACGTCACCATGCGGCCGAACAGGGCAGCGACGAGGCCGCCCGGCAAGGCGGCGTTTTCGGCCATCGCTTTGTAGTTCTTGTCCTTGACCCAGTCCGAAACAGCTTTTTTCACGGCCGCCACATCGCCGGATTCGCTGGCCAGCCTTTCGGCTTCCCGCGCCAGCCAGTTCAACTCAGGCTCGCCAAGCAGCAGCGTCTGGCGGTTCTTCTTGCCTTTGTCCGCCTTGTCGCCATAGACCAACTTTTGAAATTCCGGTTCAAGCGCGGCCACAACATCGTCGGGATATTTGCCCTTCAAGGGCGCTATGACTTTTTCCGTCACCAGTTCGCGCGAGCGCGATGAATCCACATAATTTGCAAGATGCTGCAATGCGTGTGGGTCATCTCTGACAACCTGGCCTTCCGAATTCACTTCTCGAGCCAAACGCCAATGGCGCTTGAGACATTGCGAAGAAATGCGCGTGCGCGACACGCCGCCAAAGCGGAGCCTTTTTGCGAGGCCGGAATCATCGCGATTGAGCAGCGCGGCGGCATAAGAGTGCAGAGTATGAATTTGCAGGAAACGCGGGGCGGTCATTGGGCAACTTCCTCATGTTCGGAATGATGGACGGCGGAATCGAGACGCCGGTAATAATCGCGGGCGATTTTTTGCAGGCTGCGGCCAAGGTCACGGGACAGAAGCAAGACGGCGATGTCGATGCAATTGACTCCGCTTTCGCGCGCGCGGCTCGCCGCGAGCATATGGGCGATCCGCGTCAGGGCATCGCCGTATTGTTCGACGGGCGCCGCAAGCAGGCGCGCCAGCCGTTGCTCCGAGAGGAGGGGGCGCGGTTCTCCCGCACCGGGCCAGTCGGCTGAGCCGCCATCACAGAGAGCCTGACCCAATCCGCGCTTTCCCTCATGCAGAACTCCACGTGCCTGCCGCTCGCCCTTGGGCGTGATGAGCGCCATAATCTGGACAATCCGCATCCACGCATCCGCGTTGGATTCGAGAA
>NZ_JBKQOU010000264.1:0-26478 GCF_052145335.1 Rhodoblastus sp.
TTGGCGAAGACGCCGCAATGGCGCACCCTGCCCTGTTCGTAAAGCGCGGCCACCGGCTCGGCGCGGGTGAATTTTCCCCGGCTGGCGCGCACGGCGCGGAAGGGCGCGTTGGCGTCGACCTGGCGGATCAAGGTCTCGATCATCTCGCCGCCATTATTCACCTCGGCGACAATGCAATCCGCGCCATATTCCTTCAAGGCGGTCACGGAGCGCAAAGCCCAGCCGAGCGGCGTCTCGCCCTGGCGCGAAAGATCGGCCAGGACAAAAACGCGCCGGTCGGACGCCAGCCCGGCGACGATCATGCCGCATTCGTCGGCGTTCTCGCCGGAGGTCGCCGGGGGATCGACGGCGACGACGATACGCCCGAGTTTCGGGCGCTCGTCCTTGCCGGCCAGAGCCGCCTCGATCATCTCGCGCGTCCACAAGGCGCCGGGCGCGTCGAGCAGCATGTGGGCGTGCAATTCCTGCCGCCCCAGCCGCGTGCCCTCATATTTGCGCACCACACGGGTGAGAAAATTCTCCGCCAGATTGCCGATGTTCTCGAAAGTCGAGTGCTGCGTCTTGTAGGTGAGCGAGTCGGCCAGCAACTCGCGCATAAGTTTGGTCGGACGCGGCGTGGTGGTGACGATCGCCTGCGGCGTCGTCCCCAGACGCAGGCCGAAAATCGCCTGATCCCAGGCGTCGGGATAGCGCCAGGCGGCCAGTTCGTCCGCCCATAATTTCATATGCTGTTTTCCGCGCAACCGCTCCGGTTCCTCGGCGGAAAACAACAGGCTTTTGGAGCCGTTCGGCCATTCCAGGCGCCGTCTGTGCGCGACGTAGCGAGGGCGCTCATCGCGCGGGCAGATCGCCAGCACGCCGGATTCGCCTTCTACCATTACGTCGCGCACATCATCGGCGGTCGCGCCGATCAGGTTGACCAAGGGAAAATCGCGCGCCCAATGGCGTACGGTTTCCGCCCCGGTGCGGGTCTTGCCCCAGCCGCGCCCGGCCAGAGGCAGCCAATAAACCCAGTCGCCCGGCGGAATCAGCTGTTCCGGCCGCGCCCAAAAGGGCCACAGGGTTTTCAGGGATTCGAGTTCATCGGCGTCGAGCCTGCCGAAAAAGGCGGCGCGCTCGCGGGCGCCGAGTCGCGCCAGGGCGCGGGCGTTTGTCGGGGCTTTGCGCATCGACGCGATTATTTCTTCGCATCCGCTTTACAATCTGCGGACGGCGCCGCCTGCCCGCGCGCCAAGGAATCCAACTTTTTCAAAAGCGAATTGCGCGCCTCGTCGAGCGAATTGGTCGCCTCGCCGCTGGCGTCGAGACCGAGTAGTTTTGCGCGCCGGTCCATGATGGTAAGAACCCGCGCGGCCGCGGCGGCGTCGCCGCCCATCGCCGCCTTGTAATGCGCCGCCTGCAATTGATCGAGCCGCAAAAGTTCGAGCTGGCGCAATTCGCGGGCCGGCTGTTCACGGCAGGAGCGCAGGTTTTTCGTGACGATGGCGAAGATGCGGCTTACCGAAACGCGGGGAAATCCCGCCTCCGGCAATTTGCGGGCGATCTCGTGAAAGGTCAGCCCATGCAGGCGCATATTCAGGATCGCGAGATCGCGATTGACGCGATCGAGCGGCGTCTCGCCTTGCTGTGAAGGGTTTGGCGCGCCGGCGACCAGCGTGAGCCGGCTTTTGCGTTTTTTATTCAAGATTTCGCGCGGGTCCGACGCCATATGCGATCCATGTCCGATTGGCCGCCTCGCGCGAAATCCTTCCGCGAGCCGGGGGCGTCGCGGGAGGATTGTTGTTTCAGAACTGCGAGGGGATGAGAAAACCCGGCGCGCCTCTTTGCGGGAGGGCCGGGCGGAAATCTTCAACATGGATAGTTATAGAGAAAGTCGGTCGACCCGTCAATGGGCAAAATGGGATTTTAGAGATTTTTTTGGGATTTTTCCCATTTTGATCTGGTGGGACGGTCGGTGGGTTTACGATGGGATGCGCGAAAGGCTCAGTTTACGGTAAAGCGTCCGGCGAATCGGCCGATGATTTTCACGTCGTCCAGACCCGCCTCGTAGGGGGAATAGCTGGTATTGGCGGAAATGACGCGAATTCGCATCGGGTCGGAGCCCATGACGATCTGCAGCCGCTTGATCACCAGGCCGTAGCCGTCCCATAGCGCGAAAATGCCTTCCGGGCTGGGAATGGTGTAGCGAAGGTCGATGAAAACGCGGTCGCCCTCGAACAACCGCGGCTCCATCGAATCGCCGATCACCTCGAACACCCGGACATGACGGGCGGAGGCGTGCAGCACGCCCGTCATGATGGCCGGAGGCAGGCTCCATTCGGCGGCAATGGCCTCGGCGGCGTAAACATTGCCGCGTTCGTCATGAACGAAAGCCTCGACCGGCACGCCGCCGCCGCCAGCTCCCGCACGCACATCCACCTCGAAAATGGTCGAGCCTGAATTCGTAGGCGCGCTATCCACCATTTCGCGGTCGACGCTGGTGTCGAGACGCCGGCGTGGCGGTTTTTCAGGGGGGAATTCGCCGCCCGCCTCCTCGGCGCCGGTGATCAGCCAGTCGAGCGAGCGACCTAGCGCCGCGGCCAGCTTGTGCAGGGCCGGCAGCGAGCCGCCGCGCCCGCGCTTGAGCGCGTCGCGAACATAGGTTTCGCCAAGGCCCGCAAGTTTCGACAGGCCCTTCATGTCGAGGCCCTGCCGATCCATCTCCGCCCGGACGCGGTTTTTGATTGCGTCGTCCATGATGGGATATTTCCCATATTTACCCTGTTTCGTCCAGGGGGATTTTTCCCATTGACACGATGGGATTGTTCCTCTTATGTTCTTATTACCGAAACAAAACGGTAACTGCATCCTCCCTCCCCATGGCGAATCATGACCTTCCTGGCTCCGTTCCGCGTAATCTCGCCCTTTTCCTCCACCACCGTCATCGTGCCGCGCGCCGGCGCCCGCCCACTGCGGGTAGAAAAGGCCCGGCCGCGTCCCGCGACCCCGAAAACCGGCCAGTTCGGCCTCAGCGCCGAGCCGCGCGCGGCCGCGAAAAAGATCGTGCTGCATGCGCCGCCGCCGCCGCCCGCCTCCATTCTCTATGTTCAGACGCCGCGGGGCCTGGTGCGCTCGGAAGCTTATGAAGAATGGCTGGAGCAAGCGGCCAAACGTCTCGCTGCGCAAAAGCCCGGCCGCATCGCCTCCACTTATGCTCTGGATATCGCCGCGCCTCGCAATTCCCGCACCCGGCAATTCGGCGCTATGGAGCGCCCAGTGATCGAATTGCTGGCCCGCTGCCGGATCATCCGTCGCGGCCTAAGCCCCGACAAATTCGTAGCCTGCTACAGCGGCAATCCCGGCGGCGAATTGATCGTCACCCTCAGCGATTTTTCCTCGCTCTGAAAGCAGACAGAAAACAAAAGGTGCAAGCGATGAACAAGCGGCGCAAGACCAAAATCTCTTTACCAAAACTCACATGTCTGAAGCCGATGACTCGCGAAGAACAGGCGCTGCGGATGCTGCAGACGTTTCGCAACATCGGCTATCGCACGCCGGAAGGGCCGAGCGTCGAGCGCCTGGTCAAAGCCGGCGAAGCGGCGAAAGTCGAAACTTTTTCCCAGGTGGTGGAAGTCGCGCGCGGCGACAAGTTCGAGGCCGTCGCCGTCGATTTCGCGCGCATGCGCATGGACGACGGGCCGCTGGCGCGGCTGCGCGACCGCAACCAGCTCGACCGCGACGACCGCGCAAAAAATCTCGCCTTGGCGCAGGCGGGCGAAAAATATCGCCATGATTTTTTTCGCTCCGGACTCGATCCGCTGCGCGCGATCGATCCGTCGCAGGAGGTTTCCGCCGCGTATTCGCCGGGGGGCTTGTGGCGCTGCGAAAGCCAGATCGAGGCGCTGCAGAAATTCCGCGCCGCGCGCGACGCCATCCCGGACGATTTCCGCGAGCCGCTGGCGGCGATCGTTCTGGCCGACCGCGAGCCGGTCGATATCGGGCGCGAAATCGGCGCTTACAAGGACGCCAAAATGGCCGGCGCCGTGGCTCTGTTCATCCTGCGCCGGGGGCTTGCCGCCTTGGCCCGGCATTACCGGATGATTTCGCCGCAGCACGCGTGATGCAAAGCTCGGCAAATGAAGCGATCCAGAGCTCGTTACGCTTCTGGATTGCTTCGTCGCCTCGCTCCTCGCAATTACCGAGAGCCCAGCCTCCGCGAAAGCTCGCGCGCGATCGCCAGCTCCCTGGCAAAAGGTCCCTCGTCCGCGACTTGAACTTCTGCGGCGTGGCGAAGACCTTCCGCGCCGAAACGGGCGCGGATCGATTCTTCCACCCAGGCTTGTTGTTGCGAGACGCGACGGCGCGTCAGAGCGCCCGACCTTTCCGCCCAGGCGCGATGCCCGGCCAAAGCCTGGTGGACCTCCTCGATTCCAACGCCGGTGGAGGCCGAGGCGAGGATCACCGGCACACGCCAGTCGTCGTCGCGTTCGAACAGGGTCAGCGCGCCCTCGACCTCGCTTCGGGCGCGGCGCGCAGCGTCGCCCATATCGGCCTTGGTGACGACGACGATGTCCGGCAATTCCATCACGCCGGCCTTCATGAACTGCAGGCTGTCGCCGGAGCCGGGCTGGACGCAGAGGATGACGCTGTCCACGGCGAAGGAAATATCGGCTTCCGACTGCCCGATGCCGACGCTTTCGATCAGCACGCGGTCGAACAAGGCGCGCATCAGGGCGGAAGCCGCGACGGTCTGGTCGGACAGGCCCCCGAGCCGGTCCCGCGCCGCCATTGAGCGGACGAACACGCCCTGGTCGTCCGGGTCGGTCGCCATGCGCGCACGGTCGCCCAGCAAGGCGCCGCCGGTGCGCCGCGACGAGGGATCGACGGCGATCACTCCCACCGTCTCGCCGCGCGCCCGCCAGTCGCGCAAAAGCGCATTGGTGAGGGTGGATTTGCCGACGCCGGGAGGGCCCGTCAGCCCCGCCGCGTGGGCGCGCGTTTTTTCCACGGCGGCGTCGAGCAGTTTCGCCAGTTCCGCGGCGCCCTCATGCGTTTCGATCAGCGCCAGCGCGCGCGAGAGGCCGCGTTTGCCGCCGGTGGCGATGGAAGACAGATCGAGAAACGGCGCGCCCAAAAAAACTCTCCGTGCTTTGAAGCAGGGTCTAGTGAGCGGCGCGGATTCTGGCAAGAGCGGTGGAATGGGATGACGGCGCTGGGCGGCAAGGACAGTCCGCTATTCCCCCACCGCGTGCAGAACAATATCCCGTCGATGCGGCGCGCGGCGGTGTTCGAACAGATAAATTCCTTGCCATGTTCCCAGCAACAATTCGCTCTCGGCAAAGGGGATGAGCAGACTGCTTTGCGTCAGGGCGGCGCGCAAATGGGCCGGCATGTCATCCGGACCCTCGGTTTCGTGCCGATAAAGCCCGCGCCCCTCCGGCGCGAGTTTCTCGAAAAACGCCTCCATATCTGCGAGCACCGAAGGGTCGGCGTTTTCCTGAATCAAAAGCGACGCTGAAGTGTGACGGCAGAAGACGGTGATTTGGCCGAGCGACAGCCCGCTGGCGCGGACGAAGTCCCTGGCGTCGCGGGTAAATTCGTAGAACCCGCGCCCGCGTGTCGCCACGGACAGAATATGCTGTTCTTGACGCAAGAAAGCCCTCGCTTCCTTCGATCCGTCCGGCCCTCACGCCGTCGAGCGGGCCGCATGGCCGAGCGCGGCCTGCGCCGCGGCGAGGCGGGCGATCGGCACGCGATAGGGCGAGCAGGATACGTAGTCCAGCCCGGTCTTTTCGCAGAAGGCGATGGAAGCCGGATCACCGCCATGCTCGCCGCAAATGCCGAGTTTTATCCCGTCGCGGGTCTTGCGGCCGCGTTCCGCCGCCAGCGCCACCAGTTCGCCGACGCCGTCGACGTCGATGGAAATAAACGGGTCCTGCGGCAATATGCCCTTCTGCACGTACGCGCCCAGGAAAGAGCCGGCGTCGTCGCGCGAAATGCCGAGCGTCGTCTGGGTCAGATCGTTGGTGCCGAAGGAGAAGAATTCCGCCGTCTCGGCAATTTCCCCGGCGCGAAGTGCGGCGCGCGGCAATTCGATCATCGTGCCGACATGATAGGGAATAGCGACACCGGTTTCACTCGCCACGGCCTCCGCCATCGCGTCGATCCGCGCCTTGACCAGATCGAGTTCGCGTTTGGAAAAGACCAGCGGCGCCATGATTTCGGCAATGACCGGCTGCCCGGTTTTGGCCTGCGCCTCGACCGCGCCTTCGAAAATGGCGCGGGCCTGCATCTCGGCAATTTCCGGAAAGGCGATCGCCAGGCGCACGCCACGGAAACCCAGCATCGGGTTGAATTCATGCAATTCGTCGGCGCGGCGCTTCAGTTTTTCCGGCGTCGACCCCACCGCCGTGGCGACCTCGGCGATTTCCTCCGACGTATGCGGCAGGAATTCGTGCAAGGGCGGATCCAGCAGCCGGATGGTCACCGGCAACCCATGCATGATCTCGAAAAGCGAAGCGAAATCCGACCTCTGCATCGGCAGGATCTTCGCCAGAGCGGCGCGGCGGCCCTCCTCGTTCTCGGCGAGAATCATTTCGCGCACCGCGACGATGCGCTCATTGTCGAAGAACATATGTTCGGTGCGACACAGGCCAATGCCCTCGGCGCCGAATTGCCGCGCGATGCGGGCGTCGGCGGGCGTGTCGGCGTTGGCCCGCACTTTCAGGCGACGAACCTCGTCGGCCCAGCCCATCAGTTCGGCGAATTCGCCGGAAACTTCCGGCTGCAGCATGGGAACGGCGCCTTCCATCACCTGGCCGGCGGTTCCGTCGACCGTGATGACGTCGCCCTTGCTGAAGGTGCGTCCCTGGGCGGTCAGGGTCTGCGCCGCATAATCGACGCGCACCGCGCCAGCGCCGGAAACACAGGGCTTGCCCATGCCGCGCGCCACCACGGCGGCGTGGGAGGTCATGCCGCCGCGCGTCGTAAGAATGCCTTCCGCCGCATGCATGCCGGAAATATCCTCGGGCGAGGTCTCGACGCGCACCAGAATGACTTTGTGGCCGGCCGCCTTCAGGGTTTCCGCATCGTCGGATGAGAACACGATCTCGCCGCAGGCGGCGCCGGGCGAAGCCGGCAGGCCGGTGGCGATGATTATCTTCTCGGCGTTCGGATCGAGGGTCGGATGCAGCAACTGGTCGAGCGAACCCGGTTCGATGCGGGAAATCGCCTCCTCGCGGGTAATCAGCCCTGATGTGGCCATTTCCACCGCGACGCGCAGGGCGGCGCGGCCGGTCCGCTTGCCGTTGCGGGTCTGCAGCATCCAGAATTTGCCGCGCTCGACAGTGAATTCCATATCCTGCATGTCGCGGTAATGACGCTCAAGAAGTTGGGTGGCGCGGACAAATTCGTTGAAAACCTCCGGCATCACCGTCTCCATCGACGGCTTATCCGATTTGGCGGCGATCCGGGCGATTTCAGTGATGTTCTGCGGCGTGCGAATGCCCGCCACCACGTCCTCGCCCTGGGCGTTGACCAGGAATTCGCCGTAAAGCGCGTTTTCGCCAGTCGAGGGATTGCGGGTGAAGGCGACGCCGGTGGCCGAGGTCTCGCCCATATTGCCGAACACCATGGCCTGAACGTTGACCGCCGTGCCCCAGCTTTGGGGAATGTCGTGCAAGCGGCGATAGGTGATGGCGCGCTGGTTCATCCAGGAGGAAAACACAGCGCTGATGGCGCCCCAAAGCTGTTCGCGCGGGTCCTGCGGGAAGGGTTTTTTTGTCTCGCGCTCCACCGCCTCCTTGTAACTGGCGACCACCTTGCGCCAGTCGAAGGCCGTCAAGTCGGTGTCCTGGAAATAACCCTTCTGGTCCTTGTGGACCTCGAGGATTTCCTCGAAATTGTGATGTTCGACCCCCAGCACCACGTTGGAATACATCTGGATGAAGCGGCGATAGCTATCCCAGGCGAATCGTTCGTCGCCGGACGATCTGGCTATGGCCTCGACCGTTACGTCGTTGAGGCCGAGATTGAGCACCGTGTCCATCATTCCGGGCATGGAGGCGCGGGCCCCGGAGCGCACCGACACCAGCAGCGGATTTTCCGGATCGGCGAAAACGTGGCCCGCCAGAGCGCCGACATGGTTCAGCGCCGCGTCGACCTGATCCTTGAGTTCGGGCGGATAGCTTTGGCCATTGGCGTAATAATAGGTGCAGACTTCGGTCGAAATGGTGAAACCGGGAGGCACTGGCAGGCCGAGATTGGCCATTTCCGCCAGATTGGCCCCCTTGCCGCCGAGCAGTTCCTTCATGGCGCTTGCGCCTTCCGCCTTGCCGTCGCCAAATGAATAGACCCATTTCGCCATTTTCAATTCCTTCGCGGCCCCGAGAGGGCTCGCCAGCTTCCGCCAGATTTTGGCCGGACCGATTGGTTAGGACGCCCGGCTCCTTTTATCAACCGCCAAGCGCAACGGAAAGGGCGAACAGCGGAGATCAGGCCCGAAGTTTCAGGCCCAGCGCTATCCAGCTCGCTCCATAGAACACCAGATCGACGCCGAACAGCGTTCCGAGAATGATCATCGTGTCCCCCGGCCAGCCCGCGAGGATCATGACGCCGAGCAGAGTCGTGACCACGCCGGCCAGCACGATGAACGCCTTGGGGCCGGCGGGGAGGCGAAAGCCCAGCCAGATGCGGGCGGCGCCGGCTATGACGAAGCCGATCCCGACGACAAAGGTAAGGACAGCGGCGGCGACTTCCGGCTGCGCCAAGGCGAAGGCGCCTGAGACCAGGTAAAACAGGCCGCTGATCACCCAGAGGAAAAACGACGGCCAGTCGCGCGAATTGAAGCCGAGCACGATTTCCGCCCCGCCGGCCACGATCAGCATCAGCGCGATCAGAAACACCACGGCCAGCGTCGAGGCTGCGACCAGACCCAGGGCGACGATGCCGAACAATACGCAGAGCGCGCCATAGGCGACCAGCCAGCCCCATCGCGACCGCAGTTTTTCGATCGCCCGTCCCAGTGAAGGCGGCGGACCGAGGTCTTCCGGCGTCATGCTCATATTCCCCTCCCAAGCCCTTGTACGCCGATCAAAGCCTCCGCCCGCCGCCGCGTCAAGCCTTGGCGGGCGCCCCGCCCTAGCGCCACGGTTAAACTAAATTTAAGCCTTTGATTGCCCCTGCCTCGCGTTGCGTGTAAAGCAGCCATTCGTCCGCGCCACCGGGGGGGCGGATGCGCGATTGAGTATGCCGTGAACCATAATTCGACGACTCCCTTGCTGGACAAGGTGAAATTTCCCGCGGATCTGCGCCTTTTGCCGGAAAGCGATCTTCGCGCCGTCGCCGAAGAAGTCCGCCGCGCGACCATCGACGCCGTATCCGTCACCGGCGGTCATCTCGGCTCCAGCCTCGGCGTGGTCGAACTGACCGTAGCCCTGCATTATGTGTTCAACACGCCGAAGGACCGGATCATCTGGGATGTCGGCCATCAGGCCTATCCGCACAAGATCCTCACCGGCCGGCGCGACCGCATGAAAACCCTGCGCCAGGCCGGCGGCCTTTCCGGCTTCACCAAACGCTCGGAAAGCGAATACGATCCCTTCGGCGCCGCCCATTCCTCGACCTCGATTTCCGCCGGCCTCGGCATGGCGGTGGCGCGTGATCTTTCCGGCGACGACAATAATGTCGTCGCCGTCATCGGCGACGGCTCGATGTCGGCGGGCATGGCCTACGAGGCGATGAACAACGCCGGCGCCTCGCATTCGCGCCTGATCGTCATCCTCAACGACAACGACATGTCCATCGCCCCGCCGGTCGGCGCCATGTCGGCCTATCTCGCCCGCCTGTCGTCCGGACGCACCTATCTTAAACTGCGCGACGCCGGCAAGATGATCGCCCGTCACCTGCCGAAAAGCGTGGACCGCGCCATCACCCGCGCCGTCGAGCACGCCCGCACCTATGTCACCGGCGGCACCTTGTTCGAGGAGCTGGGCTTTTATTACGTCGGCCCGATCGACGGCCACAACCTCGACCATCTCCTCCCGATCCTGAAAAACGTTCGCGACGCCAATGTCGGCGACCCCGTGCTGATTCATGTGGTGACGCAGAAGGGCAAGGGCTACGCGCCCGCGGAAGCCGCCGACGACAAATATCACGGCGTCAGCAAATTCGACGTGATCACCGGGACGCAGGTCAAGCCCAAGGCCAACGCCCCGTCCTACACCAAGGTTTTCGGCCAGTCGCTGGTCAAGGAAGGCGAGAAGGACGACAGGATCGTCGCCATAACCGCCGCCATGCCTTCGGGCACTGGCGTCGATTTCTTCCAGCAGGCTTTTCCCAGGCGCACGTTCGATGTCGGCATCGCCGAACAACATGCGGTGACCTTCGCGGCCGGTCTGGCGACGGAAGGTTTCAAACCTTTCTGCGCAATCTATTCGACCTTTTTGCAGCGTGGCTACGATCAGGTCGTCCACGACGTGGCGATCCAGAATCTACCGGTGCGTTTCGCTCTCGACCGCGCCGGACTGGTCGGCGCCGACGGCGCCACCCATGCTGGCGCCTTCGACATCGCTTATCTCGGCATTTTGCCGAACATGGTGGTCATGGCCGCCGCCGACGAGGCGGAACTGGTGCACATGGTCGCCACCGCAGCCGCCCATGATTCCGGCCCCATCGCCTTCCGCTATCCGCGCGGCGACGGAACCGGCGTGGATATGCCGCAGGAAGGCGTCCCGCTCGAAATCGGCAAGGGCCGGGTAATGCGCGAGGGCGACAAGGTGGCGATATTGTCCCTTGGCTCCCGGCTGGCGGAAGCCATGGAAGCCGCCGATCTTCTCGCGGCGCAGGGCGTTTCGACGACCGTCGCCGACGCGCGTTTCGCCAAGCCGCTCGATGTCGATCTGCTGCGCCGCCTCGCCTCCAGCCACGAAGTTCTGATCACGATCGAAGAAGGCTCGATCGGCGGTTTTGGCTCCTTCGTCATGCAGCAACTGGCCGAGGACGGGTTCCTCGACAAGGGTTTGCGCGTGCGCAGCATGGTCTTGCCCGATATCTTCCTCGATCAGGACAAGCCGGAACTGCTGTACGCCCGCGCCGGCCTCGACGCGAAAGGCATCGTCGCCAAAGTATTCCAGGCGCTGGGACGCCCGGCGACGGAAGCCAAGACCGCCTGAGCGAGGCGGAAGCAACATCGTTGCAATCGAAAGGCGAAGCCATGAGCGCCCGACGCGCCGATATCGCCTTGGTGGAACGCGGTTTTTTTGCCAGCCGCGCCAAGGCGCGCGAGGCCATAGAGGCCGGATTGGTCACGCTTGACGGAAGGCCGGTCGAAAAGCCCGCCGAACCGGTGGGCGAGGACGCTATTCTCGTCGCCACCGCGCCCTATCCCTGGGTATCGCGCGGCGGCGTCAAGCTGGCGGCGGCGCTCGACGCCTTCGCCTTCGATCCCGCGGGAAAATCCGCGCTCGACATCGGCGCCTCGACCGGCGGCTTCACCCATGTGCTTTTGTCGCGCGGCGCGGCTCATGTCACCTGCGTCGATGTCGGCCACGGCCAGCTCCATCCGCTGATCGCCAGCGACAAACGGGTCAAATCGCAGGAAAAATGCGACGCCCGCGAACTGCGAGCGGATGACTTGGCCGAGCCGCCGCAATTGATCGTCGGCGATGTGAGCTTCATTTCGCTGGCGCTGATCCTGCCGGCGATTTTGCCGCTGGCGGCGGAAAAAGCGGAGGCGGTCCTGCTGGTCAAGCCGCAATTCGAGGCGGGGCCGGAATTCGTCAGAAAAGGCCTGGTCCGCGACAGCCAGGCGCGGCAGGCGGCTTGCGAAAAAATCGCAGGGCTGGTCAAGGGCCTCGGCTGGGAGATCGTCGGCCTGATCGACTCGCCCATCCAGGGAGGCGACGGCAATCGTGAATTTCTGCTGGGAGCGCGCCGCACATGATCGATCTCAACGCCCATCTACATATAGAGCGGCTTGGCGCGCGTGGCGAAGGCGTTTCGCATGGCGGCAAGGGCCTGATCTTCACCCCCTATGCCCTGCCCGGCGACGAGATCATCGCCGAAGTCGACGGCGAGCGCGGCAAGCTGGTGGAAGTGCTGAAACCCTCGCCTGACCGCGTTCCCGCCCCCTGCCCGCATTTTGGCGTCTGCGGCGGCTGCGCGGTGCAAAACCTGAGCGCCCCGGCCTATGCCGCCTGGAAGCGCGTCCTGGTCGTCGACGCCCTGCACAACGCAGGCGTGGAGACGGAAATCGCTCCATTGCGCGAAGCCTGGGGCGATGGGCGGCGGCGCGCCACTTTTCATTGCCGCAACGACCAGCGCGGCCAGCCGCATATCGGTTTCATGCAGGCGCGCGCCCATCGCATCGTCGAAATCGACGCCTGCCCGATCCTCGCGCCCGAGTTTTCGCAGGCGCTCCCGGTCCTGCGCCGGATCGCCTCGATACTCGCTCCTTTGGACAAGCCGCTGGATTTCGTCGTTACCGCCACCCTCAACGGCCTGGACATCGATATTCGCGGCTGCGGCAAAGTCGATTTTGCAATCGAGCAGGCTCTGGTCGTGACGGCGGACGAATGCAATCTCGCCCGCATCGCCAACCACGGCGCCATTCTGGTCGAGCGCCTCCCGCCTTCGATCCCGATGGGCCTCGCCACGGTCGCCCCCCCGCCCGGCAGTTTCCTGCAGGCGACGGAAGCCGGAGAAAAAATGCTGGCGCAACTGGTGGTCGAAGCGGTAGGCGCGGCAAAAAAGGTCGCCGATCTGTTCTGCGGCTCCGGGGCTTTCGCGCTGCGCCTCGCCGAAAAGGCGGAGGTCTATTGCGTCGAAAGCGAAGTGGAGGCGCTCGCCGCCGGGCTGCGGGCCGGACGCGCCACGGCAGGCTTGCGGACGATGAACGGCGAGTCGCGCGATCTTTTCATCCGCCCGCTACTGGCGAGCGAATTATCCGCCTTCGACGCCGTGGTGTTCGATCCGCCGCGCGCGGGCGCCGAGAACCAGGCGCGGGAGCTGGCGAAAAGCGCCGTCCCGACCGTCGTAGGCGTGTCCTGCAACGCCCAGTCTTTCGCCCGCGACGCGAAAATCCTGATTTCCGGCGGCTATGATCTTGCCGGCGTGACGCCGGTCGACCAGTTTCTCTATTCGCCCCATGTCGAACTGGTCGGGGTGTTCAAAAAGGCGGCCAAGGCGCGCAAACGGCGGCTCCTTGGCTGAAAAACTTGCGGCGACCCAAGCTTTTGGGCAAAGCAGACCAAACTTTCTTTTGACGGAATCGAAATGACCGAATTGTCCCCGGCCGAGATAGCGACGCGTATGGCGGCGATCGTCGGCGATAAATATGTGCTGACCGCGCCCGCCGACATGGAAGGCTACCTGAGCGAACCCCGCGATCTCTGGCACGGTGCGGCGGCCTGCGTGGCGCGCCCCGGCACAACGCAGGAAGTCGCCGCCATTCTCGCCTTCGCGGACAAGAACGGCCTGAAAGTGGTGCCGCAGGGCGGCAACACCGGCCTCGTCGGCGGCCAGACTCCCGACGCTTCCGGCCGCGAGATCCTGCTTTCGCTGAGCCGGCTCGACAAGATCCGCGAGATAGACCCTGAATCCAACATCATGGTCGTCGAAGCCGGCGTCACCTTGCAGAAGGTGCAGGAAGCGGCGGAAAGCGTCGACCGGCTGTTTCCCTTGTCGCTGGCGTCGGAAGGCTCCTGCACCATCGGCGGCAACCTGGCGTCCAACGCCGGAGGCACGGCCGTCATCGCCTATGGCAACGCCCGCGACCTTGTCACCGGGCTGGAGGTCGTGCTCGCCGACGGAAGCGTGCTCAACAATCTCTCGAAATTGCGCAAGGACAATACCGGCTACGACGTAAAACATGTGTTCATGGGGTCCGAGGGCACGCTCGGGGTGATCACGGCGGCGGTGCTGAAACTCTATCCGCGGCCGCGCGGCATCGAGACGGCGCTGATCGGCCTCGGCAGCGCGCAAAATTGCCTCGACCTGCTGGTTCTCGCCCAAAGCATGGCCGGGCCGGATTTGAAGACTTTTGAGTTCATGTCGCGTTTCGGCGTCGAGATCGTGGTCAAGCACTCGTCAGGCGCCCGGGAACCGCTCGAAGCCGCGCATAATTGGTATGTGCTGCTGGAACTGGCCTCGCAATCCGAGACCGGCCTCAACGACGTGATGCTGGCCCTGCTCGGCGCGGCTTTCGAACAGGAAATCGTCGAGGATGCGGCGGTTGCGGCCTCGCTCGACCAGCGCAAGGCTTTCTGGGCCCTGCGCGAAAATCTGTCGGAAATGCAAAAGTTCGAGGGCGGCTCGATCAAGCACGACGTCTGCGTGCCGGTGGCTTCGGTCCCGGCCTTTCTCGACGACGCCATTCCGGTGGTCGAGGCGGCCATTCCCGGCGCGCGGCCCGTGCCATTCGGCCATATGGGCGACGGCAATATCCACTTCAATGTCAGCCAGCCCATCGGCGCCGACAAGGAGGCCTACCTTGGCCGCTGGGAAGAGCTGAACGCCAAGGTCCATGAAGTGGTGGCGAAATATCACGGCTCCATTTCCGCCGAGCATGGCATCGGCGTGCTGAAGCGCGAACTTCTGCCGATGGTCAAGGACCCCGTGGCGATGGAGGTGATGCGGCGCTTCAAGACGGCGCTCGACCCGAAAAACACCCTCAATCCGGGGAAGGTTTTGTAGGGGCCGCCTTTCGGCTTGCTTGACGCGTCAAAAAGTCCGACGTTTCATGGCCTGCTTAAAAGGGGGCCAGCATGTCCAGTTTCAACGCCATCCGCATCGACAAGGACGATTCCGGCTACCGCGC
Source organism: Rhodoblastus sp. (assembly GCF_052145335.1). Taxonomy (GTDB): domain Bacteria; phylum Pseudomonadota; class Alphaproteobacteria; order Rhizobiales; family Beijerinckiaceae; genus Rhodoblastus. The sequence continues at coordinate 14,795 of NZ_JBKQOU010000264.1, forward strand.
CGCTTATTCGCAATTCGATGAATCGGAATTGATGGACGGCGACGTCACCGTGCGCGTCAGCCACTCGACGGTGAATTACAAGGACGGGCTGGCGATCACCGGGAAATCGCCGGTGGTGCGGCGCTTTCCGATGATCCCCGGCATCGACTTCGCCGGCGTGGTCGAAACCTCCTCTCACAAGGATTTCAAGCGCGGCGACGCCGTGGTGCTGACCGGTTGGGGCGTCGGCGAGACCCACCTGGGCGGCCTTGCGGAAAAAGCGCGGGTGAAAGGCGACTGGCTCGTGCCCTTGCCGCATGGCCTGACCGCCGCCGAAGCCATGGCGATCGGCACGGCGGGATTTACCGCCATGCTCGCGGTGATGGCGCTGGAAAAACAGGGCATGACCCCGGATCGCGGTCCCGTGCTGGTCACCGGAGCAGCAGGCGGCGTCGGTTCGGTGGCGACCGCATTGCTCGCCAAGGCGGGCTGGCGCGTCATCGCCTCGACCGGCAGGCTCGGAGAAATGGATTTTTTGAAATTTCTTGGCGCCGCCGACCTCATCGACCGGGCCGAACTCTCCAGCCCTGGCAGGCCGCTCGGCAAGGAGCGCTGGGCGGCGGCGGTGGACTGCGTCGGCTCGCACACGCTCGCCAATGTGCTGGCGCAGACCTCTTATGAGGGCGCGGTCGCCGCCTGCGGACTGGCGCAGGGAATGGATCTGCCGACTTCGGTCGCGCCGTTCATTTTGCGCGGCGTATCCCTGCTCGGGATCGACAGCGTGATGAAGCCCAAAGCCGCGCGCCTGGTCGCCTGGGAGCGGCTGGCGCGCGATCTCGACCGCGAAAAACTTGACGAGATCAGCACGATCATCGGCTTTAGCGAAGTCATCGACACCGCCAAGAAAATTCTGGAAGGCAAAGTGCGCGGACGGGTGATCGTCGAGATCGATTGAGCTGTTTTTACGCTAGGGCGACAAAACTATTCGCCGTTGCCGCTGCCCGTGAGCACGGCGCGTCTCTTGCTCAGCTGGGCTCCGGCGTGATCCATGAAGGCGCGGACCCGCGCGGCATGGCGCAGGTCGGGATGGGTGAGCAGCCAGAGATCGGCGCCCTTTCCGGCCATCGGCTCGTCGGTGCAGACCAGTTCGGGATGCTGGTCGCCGATGAAACGCGGCAGAAAACCAATGCCCATGCCCTCGGCGATACATTTGGCCAGCCCGACCGTCGTGTTGCAGCGCATGGCGATGCGATGCGACGGAATTTCCTTCTCGATCCAGTCGAACACTTCGACGCCGCCGAAATGTTCGTTGAAGGCTATATAGGAATGGCGTTCGTCGGACGGATCGAAACCGGCTTCGTAAAGCGCCCGCGACACATAGCGGCCCCAGACCGAGGAGCCGATGCGCCGCCCGACCAGCGTCTCGGGCGGCGCATAGGTCGAACGCACGGCGATGTCCGCGTCGCGGCGCGACAGGTTCAGCGGCTGGTTGACCACCAGAACGTCGAGCTGGATGTCGGGGAAAGCCTGACGAAAACTGGCCAGCACCGGGCTGAGCACATAATTGAACAAGGCGTCGTTGGTCGTCACACGCAACAGGCCCGAGGGCTTGTCGTCACGCCCGGCGATCCTTCGTTCGAAGTCGGTGACGTCGCGGCCCATGCGTTCGGCCAGCACCACCATTTCCTGTCCGGCGGCGGTGGCGGCGTAGCCGTTGCGCGATCGTTCGAACAATTTCGCCCCGATCATCGCTTCGAGCGCGCCGAGGCGGCGAAACACCGTCGAATGATTGAGATTGAGCGCGGCGGCCGCGCCGACCAGCGAACCGGACTCCGCAATGCCGCGCACAAGGCGAAAATCGTCCCAGCTGATCTGATTCATGGACTAAAAATGGTTCAAATCGCAACCGAGTTCAAGTTCGCCTGAAATTTTAAAGTGTTTTCAAGCGAAGTGGGCCCCGGTTCCCGTGAACATAACCGTGAAAATAGGAATCTGGAGCCATTTCCGCTCCGCTTTGATCGGAGCGGAAATGGCTTTAGTTTCGCGGAGCGGCGGCGCGACGCAACCGATCGTTGATCGCCTCGCCAAGATCGGCGGCGGGAATCGGGGCCACGGCGATTTTTGTGGCGCCGCCCTCGTCGAGCGCGCGCAAAAAGGTGAAGAGATTGGCGGCGGCCTCGGCGAGATCGCCGCACGGCGAAAGATCGAAGGTCTTCGCCGCTGCGCCGGCGAAACGGCCGCCAAAATCCAGTCCCGCCTCGCCCTCGCGCAGGTTTTCGGCTCCCAGCCGCAAAATTCCGCGGGGCGCATAATGGGAGGCCAACAGCCCCGGCGAGAGCGGTTGTTCGCTGCCCTCGGCGCACAAAAGCTCCTTGCCCAATAATTCTTCCAAGGCTGTGCGCGGAACGCCGCCCGGTCGCAACAGGCGCGGCGGACCGTCGAGCAAGGCGACAATGGTCGATTCGACGCCGACGCCGCAGGCGCCGCCGTCGATCACGGCCTCGATGCGCCCGCCGAGATCGGCCAGCACATGCGCCGGCGTCGTGGGGCTGACATGGCCGGAAATATTGGCCGAAGGCGCGGCGATGGGCCGCCCCGCCGCCGCCAGCAGGCTTAATGCGACCGGGTGGGCGGGTATGCGCAGCCCGACGCTGTCGAGGCCCGCCCGCGCCAGATCGCAAACGCTCGCGCCTGCCGCCAGCGGCAGCACCAGGGTCAGCGGCCCCGGCCAGAAGGCTTCCGCCAGCATCGAAGCCCGGTCGTCGAAACGCCCCTCGCGCCGCGCCGAGGCAAGGTCAGCGACATGGGCGATCAGCGGGTTGAAACTCGGCCGACCCTTGGCGCGATATATTTCGGCAACGGCGCGCGCATTGGCGGCATCGGCGCCAAGTCCGTAGACTGTTTCGGTCGGGAAGGCGACGAGACGTCCCTCGCGCAGCATTTCGGCCGCTTTTGCGAGCCCGCCGGCGTCGGCGGCCAGCAGATGCGTCTTGCGCGCATTTTTATCAATCATCAATTCCAGTCCCGATTCCCGCAAGTTCACTTGACTTAGGCCGCCCGCATTTGACTTGGGTCGGCCAATATGGTTCATATATAAACCTTTTGCCGCCAGCGACAGAAGGCGAAATGCAATCTACATTCGCCTGACCCGCCGCGAAAGCGCCGGACAGATAAAGGTTTCCAGCATGGCCGAAATCGAAATTTCCCGCTCAGGCGCGGTTCTGGAAATGACGCTGAACAGGCCGGCAAAAAAGAACGCCTTGACCAGCGACATGTATCGCGCCCTGATCGCCGGGCTGGTCGAGGCCGAAAGCGACGCCACCATCGGCGCCGTCCTCGTCAGGGGCGCAGGCGGCGTTTTCACCGCCGGCAACGACATCGCCGATTTCGCCCGCGCCGCGCAGAGCGGCGAGGAGTTGAGCGCGGTCGCCTTCGTGCGAAAAATCGCCGGCTTTTCCAAGCCGATCGTCGCGGCGGTCGAGGGGCTCGCGATCGGCGTCGGCGTCACCATGCTGTTGCATTGCGACCTGATCTATGTCGCGCCCGACGCCCGTTTTTCGTTGCCCTTCGTCAATCTCGGCCTGCTGCCGGAAGCGGGCTCCTCGCTGCTGTTGCCGCGCCGCGTCGGCATGGTCCGGGCCAGCGCCTGGCTGCTGCTGGCCGAAAGCTTCGACGCCGAAGAAGCGCTTGCCGCCGGCCTCGTCAACGCCATAGTCACCAACGAAACTCTGGTCGAATTCGCACGCGGAAAGGCCGCCGCGCTGACGGCCAAGCCGCGCGCCGCCCTGCTGCGGGCGCGCCAATTTTTGCGCGGCGACCGAGAAGAAATCCTCGCGTGCATCGAGGTCGAGCTAGAGGCATTTAGAGAGGCGCTCAAGACGCCGCAGGCTCAGGCGGCGCTCGCCGCCTTTCTCAACAAGAGCAAATGAACTCGGCCTGACGGCGCGGGCCCGCGCCGTCAGGTTGGGAGCGAATGCGACGCCGAGCTGATGAGAGGAATTCCCTGATCGCGACGCGTCGCGCTCAGGGCAAACAAACAAAGGGGAGAAACACATGGCCGGATTAGCAGGCAAAACCTTGTTCATCACCGGGGCGTCGCGCGGCATCGGCCTCGCCATCGCCTTGCGCGCCGCGCGCGACGGCGCGAATGTCGCCATCGCCGCAAAAACCGCGGAGCCGAATCCCAAGTTGTCCGGCACTATTTTCACTGCGGCGGAGGAAATCGAGGCCGCCGGCGGCAAGGCGCTGCCGCTGACGGTCGACGTGCGCGAGGAAGCGCAGGTTGCGCAGGCTCTGGCGCAAACGGCGGAAAAATTCGGCGGGATCGACATTGTCGTCAATAACGCCAGCGCCATTGCGCTCGGCGACAGCCAGCACATCGACATGAAGCGTTTCGACCTGATGCACCAGGTTAACGCGCGCGGCTCCTATATGACCACCAAGCTCGCGGTTCCCTATCTCGCCAAGGCCGCCAACCCGCATGTGCTGATGCTGTCGCCGCCACTCGACATGAAGGAGAAATGGTTCGCGTCGCACACCGCTTACTCCATGGCGAAGTTCGGCATGAGCCTGGCCGTTCTCGGCCTCGCTGGGGAATTGCGTTCCTCGGGTATCGCGGTCAACGCCCTGTGGCCGCGCACCACGATCGCCACGGCGGCGGTGAACAATCTGCTCGGCGGAGAAAAGCTGATGCGCGCCTCGCGCAAGCCGGAAATCATGGCCGACGCCGCCTACGCCATTTTCATCACGCAGAGCCGGGACCTGACCGGACGCTTCCTGATCGACGATCTCTTCCTGAGCGAAAACGGGGTAAGCGATTTCGATGTCTATCGCGTCGATCCCACATCGCCGCTGGCCCAGGACTTTTTTGTGCCCGAGGACACCCCGCTGCCGGCGGGCGTTTCGTTCAAAGCTCTGGCCTGACGCGCAAAAGCGTTTAGCGCGGCGCAGGCGACGATCCGCGCCGCCGCCAAAGCAGGCCTGCCAGATAGCCGACCAGCGACAAAAACGCGAAAACCATCAGTTCGAACGGAAAATTGCCCATCGCGGCGGCGATTTTTCCCGAACTGGTGGCGTTGGCGTAAATCTGGTTGGCGGCGATGGCGAGGGCCAGGATCGGCGCGGCGAGCCAATAAAACCCGATTCCACGCCAACCCAGCAGCGCCGCCACGATCAGCGCCGGATAGGCGAGGCCGTCGCGAAAATGTTCGACCGCCGCGACAATCACCAGCGAGAAGATACGAATAACGACCAGCACACGATTCTCCGCGAAAATTTGACGAAAAAGTTTGCTTCTTCGACGCGCGCTTCGGTAAGAAGTTCATTCTTACCCTTCAATCGAGACCCAAACCATGCCCGAGGTTATTTTCAACGGACCCGCCGGTCGTCTCGAAGGACGTTTCCATCAGTCCAAGCAGCGCGGCGCGCCGATAGCGATCATACTTCATCCGCATCCGCAATTCGGCGGCACGATGAACAATCAGATCGTCTATCATCTTTACTATGCCTTTGCCGAGCGCGGTTTTTCGGTCCTGCGCTTCAATTTTCGCGGCGTCGGCCGCTCGCAGGGTTCTTTCGACCACGGGCAGGGCGAATTGTCGGACGCGGCCTCGGCGCTTGACTGGGCGCAGTCGATCAGTCCGGAGGCCCGCTCCTGCTGGATCGCCGGCGTCTCCTTCGGTTCATGGATCGGCATGCAGTTGCTGATGCGCCGTCCTGAAATCGAGGGCTTTATCTGCATTGCCCCGCCGGCAAACCGTTTCGATTTCACCTTCCTGGCGCCCTGCCCCTCCTCCGGCCTGTTCGTCCATGGCGACCAGGACCGCGTCGCTCCGATCAAGGAAGTCACCGCCGTGATCGAAAAGCTCAAGACGCAGAAGGGCATCCAGATCGAACATGCGGTGGTCGAAGGGGCCAATCATTTCTTCGAGGACCGCGTCGAAGACCTGATCGACAAGGTCGGCGTCTATCTAGACAAACGTCTGGGCAATCCGCCAAGAATAGCCATCGCCTCGCGCACGGATTGAGGCTTTCGCCGGACCCGCGGGCGCGGCGAAACGCCCCATTGTCAAACGCGTATTGCCGTTCCAGGTCTTGGCGTCCTAAATACAAGCTTCGCGCAGCGGAGAGGAACGCGCCATGAGCCAGACGGACGGGAAAGCGGCGGACAAAAGCCCGATCGAATGCGACGTGCTGGTCGCCGGGGCCGGTTCGGCGGGCCTTTCCGCCGCCCATGCCTTCGCGGCGCAGGGCCGCAAGGTGGTAGTCGTCGGCAAGATCGAGACCAATCTTGCCGGCCGCACCGTCGCGCTGTTCGAAGGCTCCCTACGCTTTTACCGGGCTTTGGGCCTGTGGGAAGCCTGCTCCGCTCATGCCGCCCCGATGGAGGGGATTCGCATGATCGACGACACCGGCTCGATCTTCCCCACCACGCCAAAAGAGTTCCGCTCGCGGGAAATCGATCTCGACGCTTTCGGCGAGAATATTGAAAATAACGCTCTGGTGGTCGAACTGGCCGAAGCGGCGAAGAAAAATCCGGCCATTACCCTGATCGAGGATCTGGTCGACACCTTTGAACTGAATTTTTCGGTCGCCAGGGCAAGGCTCGCCTCGGACGGCTGGATCAACGCCAAATTCATCGTCGCCGGGGAAGGCCGCAATTCGCAGGCGCGCCAGATCGCCGGCATCACCGTCAAAACCTGGTCCTATCCGCAGATCGCCTTGACCGTGCTTCTGGCGCATGAAAAGCCGCACCACAATATTTCGACCGAATTTCACAAGCGTTCCGGCCCCTTCACCTTCGTGCCGCTGCGCGGACGCGACGGCGCCCCGCATCGCTCCAGCCTGGTCTGGCTGGTCACGCCGCGAGAGGCCCTGCGTTTACAGGCCTTGTCGCCGGAAATGCTGGCCGCCGAAATCGAGGATGAGTCGCACGGGATTCTCGGCGCCGTCACTATCGACGGTCCACTGGGCGCCTTTCCGATGGGCGGCCTGAAAACCTCGCGCGTCACCGGACTGCGCATGGCCCTGATCGGCGAATCTGCGCATCTTTTCCCGCCGATCGGCGCGCAGGGCCTCAATTTGAGCTTGCGTGACATCGCCAATCTGGTCGATTGCCTGGAAGGCGTCGCTCTCGACGAACCGGACAAGATCTCGCGCGCGCTCGAAACCTATGAGCGGCAACGCGCGCTCGATATCGGGTTCCGCATCAATGGCGTCGATGTCCTGAACCGTTCCTTGCTCGTTCACGCCTTGCCTGTGGATTTCGCCCGCGCCTTCGCCCTTAACTTCTTCTCCGCTATCGGACCCTTGCGCCGTGCGCTGATGCGCGAAGGCGTGACGCCCCACGGCCCGACGCCCAAGCTGATGCGCGCCCGGCCGCCAGTGAGCCGGCGTCCCGCCGCCGGAAAGGTGTGAAGCTTGCGCATCGCCACCTGGAACGTCAATTCGGTCCGCCAGAGAACCGAAGCTCTGCTCGCCTACCTGCGCGAGGTCCAACCGGACGTCTTGTGCCTGCAGGAACTGAAATGCCAGGAAGAGGCTTTTCCGCGCCTGGAAGTCGAGGCGGCGGGCTATAACGTCGCCGTGCATGGCCAGAAAAGCTATAATGGCGTCGCCATCCTGTCCAAAATGCCGTTCGAGACGTCTACCGGGCTTCCCGGCGACGAAAATGACGAGCAATCGCGCTACATCGAGGCGGTCATTCCCAGCGGCAAGACGGTAGTGCGGGTCGGCTGTCTTTACCTGCCGAACGGCAATCCCATCGACACCGACAAATATAGCTACAAGCTCGGCTGGATGGACCGGCTGATCGCCCACGCCAAAAAGCTTCTGGCTTATGAGGAAAGGCTGGTGCTGTGCGGCGATTACAACGTCATTCCCGACGCGCGCGACGTTTACGATCCAGCCGCCTGGGTTAATGACGCCTTGTTTGCGCCACGGACGCGCGAAAAATTCCGCGAGTTGCTGGCGCTGGGCTTTTTCGACGCCCTGCGCGCCACCACGGACGCGAGCAAGCAATACACTTTCTGGGATTATCAGGCCGGCGCCTGGCCGCGCGACAAAGGCCTGAGGATCGACCATCTGCTGCTGTCGCCGCAAGCCGCCGACCGCCTCGCCTCGGTGACTATCGACAAGGACATGCGCGCCAAGGACAAGCCCTCCGACCATGTGCCGATCCGCATAGACCTGCGGGATTAAAAACCTCAAAGACGAGGCTACATTGTTAAAAGGCCGGCCCCCATGGTTCCCCATGAGGGCCGGTCGTCAACTCACTCGCCGCCGAAACATCAGTGCGGTTTCGCAGGCTCTTCCACTTTCGGCGCGCCGGTCATGACCGGAATGGTCTTGGCGGCGGTCGTTTTTGCGGCGGGCTTTTGCACGGTCAGGTGCAGGACGCCCTTGTCGTAATGGGCGGTGATCGCATCAGCCGCCGGCTCAAACGGCAACAGCACCGAACGATTGAACGCGCCATAGCGGCGCTCTACAACGTGCCAGTCTTTTTCGTCCTTCTTTGTTTCCCAGTTTTTCTCGCCGGAGACGATCAGACGGTCGCCCTCGACGCGAACCTTGATATCCTTTTCCTCGACGCCGGGGATTTCCAGCGTCGCTTCGATGGCGTTTTCCGTTTCCGCGATATTCATCGCCGGAACGGGAAGCGCAGCTTGCCGCGCGGGCATTTCGAAAAGTTTCGGAAAGTCGCGCCCGAACAGATCCCTCTCCAGAGCGCGGAAGGGGTCCGTCATAAGATCGCGCGTCCAGAGATCCGGAAGCATCGTTTTCATGACATCCTCCTGTCCGTCCCGCCGACGGGCCGAAGGCCCATCTTCACGCGGGGCGCCACGACGACGGCCCTGACCGCTTCTCTTGCTGAATGCCTGGGACCATTCGCCACAAATTAAATAATAGGCCTTTGGCAAAAATAAAGCATTGACCGAAATCATTGACGCATTTCCGCCGTCTCGGCGTTTTTCTCGATCTTGTCGAGCGCCTCGGCCACCGCGTCGAAAACCAGCAGGATCGAAGCGTGGCGCGCCTTGTATTCGCGCGCCGGCGCCAATACGCCGGCGTCGGCGAAGCGGCCCTGCGGCGGCGGTCCGTTTTCCTTGAGCATCTTCTTCAAGGCTTCGCGCGCATCGCGCACTTCCTGCGGCGCGGCGCCGATGATCTCGCGCCCCATGACGGAACAGGACGTCTGGCCGAGCGCGCAAGCCTTGACCTCCTGCGCGAAATCGGCGACGCGCCCGTCCTCGACCACCACATCGACGGTGACGCTCGATCCGCACAGCCGCGAATGCGCGCTGGCGCTGGCCTGCGGCGCGGCCAGCCGGCCGAGACGCGGGATATTGGCCGCGAGTTCGAGAATTTTGCGATTGTAGATTTCATCGAGCATGGAGAAGGAACCGCCTCCGCCATGAGATAGGGCCGCAGCGCCCCGCTGGCAACCGCGGCGCCGCGTGAGTGTCCAATCAGTATTTGGCGGCGACTACCGGCTGCGCTCCGTCGAGGATGCCAAGTTTCATCGCCAGTTGGACGAAGACCGTTGTGCGGTCGGAGTTGAAGCTTTCCGCTGACCTGGCCGTGGCGGTGGGGAAGGTCGTGCCGCCGTCCGCCGCGACAAACGCCCAGTAGCGCACGCCAAGGCCCAGCGAAGCGCGGTTGTTGAAGCGGTAGGAGGCCACGCCCTCAAGCTGGAAGCTGTTATGGCTGACGCCGGTTTCCGACATCGGGTCGATGTCGGGGCGCAGCCAGTGATTGTCCGTGGCGCTGAGATGCGCATAGGGCAGCCACGCCGCCTCGCCGGCCAGGTTGATCCGCTCCGCCACCGTCACGTCGCCCGACACGCCAAGGCGCACCGCGTTCCATATTTCGCTCTGGCTGAGCGTCAATTGGCTCGCCGGCACAAAGCCAGGAGGCTGGCAAACGCTGCTGCCGGCCTGGGTCTGCGAACAGCCGTTGGCGTTCATCTCCTGCTGGTAATAGGAATAGCCGACAAAACCGCCGGCTTTCCAATTGGCGCCGCGCAGCGGGTCATAGCCGAGGTCGGCCACGCCGTAGAGCGTACGGCCGTTTTGCGTCGTGCTCGTCGTCTTCGAATAGGGGCTGATCGCCGGCGGGAAATCCTCGTCGGTCATGGTGGCGTTGGCCAGTTCGATGCCGCCGAACATGACCTTGCCGTAAACGCCCGATTTGTGATCGACGCGGATATAGGATTCGATCGGCGCGCCGTTCTGGTCGGACCATTTCAGGCGTGAGTTCAACTGGCCAGGCGTATAGGGATCGTACAGGCTCTTGCGGAAGCCGCCAGTCGAATAGCCCGTACGCGCGCCGATTTCGGTGACGAGATCGTCAAGGGCGGTCAGACTCAGCGGTTCGGCCGGCAGGACTGCTCCGCCAAAGCGGAAGTTCAGGCCGAATTTGACGACGTTTTCCGACAGGCTGAAGCTCGCGCCGCTGCGGGAAAGGTAAACGGGATCGATGCCGGAAAAACTTTGCGAGCCAAAGCCGTAATAGTCATATTCCGCCCGCGCCGACCAATGGCTGTTCAGCGACACTTCCACGCCGCCGCCGACCGTCAGGCCGAACCGCCCCAGGGTGGCGCCGCTCTGCGAACTGGGATAGCCGGGGACCCAGGTTTCCGTATAGGCCGACTCCTGCGCATAAGCGACGCCAACCTTGCCATAGACCAGCGTGTCGCCTTCGACGATGCCGCCGCGCAGCGACGCGGAACTCAGGATGTCGGTATGCGAGCGGCAATTCCAGCCAAAACCGCCCACGCCGAGCGTGCCGCCGCAAGGCGCGTTGCCGGTCAGCCCGGCGCCGCTGGCTTCCGCTTCCGCGCCGATGAAAACATTGCGGATCTGATAGCCATAACCGACGTTTCCTCCGCCCAGAAGACCAGCCTGACCGCCGGTCGCCGGCAGGCGCGGAGTGTTGAACTCCAACAATCCGGTCGGATCGGACCATCGCGAGCCGCCGGCGCCGCCGCCCCATTGCGCGCCGACGGTGAAGCCGGTCCAGCGCGGGGTCCCGAAGGCGCCGAGGGGCTCATATCCCGGAGGGCGCGCGTAAGCTGGCTCGTAAAGCCCGTCAGGCGAAGCGAGATAGGGGGTCGGATCCGCCAGAGCCGAAAGGGAGGCCGCCAAAACGACGGCGGCGGAAACAAAAATGGATTTCATAGGCAGTCTCACCTTACGGAATTACCGCAAGGTAAATATTTTTGGTTAAGAAACAGTTCGGCTTTCGCTGGGCGGCGCTACGCCCCTCCCCCGCCGATGAGAGCCAGCCAGGCGTCTTCGTCGATGGTCTCGACGCCGAGTTCGCGCGCCTTGGCGAGCTTCGAACCGGCGCCGGGTCCGGCGACGACGAGGTCGGTCCTGGCGGAAATCGAGCCGGACACCTTCGCCCCCAGGCGCTCGGCCATCGCCTTGGCCTCGTCGCGCGTCATGCGTTCGAGCGAGCCGGTGAAGACGATCGTCTTGCCGGCGAGCGGGTGGCCGGTCTCGAGCGCCGGCATCGGCTCGATCGTCACCTCGGCGACGAGCGCGTCGATCGCCGTCTCGTTGTGCGGCTCGGCGAAGAAATCGACGATCGATTCGATCACCACCGGGCCGATCCCGTCGACGCCGCCGCGCGCTCCGGCCGCGGCGGGCGCCCGCGCGCCGCGCCGCAAGCCGTCGAAATCGGCGAAATGGCGCGCGAGACGG
>NZ_JBKQOU010000265.1:0-12675 GCF_052145335.1 Rhodoblastus sp.
ATGTACGGCAAGACCTATTCGGCCAAGGCCGCCGAAATCGAGAAGAAATGGGTGCTGATCGACGGCAAGGGCCTCGTCGTCGGCCGCCTCGCCTCGATCATCGCGCTGCGCCTTCGCGGCAAGCACAAGGCGACGTTCACGCCCCACATGGACGATGGCGACAATATCATCGTCATCAACGCGGAAAAAGTGGTTCTGACCGGCCGCAAGCGCGAGCAGAAGGTCTATTACCACCACACCGGCTATCCCGGCGGCATCAAGGAACGCACCGCGAAGTTCATTCTCGACGGTCGCTTTCCGGAGCGCGTGGTCGAGAAGGCGGTGCAGCGCATGCTGCCGCGCGGCCCGCTCGGCGTGAAGCAATTGTCCAACCTTCGCGTCTACAAGGGCGCCGAACATCCCCATGTGGCGCAGAACCCGACGGTTCTCGACGTCGCCGCCCTGAACCCCAAGAACGCCAGGAACGATTGATCATGGCCGAGACCATTTCCTCCCTGCAGGACCTCAAGAGCGCGACCGCCGAACCGGCGACGCTGGCGCCCGTCCATGTGCAGAAAATCGACAAGCTCGGCCGCGCCTACGCCACCGGCAAGCGCAAGAACGCCGTCGCCCGCGTCTGGATCAAGCCCGGCTCCGGCAAGGTGTCCGTCAACGGCCGCGAACTCGAAGTCTATTTCGCCCGTCCGGTGCTGCGCATGATCCTGCAGCAGCCGCTTGGCATCGCCAACCGCAACGACCAGTATGACATCACCGTCACGGTCGCCGGCGGCGGATTGTCCGGCCAGGCCGGCGCGGTGCGCCACGGCCTGTCCAAGGCGCTCACCTACTACGAGCCTTCTCTGCGCGGCGCGCTGAAAAAGGCCGGCTTCCTGACCCGCGACTCGCGCGTCGTCGAGCGCAAGAAATACGGCAAGCGCAAGGCCCGCCGCAGCTTCCAGTTCTCGAAGCGCTGATCTTTTCGGCGACGATTTCGAAACGGCGGGCTTTGGCCCGCCGTTTTTATTTGCGCTGTCACAGCATTGCGTTACACCGCTGCAAAATCGAGCCTTTCGACCGGGGATTTACCATGACCAACGCGCCCAAAAAAATCTTCATCGATGGCGAAGCCGGCACCACCGGCCTGCAAATCCGCGAAAAGCTTGGCCAGCGGGACGATGTGGTCATCGTCTCCATCGCCCCGGAAAAGCGCAAGGACGCGGAGGCCAAGGCGGAAATCCTCGCCAGCGTCGATCTGACCATCCTCTGCCTGCCCGACGCCGCCGCCAAGGAAAGCGTGGCTCTGGCCGACTCGCTCGGCGACAAGAGCCCGCGTGTGCTGGACGCCTCCACGGCGCACAGAATCGCGCCGGGCTGGACCTATGGTTTTCCCGAACTGGCGGCGGGGCAGGGCGAGGCCATCGCCAAGGCGCGGCGCGTCGCCAATCCCGGCTGCTACGCCACCGGCGCCATCGCCATCCTGCGGCCGCTGATCGACGCCGGCCTGATCGCGCCGAACCATCAGCTGACGATCAATGCGGTCTCGGGCTATTCCGGCGGCGGCAAGCAGATGATCGAGGATTTCGAATCCGGCAAGGCCTCGGCCTTCGAGCTTTACGGGCTCGGGCTGGAGCACAAGCATGTGCCGGAAATCATGGTCTATGGCCGTTTGCAGATCCGGCCGATCTTCGTTCCATCGGTCGGCAAATTCCGCCAGGGCATGCTGGTCAGCCTGCCGCTGGCGCTCGACGACCTGCCCGGACGCCCGCAGGGCGGCGATCTCGAAGCGGCTTTGGCTGCCCATTACGCGGGGCGCGATCATGTCCGCGTCGTCGCGGCGGAAAGTTCGGGCGTGCTGGAGCCGGAGGCGCTGAACGGAACCAACGATCTGGAAATCCGGGTTTTCGCCAATGAGGCGCGTCGTCAGGCGGTGATCGTCGCGCGGCTCGACAATCTCGGCAAGGGCGCTTCGGGCGCCGCCGTGCAGAACCTGCAATTGATGCTGGGGCTGTGAATCACCGTGGATGGCCGGACCACGGCTGGGGTTTGACCGGCGCGCGACTGGGGTGCTGATTCTGCCAATTGCCCGGTCCGACGATCCGATGATTCGAGGAGAAAGTCGACGGCCTGGCGGCTGTCGCCGGCGCCTCCGCCGCCTGAGCTATCGACAGGGGCGCTAAAATCGTCAGCGCAAATAAAGCGCGGGCGCCTTTCAGGATTGCGCCTCGCAGGAGTTCGATCATGACGGACCTCGAATGAGCTGAAGCGCCGCCGCTTCATGACGGACAGCGAACTTATGACGCGAATTTGGCGCTTTCGGGCCTTGGGCGCCAGAGGTCTTTCAATGGATCGACGAGATTTCGTCACGAGGCGCGCGACGCGCCCCACAACCTTGCGTCTCAATAATCCGCGGACACCGCGCCGCCGCGAACAACGGTGACGCCGTTTTCCTGCGGAAAGTCGGGATGGCGGTACACATAGATTATGCGCGGCGGCAGATAGGGCGCCGGCGGCACATTATAGACCACGCCATAGCCGGTGGGCGACCAGCTCGACCCTTCGTAGCCAACCGGATAAGGCCCGGACGCGTCATCCGAATAGGGCGTGGCGGAAGGATAGCCCCCGACATAGCCATAAGCGCCATTGTCGATTCGGGAGCGGACGCTCGTTACCGACCGCACGTGAATGTGATGGACATGGTGCGGCCGCCCCGGCCCCGCGCAGACATGCGCCCCGGCCACAGCCGGGGCTGCCGGCGCAAGCAGGGCGCCGAGCGCGGCGAAAACGCCGAATTTGCTGAACTGACGCATATCCGCTCCCCCCGTCCCGAAATGAACCGCCCCACCCCCATGAGGCGCTGCGAATCGGTTGGATTCGAAACGCCTCGGGGCGGCCGGCGTTCTCACGGCAAGGAGGGCGCCGGGTTTCCTCAGGCCTTGACCTTTACATATTCACCGGGTGCGTCGCCGAGCAGTTCCACCCTGCCGCCGCCGGGCTCACGGGCCGGAACTTTTTCCGGCGCCTGAGCGGAGACCCATTGCATCCAGTCCGGCCACCATGAGCCGGGATGTTCCTCCGCCTTGGCGACCCAGTCCTCGAAGGTTCCAAACGGCCGCTCTCCCGTCCAGTATTGATATTTCGGCTTGGGGCCGGGCGGGTTGATCACCCCGGCGATATGGCCCGACCCGCCCATCACATAGCGCATTTCGCCGCCGAACAGCTTGGCGCCGTTGAACACCGATCTGGCCGGGGCGATATGGTCTTCCTTGGCGGCGAGGTTATAGACAGGGATCTTGATCTTGTGGAGATCGAGCTTTTCATCGCCCAGAACCATTTTTCCCTGCGCGAACAGATTGTTAAGATAACAATTACGCAGGTAGTAGGAATGGTTGGCGCGCGGCATCCGCGTGGAATCCGAGTTCCATGTCAGCAGGTCGAAGGCCATTGGCTCAATGCCCTTCAGGTAATTATTGACGACATAGGACCAGATCATGTCGTTGGGCCGCAGCATGTTGAAGGCGTTGGCCATCGAACTGCCTTGCAGGAAGCCGGCCGCGTGCATTTCCTCTTCGATGTTCTTGATCCGGTCTTCGTCGGCGAAGATCTTCAGATCGCCCGGGTCGGCGAAATCGACCTGGGTGGTGAACAAGGTGGCGCTGGAAATGCGATCGTCCTTCTTGGCCGCCATATAGGCGAGGGTGGCGGCGGCCAGGGTGCCGCCGACGCAATAGCCGACGGCGGTGACCTGCCGCTCGTCGGTGATTTTCTCGATCTGCTCGAGCGCCGCGAAAATGCCCTCGCGCATATAGGCGTAAAAATCCTTGTCGGCATGGCGCGCGTCGGGATTGACCCAGGAAATGCAGAACACGGTGAGACCCTGCGACACCGCCCATTTGATGAAGCTTTTCTCGGCGTTGAGGTCGAGAATGTAGAATTTGTTGATCCACGGCGGGATGATCAGCAGCGGCCGGCGGAAAACTTCCTCGGTGGTCGGCGCATATTGCAGCAATTCGATCAAGTCGTTGCGGAACACCACCTTGCCGGGCGTGGTGCCGAGATTGACGCCAAGCTTGAACTTGTCGCCGCTGGTCTGGCGGATTTTCAAGTTGCCGCCGCCCGCCTCGATGTCCTCGGCCAGCATTTTCATGCCGCGCGCCAGATTTTCCGCGTCCGCCTTCCAGGTGGTGCGCAGGAGTTCGGGATTGGTCATCAGGAAATTCGACGGCGACAGGGCCCCCGATAATTGCCGCAGGTAGAAGGCCGCCTTGTCGCGCGTCGGCTTGTCGAGATGAGCGCCGTCGACCATCGAATTGGCCCAGTTATTGGCAAGGCTATAGGCTTGGCGCAGGAAATCGAAATAGGGATTTTCCTGCCAGTCGGGCGCGGCAAATCTCTTGTCCTTGGGGTCGACAGGGACGTAGGGTTGTTTTTCCTCGCCGGCCATGCGGCGCAAGGTGTTGGCCCAAAGCCCGAGGAAATTGCTGGAAATGCTGGCTTGCGCCTCGATCGTCCGGCGCGGATCGGCCAGCCAGTATTCGGCGACATGGCCGAAGGTCTTCATGGCGTCGGCCAGATCCTCGGAAAAGCCCGACTTCATCTTGCCTTGTTCGACCGGCTTGACCATCGCCGCCAGCGCCTTGCCGCCATGCGCCATGGCCTTGGCCAGGTTGTCGGCCATCCTTTCGAAATTGGGGCCGGCGGCGCCGGAGGCGGGCGCTTCGGCTGGACGGGCCGCGGCTTCCGTCGCCGGAGCAGGCGGCGCGACGGGTTTCGCGGGCGCGGCGTGAGGCGGCGCGGCGGGAGGCGTCGGCGCGGCGGCGACGGATTCGGCCGGGGCCTCTGTCGCGACCGGCTTCGACGGGGCTTCTGTTGCGACCGGCTTCGGCGGGGCCTTGGTTGCGACCGGCTTCGCCGGGGGCTGGACCACAGTTTTGGCCGCGGGCGCGGCGGCGCGCGGCCTGGGGGCGGCCCGCTTCGCCGGGGACTTTTTCAAGACGACGGATTCGGCGGCCGCAGTCTCTGCGGCGACCGTGGATGCGGCGACCGACACTTTGGAGACCGACCGTTTCGCGACCGATTTGAGCGGCGGAGGGGGCGGCGCTTCCGGATTGGCCGTTGGGGCTGCCGGCTTTTTCACGGTCCGGCGGACGACTTTGTTGTCTCGCGGCGTAGCCGCGCTTTTGGCGGGCCGTTTGGGCCGGGAATCCTGGCTGGCGGTCATGACGTTCCCTCTTTGGTGGTTCCGGGCTTGCCTTTTTGGAGCGGCGTTAGCGGTCCCTTGTCCCGTTTCGGACATAATAAGACTTTATGCGAGAAATTGGGCAATGATCCGATGGAAGCACTTCCTAAGGATAATGCCCGCGCCTGTCGATGGAAGCCAAGCCAAAATGCATCACTTTTCCGCTCCCGCGTTTTTCCGTCGCCCCAAAAATATGGCGCTGGCGCTGGCGCTCGCCGCCGCCGCCGCTTGCCTGTATGGCGCCTCCGCGAAAGCGCAAACCAATCCCTTTCGCGCTGTGACGGATTGGATGGGAATGACCACGGAAGCGGGCGAGGCGCCGGATTTCGTCCGTCAGACGCGGCCCGATCTCGAACATACGGATTATTCGCATCTGAGCGGCGTGGACAAGAAGCGGGCGCCGCTCAGGACCCCGGCGGAAGTCGCGGCCGACAAGGCGGAACTCGTCACCGAGCGCGAAAAATCCGCCGAGCGCATGAAAAAGCTGGGCGCCGAAAAGGTGGATCCGGTCGCTCCGACGAAGGCGCCGCCGGTGACGGACGAGCATTTTTAGACTTTATCGCTGACATTCGATTGTTGCGCCGGTTGTTGCGCGTGGTAAGCACAATGTTTCCCTGCGGTCGGGCCGCGGAATCGAAAAATCCGGAAAGAAGAAAAAGGACGAGGTTGATGAGCGATTTTTATCGCGTGCGGCGCCTGCCGCCTTATGTGTTCGAACAGGTCAACCGTCTGAAAGCCAAGGCCCGCGCCGGAGGCGCCGATATCATCGACCTTGGCATGGGCAACCCCGATCTGCCGACGCCGCGCCATATCGTCGAAAAACTGATCGAAACGGCAGGAAAGCCGCGCACCGACCGCTATTCCGCCTCCAAGGGCATCGCCGGACTGCGCCGCGCCCAGGCCGCCTATTACGAGCGCCGGTTCGGAGTCAAGCTCGACCCCGACACCCAGGTGGTGGCGACTCTCGGCTCGAAGGAGGGGTTCGCCAATATGGCGCAGGCCATCACCGCGCCGGGCGACGTGGTGCTGGTTCCCAATCCCTCCTATCCGATCCACGCCTTCGGCTTCCTGATGGCGGGCGGGGTGATCCGCTCGGTGCCGATCGAGCCGGACGAGGCGTTTTTCCGCTCCGCCGAACGCGCGGTGATGCACTCGATCCCCAAGCCCATCGCTTTAGTGGTGTGTTATCCGTCCAATCCCACGGCGATGGTGGCCTCGCTCGATTTCTACCGCGACCTTGTCGCCTTCGCCAAGAAACACGACATCTTCATCCTGTCGGACCTCGCTTACGCCGAGGTCTATTTCGACGACAACCCGCCGCCTTCGGTGCTGCAGGTGCCCGGCGCCAACGACATTTGCGTCGAATTCACCTCGATGTCGAAAACCTTCTCCATGGCTGGCTGGCGCATCGGCTTCGCCGTCGGCAACCAGCGCCTGTTGTCGGCTCTCGCCCGCGTAAAAAGCTATCTCGATTATGGCGCCTATACGCCGATCCAGGTCGCGGCGGCGGCGGCGCTGAACGGGCCGGACGATTGCATCAAGGAAATGCGCGCCATCTACAAGAAAAGGCGAGACGTGATGGTCGAGAGCTTCGCCCAGGCGGGCTGGAAAATTCCTGCCCCCACGGCGTCGATGTTCGCCTGGGTGCCGGTGCCGGAGAAATTCCGTCCGCTCGGCAGCCTCGAGTTTTCCAAGCTGCTGATCGAAAAGGCCGACGTCGCGGTCGCGCCCGGCATTGGCTTTGGCGAGCACGGCGACGACTACGTGCGTCTGGCGCTGGTCGAGAATGAGCAGCGCATCCGCCAGGCGGCGCGTGGCGTCAGGCGGTTTTTCGAAGGGGCAGACGAATCGCTGCATAATATGATCGTCGCTTCCTCGGCTTCCCCGGTTCGAGGCTGACGGGCGGGGTTCCTCCTGGATTGGGGGTTTTTCGGCGCGCCGCATTTGCGGCGCGTTTTTTTGCGCGCGGCCGGAAAGTCTCACACAAGCTCAAGGGGCGCATGGTGGCGGAAAGCACTCCATGGGACGACAGCCTTGTCGAAAATCAATTTTCATCTGAGTCTGACGCGCCGTGTCTGGGCTCTTGCCGCGCTGGCCCTGGCGACCATGGGGCTGGGCACCGGTCTCACGCTCTATCAATTTCACGTTTCCGCGCTCGACCAGCGCAAGGCGGAATTGCAGCGCGAGGTCGACATGGCGGCGACGCTGCTGCGGGAGCTTGTCGCAAAAGAGGTTCCAGACCTCACCGACCGGGCGGGCAGCATTCATGCCGCGCTTGAAAAGCTGCGTCCGCTGCGTTTTGGCGAAAGCGGCTATCTATTCGCCCTCGATTTCGACGGCGTGGCGCGGCTGACGCCGAACAGGACCGAACTCGAGGGCGAAGGCATGCTGGCCCTGCGGGATGCTCATGGCGGCTTTCCGTTCCGTTCGCTGCTGGCGACGGCGAAATCGGCGGGCGCGGGCTTTGCATCCTACGCATGGCCGAAACCGGGCCGCAGCGGCGACGCCGAGAAAGTGACCTATGTCCGCGCCATTCCCGAACTCGGCCTGATCGTCGGCTCGGGCGCCTATGTCGAAGATATTTTCGTGCAGACACAGGCGATCGCCTTGCATATCGCGCTGGTTGTGGCGCCTCTGCTGCTGTTGTTCCTCGGCGCTGCTTATCTGATCGGCCACACCATCTCGCGGCGCCTGCAAAGCATGACTTCGGCCATGCTTCGCATGGCGCGGGGCGATTACGACATCGTGCTGCCGGGATTGGACCGCCAGGACGAACTGGGCGAGATGGCGCGCGCCGTCGAGGACTTCAAGATCGGGATGCGTCAAGCCGCGCAGGAGCAGAGCGCCCAACGTTCGCAACAGCGCGAGACGGCGGAGCGGGCGCGCTCGCAGGAAATGAAAACATTGGCGCAAAAATTCGAATCGGCGATCGGCGGCGTGGTGTCGGCCGTCGCCGGTTCGACGAGCAAGCTGGAGAACATAGCCCGCTCATTGGTGCAGGAGGCGCGCTATTCCGGCGAACAGGCGGAGATCGGCGCAAGGGCGGCGGAAACCGCTTCGAGCAACGTGCAGTCATTGGCGGCGGCGGCCGAGGAACTGACCTATTCGGTGGAAGAAATCGGCAGCCAGGCGTCGCGTTCGCATGCCATTTCTTCGGACGCGGCGCGCGACGCGGAGACGACCCGGGGCCGGATGGACGAACTGGCGAAGGCGATCGGCCATATCGGCGGCATTGTCGCCATGATCACCGGCATCGCCCAGCAGACCAACATGCTGGCGCTCAACGCGACCATCGAGGCGGCGCGGGCGGGCGAACAGGGGCGGGGCTTCGCCGTGGTGGCGCAGGAGGTCAAGTCGCTGGCGGAACAGACCACGCGCGCCACTTCCGACGTCGCCGACCAGATCGCCAGCGTGCAGCGCGCCTCGCGCGAGGCCAGGGAATCGATAGGGGCCATGACCGAGGCGACCCATGAGGTCAGCGCCATCGCCTCCTGCATCGCCACATCGGTCGGTTCGCAGGGCGAGGCGACCCGCGAAATCGCCCAGAACGTGCAAGAGACCTCGACCAAGACCGCGGAACTGAACAAGGTGATCGAGGAAGTGCGCTCCGCCTCTCGTCAATCCGGCGATTCGGCGGAACAAGTCCTGCAATCGGTGACCGAACTCGCCCGCCACGCCGAGCGGCTAGGCAGCGAATGCGACCAGTTTCTCGCCCAGGTCAGGATGGCTTAGTGGATCGGGTTTGCCGTCGTTACCGTGGTCGCCCGCGAGGGTCTCATCATGGCGCCCAGCGGGCGTCCAGAAGTTCTCGGGCTAAGTCATTAACTAACGTTTATGAGTCGGCAGTTTAGTATGTCGCGTCATCGTACGCTGGGTTTTCCAGGGTTCTGGCTCGAGCGGAGTATTGTCCCGCCGATGCTGCGGCCTCCTGCCTTGCTCATGCGGTTCGCAGAGACAGGGGGCTAAATTGCAGTCTACGGTACTGATACGCGCGAGACTGGCGCCCGCCGCTACTGTGCTCCCTGCCTTCGCCGCCACGCTGTTCCTGAGCGCGGGCCTAATGTTTCTGGTCGAGCCAATGGTGGCCCGAATGGTGCTGCCGCGGCTCGGAGGTTCGCCGGCCGTGTGGAGCACATGTCTCTTGTTTTTCCAAGGGGTTCTGCTGCTTGGTTACGCCTATGCCCACGCATTAACCCGCCTTTT
Source organism: Rhodoblastus sp. (assembly GCF_052145335.1). Lineage (GTDB taxonomy): Bacteria > Pseudomonadota > Alphaproteobacteria > Rhizobiales > Beijerinckiaceae > Rhodoblastus. The sequence continues at coordinate 9,419 of NZ_JBKQOU010000265.1, forward strand.
GCCGAGGTTCGCGCAGATACTGGTCCATACCGCAATAGTCCTGCCGCTGGCTGCGCTGGTCTTGCCGCTCGATTTTAGTATCGGAGCGCCGCCGGCAGGAGCGTCGCCGGCGCCATGGTTGCTGATGCAGTTGGCGCTGCTGGTGGGACCGCCGGCGTTTGCGATCTCGGCGACCGCGCCCCTCTTGCAAAGCTGGTTCGCCGCGCTCGATCACGACGATGCCGGTAATCCGTATTTTCTATATGCAGGAAGCAACGCTGGTAGCCTTTTGGCGCTGCTTGCATATCCGATGCTTGTTGAGCCAGCTTTGCCGCTCGATAGGCAAGCAACGCTTTGGTCCTATGCCTTCGGTGCTCTTGCGCTCGGGATCGTGCTGTGTGCTGCTTCGACCGCCATTCGCGGGCGGAAAGATGAAAATACGTTGCCGCGCGAAACCGCGCCCCCTGGCAGCCTGCGCGAGCGTCTGATCTGGACCGCGCTCGCATTCGTCCCTTCCTCGCTATTGCTCGGGGTCACGGCATACATCACCAAAGATATTGCATCCGTACCCCTGTTCTGGGTCGTGCCGTTGGCGCTGTATCTACTTACTTTCATCCTTACCTTCGCACGACGTCCGTGGTTGCCTCACGCAGCTATGGCGCGGCTGCTGCCGCACAGTATTATTCTGTTGGCGTTGTTCCAGGCGTCAATCATCGAACTGCCCCCGCTGTTGCTGCTGACGTTGCATCTAGGGTGCTTCTTTGTCGTATGCATGGTCTGTCACGGCGAGTTGGCGCTCCGCCGCCCGCCGCCTGCGCGGCTGACGGAGTTCTATTTCTTCCTTTCCCTTGGCGGCGTTTTGGGCGGCGCCTTCAACGCGCTGCTCGCGCCCTTGATTTTTGCCAACATATGGGAATATCCGCTGGCGCTGGTGGCTGCGTGCCTGGTGAAGCCCGCTACCATTGACGACTCACGGCCAGGTCACACATGGGGGGACTTCGTGCTGCCGCTCGCCCTGTTGGGATTGCTGTTGCCGGGCTACCTGAGTTACCCCACCGTCTTGAATGAATTAGGCGCGGTGGCTGCGAAGGCGCTGATTTGTTTGTGCCTGGTGGTGTCGGGGATGGCGCTGCTGGCCTTTTTCCCGCGACGTTGGCGCTTCGCGCTCGGTGTTTCCGTCTGCATCGTCGCTCCATTAGTCGCCATTTCCGGCAACATTGTCAGTGAACGTAGCTTTTTTGGCGTCTACCACGTCCGTCTGGTCGATAATGGACAGACGCGTTCGCTGTTTAACGGCTCGACAATTCACGGTGCAGAGAGCTTGCTTCCCGGAGAGGAAAGGCTGCCGCTAACCTATTATAGCCCTGAAGGCCCGTTCGGCCGCTTCTTCGCGGCGCTCGACTCCAAATCGGTGCGGCGCGTCGGTGTGGTCGGATTGGGGATCGGCACACTCGCCTGCTATGCTAAATCAGGCCAGGATTGGACGTTCTACGAAATCGATCCGCTGGTAGAGCGCATCGCGCGCGATGACCGCTTTTTCCATTTCCTCGCCCGATGCGGAAACGAACCGCGCGTCGTCATAGGAGACGCGCGGCTGAACGTTTCTGACGCCCCGGATGGGACTTACGATGTTCTGGTGCTCGACGCATTCAGTTCGGACAGCATACCGATGCACTTGATCACGCGCGAGGCATTCGCTCTTTATTTGCGAAAGCTTGCGCCGGGCGGCCGCTTGTTGTTCCACATCAGCAGTCGAACGGTCGATCTGCGTCCAGTGCTCGCGGCTCTCGCCGGGGACGCCGGCGTTCCTGCGCGCTTGTTGTACGATCAACCCCCGTCGGGCAACTTCAATTTTCACCGTTTTCCTGCCGTGGTTGTGGCCGTGGCGGGTCATGGCGGCGACCTCGACAGTCTTACGCCGGCGGATGGCTGGACGGGGTTGCCGGCGGTTGACTCCAGCTGGCTTTGGACCGACCAGCGTTCCGATATCTTGCGAGTGATGCGCTTCAAATTCGGGCTTTAGCCTAACGGATCAAATCTAAGGCTTGAGGCCCGCTGGCGGCGGCAACGACAGTTCTCCAACCCGAACCAGACTTTCCCGAACCAGACCTTCGGCCTACGAAGCGGTAGTATGACATGAAGGTCCCGTCGGCGGCTTTCCCGCACTCAGCGAACGTTCCGGACCAGTGCTTATGAACCAAACCGGAGGTTTAAAGCCGCTCGGTTTTTGCCGGTTGCTGCTGCTCAGTCTGGCTCCGCATTCCTTTTTTTCCGGTCAGGGCCAGTGCACGAATCATATTGCTCGCGGAGCCGCAAACGTTCATCCTGAGGCCGTAGTGCAGTTCCATAAACTAGCAGTCAGAAAAGGAGGAACGGCTATGACCCGCGTTGGAACGGTCATTGGCGCATTGGTGCTCGTGATGTTGCCGCTTTCCACAGTCGCCGCCGACGAGCACGTGGTGGCTGCGCCCGACAGCCTCAAGTGGGGTCCCGGACCCGCCGCCTTACCGAAGGGTGCAGAGCTTGCGGTGGTTGCCGGCGATCCGAGCAAGGAAGGCCCGTTCGTGTATCGCATCAGGGTGCCTTCCGGCTACAAGGTGCAGCCACACACGCATCCTTCGGATGAGAATGTGACGGTAATCTCGGGAACGTTTAACATCGCGATGGGAGACAAGTTCGACGAGTCGAAGGGCACGGCCCTGAAGGCGGGCGGCTTTTTCAAGGCTCCGAAGGGAATGGTGCATTACGCCTGGTTCACCGAGCCGACCGTCTTCCAAGTGCATGGCGTAGGGCCGTGGGGCGTCACTTACGTCAATCCGGCAGATGACCCGCGCAAGCACTGATCGCAGGGCCTGTTGCTGATCGCCGACGAGCAGATCGGAATAGAGCGACTTTGGGCTGCGCCGCTTATGTTTGCTTTTGGCGCATCTTGCCCATCCAGCCATCAACCGGTCTACCGCCGCGACCGGTCCTTCGCTCTATGCCCGCAATCCGGCGCCGACAGCGGCCTCCAACTCCGGGTATCGAGTGTCAGGTTGGCGCCGCTAGCCTATGGAGAAGGTCAGGCGCGGTCCCGCGTCGCTGTTTTCGACTTTGCGGTAAAAACAGGATTTGCGTCCGGTATGGCAGGCCTTGCCGTCGCCGCCGGCGTTCACCCGCAACAGCAGGGCGTCCTGATCGCAATCGACGCGCATTTCCACCACTTCCTGCACCTGCCCGGAGGTGTCGCCCTTGCGCCATAATTCCCCTCGTGAACGCGACCAGTAATGCGCCACGCC
>NZ_JBKQOU010000266.1:0-5876 GCF_052145335.1 Rhodoblastus sp.
GGTAATGGCTGCGCAGCATGGCGAAGCGCAGGACCTCGCCCTTCCACGGGCGCCCACCGAACCTGTCGCTGTTCAGCAATTCATGGATGGTGACGAAATTGCCGAGGCTCTTCGACATTTTCTCGCCTTCCACCTGCAGGAAGCCGTTATGCATCCAGATGTTGGCCATGACGTTGTGGCCGAAGGCGCAGCGCGTCTGGGCAATTTCGTTCTCGTGATGCGGGAACACCAGATCGATGCCGCCGCCATGGATGTCGAAGACCTCGCCGAGGTGTTTATACGACATGGCCGAGCATTCGATATGCCAGCCCGGACGTCCCCTGCCCCACGGGCTGTCCCAGCCCGGCTCGTCCTCCTTGGACGGCTTCCACAGCACGAAATCCATTTCGCCCTTCTTGTAGGGCGCAACTTCGACGCGGGCGCCGGCGATCATGTCGTCGAGCGGGCGGCGCGACAATTGCCCGTAATCCGGCATGGAGGGCACGTCGAACAGCACATGGCCGTCGGCCTCATAGGCGTGGCCGTTGGCGATCAGCTTTTCGATGATCGCGATCATCTCGGCGATATGTTCGGTGGCGCGCGGTTGCACGTCGGGGGCCAGGCAATTCAGCGCCGCCACATCCTCCTGGAAGACACGATTGGTCTCTTCCGTCAGTTCGCGAATGGCGATGCCGCGTTCAGCGGCGCGGGCGTTGATCTTGTCGTCGACGTCGGTGATGTTGCGGACATATTTGACATGGCTCGCGCCGTAGATTTCACGCAACAGGCGATAAAGCACATCGAAGACGATCAGCGGCCGGGCATTGCCGATATGGGCGAAATCATAAACCGTCGGGCCGCAGACATAGAGCCGCACGCAGCCCTCGTCGATCGGCGCGAAGAACTCGCGCTCGCGGGTCAGTGTATTGTATAGTTTCAACGGCGTGGAAACCGACATGAATCCCCCTGGCGCTGGCCTGGGCGTCGATCTCACGGAACTTTAAGGAGACATGACGGCGCAAGCCAGCGGCTAGCTAGCTGATAATCGAAATCCGGCAAGGAATTTTCGCGTGCGTCATGGCGGCGACAATGCTTTTTTAAAGACGCGGCGTCAAGCCGCCGCTATTGGCTTTTTTAAAGACGCGTCGTCAAGCCGCCGCTATCGGCTTTTTTGCGCGAGCGGCGTCAAGCCGCTATCGGCTTTTTTAGGGACGCGGCGTCAAGACGCTGTCGAGGATCAAACTCCATCGAGGCGCGCATGAGTCCTTCTCTCGTCATTCTGCTTCATGGCGTAAACGCCGACGGCGCCGATCTGGCCCCGCTGGCCGACATGTTGAGGCCCGCCCTGCCCGGCGCCAATTTCGCCGCGCCCGATGCGCCATTTCCGACTCCCTTCGGCTTCCAATGGTTCAGCCTTGATGGCATCACAGCCCAAAACCGCCTGCAGAGGGTGGTGGAGGCGCGCGCGGCTTTCGACGCCTTGCTCAGCAGGATCGTCGAAGCGCATGGCCTCGCCGCGAATCCGCGGCGCGTCGCTCTGGTCGGCTTTTCGCAAGGCGCGATCATGGCGCTCGACGCCCTCGCCACGGGCCGCTGGCCGGTCGCCGGCGTCGTCGCCTTTTCCGGCCGCTTCTCCTCCCCGCCGCCCTACGCGCCTTCGTTGCAAACCCCGGCGTTATTGGTGCACGGCGACGCCGACGACGTCATTCCCTGGAGTGAAAGCCGCGATGCCGAGGAGGCGCTGAAAAAATTGGGCGTATCGACGCGGCTGCGGGTGCTCGCCGGCGTCGATCATTGCGTTACGCCGGAGGGCGCCGATCTCGCGGCGAATTTTTTGGCCCCTCTGCTGGGCGAAGAAACGGGGACAAGCTGACTCGGCGGGAGCGTCAGTGGTAGCCGCCCGAGGCGTTGGTCTTGCCGCGAAAGACGTAATAGGAATAGGCGGTATAGGCGAGGATGAGCGGGATCATCACGCTGGCGCCGACGAGCAGGAAGTGCAGGCTGGTGTCCGGCGCCGCCGCGGCATGGATCGTCACGGCGCGCGGCACGATGAAGGGATAAAAACTGACGCCTATGCCGACATAGCAAAGCGCGAACAGGGCTTGCGCCGCGAGAAAGGGCGCGCCCTCCCGCTCTTGCGCCAGCAACCGGATCAACCAGAGGCCCAGCGCGCCGGCGGCGAGCGGCAAGGGCGCGAGCGCGAGGTTGTGCGGCCAGCCGAACCACAAGCTCCAGTAATCGTCGTTTAGGAAGGGCGTCCACAAGCTCACGGCGGCGATCAGCGCCAGCATCAGCGGCGCGAGCGACCTGGCTAGGTCGAAGGCGCGGCGCTGCGTCGCCCATTCGGTCTTGTGGATCAGCCAGGTCGAGCCGAGCAAGGCGTAGCCGCAGACCAAGGCGATCCCGGTCAGGATGCTGAACGGCGTCAGCCAGTCCAGCCAGCCGCCGGCATAGGCGCGACCCGAGACCTTGATCCCCTGGACAAGGGCCCCGAGCATGACTCCTTGCGAAAAAGCCGCAACCAGCGAGCCGAGGAAAAACGCCCAGTCCCACAGAAAGGCCGAACGATCGGCGCGGAAGCGGAATTCGAAGGCGACGCCGCGAAAGGCCAGCCCCAGCAGCATGGCGATGATCAGGGGATAAAGCGCCGGCATGATGATCGAATAGGCCAGCGGAAAGACCGCGAATAGCCCGCCGCCGCCGAGCACCAGCCAGGTCTCGTTGCCGTCCCAGACCGGGGCGATCGAATTCATGACTTCGTCGCGCTGTTCCTTGCCGGAAAAAAACGGAAACAACATGCCGGCGCCGAGATCGAAACCGTCGAGCGCGACATAGGCGAGGACGGCGAAGGCGATCAGCCCCGCCCAAATCGTCGGAAGGTCAAAATGCATGTTCATCGGCCTCCACCCGCCTGTTCGCCTGCCCGCAGGACGGGCGCAGGGGTCAAGCCCGAAGCGCGCAGTGGCGCGGCCCCGAGATCCGCCGGCTCATGCGGCTCGGGAGGCCGGTTCATCATCTTGATCATGTAGTAGACCCCGGCGCCGAACAGCGACAGGTAGACCACGACAAAAGCGGCAAGCGAGGCGCCGAGAGCCGGCGCGCCCACCGGCGAGGCCGATTGCGCCGTGGTGAGCAGGCCATAGACCGTATAGGGCTGGCGGCCGACTTCGGTGGTCGTCCATCCCGCGACAATCGCGACAAATCCCGACGGCCCCATCAAAAGCGCTGTGCGCTGCAGCCAGCGGTTAGTGAACAGCTCGCCGCGCCAGCGGCAGTAAAGGCTCCACAGGCCGAGGCCTAACATGGCGAAGCCGAGCCCGACCATGATGCGGAAGCTCCAGAACGGGATCGCCACCGGCGGCCACAAATCCTTTGGCCAATCTTCCAGGCCCTGCAAATGACCATTCCACTGATGGGTCAGAATCAGCGCGCCCAGATGGGGAACCTCCACGGCGTAATCGACTTTCGCCTTCTCCGCGTCCGGCCAGCCGAACAGGATCAGCGGCGCGCCATTTTCGCTGTGGAAATGCCCCTCGATAGCCGCGATCTTGGCGGGCTGATAGGCGAGCGTATTGAGCCCATGCTGGTCGCCGGCGAGGATCTGCACCGGAGCGACCAGCGCCGCCATCCACATGGCCATCGAAAACATGGTTTTCACGGCGGGCGTTTGCGCGCCGCGCAGGAGATGCAGCGCCGCCACGCCGCCCACAGCGAAAGCCGTGGTCAGATAGGCCGCCAGCACCATGTGGGTGAATCGATAGGGGAAGGAGGGGTTGAAAATGACCGCGAACCAGTCGAGCGGAATGAATTGGCCCTGCGCATTGACGCCATGGCCCGCCGGCGTCTGCATCCAGCTGTTCACCGCCGTGATCCAGACCGCGGAGACCGCGGTGCCGAACGCCACCATGCAGGAGGCCAATAGCCGCAGTTTCGGCGAAATGCGTCCCTCGCCGAACAGCATCACCCCGAGAAAGCCCGCCTCCAGGAAAAAGGCGGTGAGGACCTCATAGCCCATCAGGGGGCCGACGACCGGTCCGGTTTTGTCGGAGAATACGCTCCAGTTGGTTCCAAACTGATAGCTCAGCACCAGGCCGGAGACGACGCCCATGCCGAAGCCCAGGGCGAAAATCTTTTTCCAGTAATTGAAAAGGTCGAGGTAGACGGAACGCCCCGTGAAATTCCACAGGGCGTCGAGAACCGCGAGGTAAGAGGCCAGGCCGATCGAAAAGGCCGGAAAGACGATGTGGAAGGCCACCGTGAAGGCGAATTGCATTCGCGCGAGATCGAGAGCGGCGAAAGTCATCGGCGAACGCTCCTGGCGGTAACTTGTCAGGCCGATAACGCCCTACGGCCGACATTGCTCCATCGTAGCCGTCAGCTTACCCTTATTCCATGACGAATTCTTCCGCCCGAAAACCCTGGGCGAAAAGCAAAGCCGTCAGGTCGCCGTGTTCGACGCGGGCCTGAGCCGCCGTAGCGACGGCCGGCTTGGCGCGATAGGCCACGCCGAGGCCCGCCGCCTGGAGCATGGCGAGGTCGTTGGCGCCGTCGCCGATCGCCAAGGTCTCGTTCAGCTCAAGCTCTTTTCGCGCGGCAAGATCCTGCAGCGTCGCCAATTTCGCCGCCTTGCCCAAAATAGGCTCGAGCACCTTGCCGACGAATTTACCGCGTTCGACCAGCAGAATATTGGCGCGGTTCTCGTCGAAGCCGATTTTTTCGGCGATCCGCGAGGTGAAAAGCGTGAAGCCGCCGGAAACCAAGGCCGTATAGGCGCCATGGGCGCGCATGGTGCGAACCAGCGCCGTCCCGCCTGACGTGAGGGTGATCCGCTCCTCGATGGCCTTGTCGACCACGCCGGCGTCGAGGCCGGCGAGCAGCGCGACGCGCTCGCGCAAGGCCGGCTCGAAAGCGATTTCCCCGCGCATGGCGCGTTCGGTGATCGCCGCGACCTTGGCTTTCAATCCGACAAAATCGGCCAGTTCGTCGATACATTCCTGGCCGATCATGGTCGAATCCATGTCGGCGAGCAGCAGTTTCTTCCGCCGCCCTTCGAGCGGCTGCACGAAAATATCGAGCGGCTGCGCGCCGAGGCCAAGCTGCAATACCGAGACCGCCGCCTTGCAATAGGCGGCGTCGGCGAAAGCGCCGTCCGCTCGATTGCCATGCGCCGCGCCCGGTGCGAAAGGAATGTCGGCCGCCTCGCCCGGCGCGAGAATGACGGGTTTGCCTGCGCCGGGAAGGCGCTTGGCGGCGGCCGCCAGGATTTCGGGCGTCAAGGTCCCGGCGCCGGGGGCGCCGACCAAAGTTGCGACGTGAGTCATAATTTGATCAGTCAAGGGGAGCTTTTTTGCTTTGGGTGAATTTCAGGCGGTGCTCATCGCAGGACCGACGGCGAGTGGCAAGTCCGCCCGCGCCATAACTCTGGCGCGGGAGTTGAACGGCGTAGTGATCAACGCCGATTCCATGCAGGTCTATCAGGATCTTACGATCCTGTCGGCGCGGCCGACCCCTCAGGAAACCGACGCGGCGCCGCATCTGCTTTTCGGCCATATCGGCGCCGAGCGCAACTATTCCGTTGGCCAATGGCTCGAAGACGCCAGGCGAGCGCTGGACGAGGCGCGCAGTCTTGGTCGCCTGCCGATCTTCGTGGGGGGAACCGGCATGTATTTCAAGGCTTTGCTGCAAGGCCTGTCGTCCATTCCTTCCGTTCCTGAAGAAGTGCGCTGCCGCATTCGCACGGAAAACGCCGGCGTTGCGCCGGAACTTTTGCACGCACGATTGCGCGACGTTGACCCGCAAACCGCGGCAAGACTGCGACCGAGCGACCCGCAGCGCATCCTCCGCGCGCTGGAAATTTTCGCCGCCACCGGCGCGCCGCTCGCCGCTTTTCAAGGCGC
>NZ_JBKQOU010000267.1:0-3719 GCF_052145335.1 Rhodoblastus sp.
ACGCACGATTGCGCGACGTTGACCCGCAAACCGCGGCAAGACTGCGACCGAGCGACCCGCAGCGCATCCTCCGCGCGCTGGAAATTTTCGCCGCCACCGGCGCGCCGCTCGCCGCTTTTCAAGGCGCCCGCGAAAAACCCCTGCTCGACGCCCAAAGGTGCCAGCGCCTGTTCATAGCCCCGGAGAGGACGGAGCTGAGGAAGCGGATCGATGCGCGGTTCGACAGGATGATGGAGGCCGGCGCGCTGGAAGAAGTCCGCCGCCTGATGGCGCGCCGGCTCGATCCGGCTTTGCCCGCCATGCGTGCGGTCGGAGTTCCCGGCCTGCTCGCCTTTTTGCGCAACGAGTGTGAGCTTGAGTCGGCGGTGGAGCGCGGCAAGCGCGACAGCCGGCAATATGCAAGGCGCCAGTTCACCTTCGCGCGCACCCAATTGCCGGAATTTTCCTGGGTGGCGCCGGATTTCTAGCCGATTGCGGAAATGCGCGCCAAAACCTTGCTCCGGCCGATCATCGGCAGCAGCTTGGCGAGTTCAGGCCCGGATTCGTGTCCGGTCAGAGCCAGCCGCAGAGGATGGAACAGCGCCTTGCCCTTCAGGCCGGTGGCCTGTTTAAGCGCCTGCGTCCACAGGCCCCAGCTCGACTCGTCCAGCGGCTCCGGCGGCAGCGCGGCCCTGGCGGCGGCAGCGAATTCCGGCTCCAGAGGCTGGGGCGCGATCTCGCCCTCGACGACCTGCCACCAGGTCGCGATATCCGAGAACCTCTCCAGATTTCCCCGCGCCGCCCGCCAGAGGGGCTCGGCCTTGCGGCCGACGATTTCCAGCGCCTCAAGCCGGTCGTGCACAAAATCGTAGGATAGTCCGTGCAGCACACGCTGCGACAGGTGCCGCAATTCCTCGTCGTCAAAACGCGCGCTGTTGCGCGAAATCGAGGCGAGATCGACCAGGCCGGCCAGTTCCGGCAGGCTATGCGCCGGCTGCACGGAGACGGAGGAGCCGGTGAGCGCCGCCATGGCCGCGACCGCGAGGGATTCGACGCCCGCCTCGCGCAGGCCGGCGATCGACAGCGCGCCGGTGCGCTTGGACAATCCCTGCCCGTCCGCTCCGATCAGCAGGTTGTGATGGGCGAACTGCGGCGGATGGGCGGACCCGAGCGCCGCGAAAAGCTGAAGCTGCACCGCCGTGTTGGTGACATGGTCTTCGCCGCGAATGATATGGGTGACGCCAGCGTCGATGTCGTCGACCACCGAGGGCAGCGTGTAGAGATAGGAGCCATCCTCCCGCACCAGCACCGGGTCGGACAGCGAGGCGCAGTCGATATGGCTGGCGCCGCGAATGAGATCTTCCCAGCGTACGACGTCCGGCGACAGCTTGAAGCGCCAGTGCGGCTTGCGCCCCTCCGCCGCCAGCGCGGCGCGCTCGTGTTCGGTCAGTTGCAGGGCGGCGCGGTCATAAACCGGCGGCGCGCCGCGTGCGATCTGCAGCCGGCGCTTGCGCTCCAATTCCTCCGAGGTCTCGAAACAGGGATAGAGCAGGCCCGCCGTTTTCAGTTTCGCCGCCGCCGCGTCATAAAGCGAAAAACGCTCCGATTGGCGCATCTTGCCGTCCGGGTCGACGCCGAGCCAGGCGAGATCGACCTCGATGCCGAGAGCGAATTCTTCCGTCGAGCGCTCCGAGTCGGTATCGTCGAAGCGCAGCAGGAAAGTTCCGCCATGTTTGCGGGCGAAGAAATAGTTGAGCAGCGCCGTTCGGGCGTTGCCGATATGGATTCGGCCGGTCGGAGACGGCGCGAAACGCACGACCGGAGCGACGAACGCGGCAGGAGACTTGACGGACTGATTCATGATAGCAATGGTCTATCGCTTTTGCGCCGGCTCGTCACCTTTGCGCGCCAACTGTCATAGAAACGTGAAAAAAATTGCGCATAAGCGCAACAGGTAGTATCTCACCGAAATATTCCGTGCGATTAAAGAAAGAGATTGGCTGGAATGACCGGAATGATTGCCGCAGTTTTCTGCCTCATCATGACCTTCTTCAATCTCGTCTCGCTGGCCATTGCCGGCTGGCGTTGCCGTCTGCGCAAACAGCCTCTGGATGAGCGCCTGCTGCTCACGGGCCTGGAAAATCCGACCCCGCCGGTCAGCATCGTGCGCCCGGTCTGCGGGTTGGAAACCTTTTCCGAACAGACGCTTCGCTCGACTTTCGAACTCGACTATCCCGATTACGAAGTGCTCTTCTGCGTCCAGAAGAAGAACGACCCGATCATTCCCCTGATCAAGAAACTCCTTGGCGAGCAGCCCGCCGGGCGTGGCTGCCTGCTCGTCGGCGACGATCCGATCAGCCCCAACCCGAAGCTCAACAATTGCTTCAAGGGCTGGCAGGCGGCCAAGCACCAGTGGATCGTGCTGGCCGATTCGAACGTGCTGGCGCCAAAAGATTACCTCCAGCAGATGCTGGTCCGCTTCACGCCGACCGTCGGCCTGGTCTGCTCGCCGCCGCTTGGCGTCCTGCCGCGGGGTTGGCGCGCCCAGCTCGAGTGCGCTTTCCTGAACTCCTTCCAGGCGCGCTGGCAATTCTGCGCCGACGCCATCGGAGCCGGCTTCGCCCAGGGCAAGAGCATGATGTGGCGTCGTGAAATCGTCGAACAGTCGGGCGGCATCGCCGTACTGGCTTCCGAAATCGCCGAGGACGCCGCCGCCACCAAACTGGTGCGCAACGCCGGGATGACCGTCGCCCTGGTCGATCGTCCCTTCGGCCAGCCGCTCGGGCCGCGCACGCTGCGCGCCATATACCAGCGCCAGACCCGCTGGGCGCGCCTGCGCCGCGCCAGTTTCCCGCTGATGTATGCCCCGGAAGTTTTCTCCTGCTCGCTGCTGCCCATGCTCGCCGGCGCCTACGCGGCGCGTGATTTCGGCTTCGAGCCCTGGACCGTCGTGGCCCTGGTCGCCGCCCTCTATCACCTGCCCGAAGCCTTCGCCAACTGGGCTTTGCGCTGGCCGACCAACCTGCTCTCGCCCGTCAACTATCTGCTGCGCGACCTGCTTTTCCCGGTGATCTGGATCGACGGCTGGCTCGGCGACGATTTCGTCTGGCTCGGCAATTCGATGACCGTGCGGGAGGATGTCGACGAGACGGTCGACGGCGCGGCGTAACGAGGCCCGGAAAAAATTGATCAAGCCTCCGCTTGATGTTTGTTGCTGGTCAAGCCTCCGCTTGACATGGACGCCAAATCGCTGCGTCATGCGTCCATCGTCAACAACCGAAAGGAGGTGTTCCGTGTCTCATTGTTCTGCGCCGCAACTGCCGGCTTCCGGGATCCGGAGCGAAATAACCCTTCTGGCAGGCAGCGTCGCTTAAGCAGCGCCGCCAATGGGTTTGCCGCCTTGCGGTCAAACAATGGAAGGGTCGCCCGCAAGGGCGGCCCTTCGCATTTTAGGAAAGCGGCATTCGCCCAGTTTCGTCATTGCGAGCGACAGCGAAGCAATCCAGTCTAAAGCCGCAAGCTCAACCCTGCGAGGCTGCGCCAAAGAATTTCAAGTCTTTCGTGCACCGTCCCCGGATAGCCAAAAGCAGCTGGATGAAACGTTGTCGTGGCTCTAGGCTCCGGACTCAATTAGCCCACCATGTGATCATGGCGGCGATATAAACAGCGCTCGCGAAGACGTGGGCGAGTTTGTCGTATCGGGTGGCAACGCGTCTCCAATCCTTGAGGCGGCAGAACAT
>NZ_JBKQOU010000268.1:0-2834 GCF_052145335.1 Rhodoblastus sp.
GACCCCGCGCTCCTTTCGTTCGGTGGGGAACGCAGGGGCATCGACGGAGTCCGGTCGTTTTTCCGCGAATTGGCCGCGAACATCGATACCGATTGCTACCAGCCGCGTGAATTTTTCGGCGGTCCCGATTTCGTCGCTGTGCTCGGCAGTTCGATTAGTCGTTCGAGGGGAACGGGCGATCCCTTCGAAGAAGAATGGATTCATCTGTTCAGGATCATGAACGGGAAATTGACCGAGATCCGGATATTTCACGATACCCATGCGTTGGTGCAGGCCCATTTCGGTGGCGACATTCACTCCGTCACCGTGGCCCCATCCGAGGCGGCCGCGGAGCTCCAGCAGTAAGACGCCCGGCAGGCTGCTGAAAAACGTCCTGATTTAGGCAGCCAAAGGCTTCCTCGATGCGCTTTCGAATGCCTTGGCTGACGGCATAGCCGGGGTGGCGCGCCCCATTATCCCGCAGGCAGACTCCTATCCAACCTCTTCAAAGAACGAAGCGGCGCGCCCCGCTGGTTTGGCTGACTCCGGTCGCCATGCAGGTCGGTCATTCAATTCACTTCGAGCAGCCGGCGCCTCGCTGAGACCAACGACGTTCACAGGCAATTGGCTCCGCGGACCCGTCTTGCCAGCCGCCGTGGTTCCAGCATCGATCCGACGACAAAAAGGAAAGGCCTGGAAGGCGGCATAACTTCGCAGGCGGCCTTCTATTTGGCGTAAAGCTGGGGCGGGACGTTTAATCATTTGATGAATTTCGCGCGAAGCATGATCACAGAAATTTGATCAAACCATCCAGCGGCGCCGCGGCAAATTTGCTGCGCCGAAACTGGAGGCGCCCCCCAATCACCTTCAAAACAGCGCTTCTGCCAAGTTGTTGCACCGCAAATACATGCGTTTCGAGTTTGCTGGCGCAAACCTTGCTGCCGGGCGGACAGGGTCACGGCTCTTGAAGCGGCGTCAACGCCCACATTATGAACTAAAAAAGGGGAGATGGATGAAAATCGAAAAGATAACGACGTTGATCAGTGTGGGAGCGATTGCCGCGGTTTTCGCGGGCGCCGCGCAGGCTGCCGATCTTCCTGCTGTCAAAGAGCCCCTCGCCGCACCGGTCGTCGAATCTACCCCGCCCTGGTTCGTCAAGCTCGGCGTCGGCGGCGTCCTGTTCGATTCCAGCGCCAATTTGGCCCTTGGCGGCGTCGCGCTTCCCGGCGCTTCAGCACATGCCAGCAATAACGTCACGGCGATCTTCGAGTTCGGATATTATCTCAATGACAGCTTTTCGGTGCAGTTGACGGGCGGCTATCCGCCCACCTCGTCGCTGACCGGGGCCGGAACGCTCGCCCCGTTTGGAAAGCTCGGCCAGGCGACCTACGGTCCCGCCGTCCTCTCCATCGACTATCACGCCACGTATTTTGGAGCTTTCCAGCCCTATGTCGGCATTGGCTTCGTCGAGGCGATCATCTTCAGCACGCAAGACGCGGCCGTCCACAATCTCGGCGTTGGAAGTCAGGCCGGCTGGGCGGTTGAGGGTGGTTTCGACTATTTCGTCAACCGAAACTGGTACCTGTTCTTCGACGCGAAATATTTGTTCCTGGACGTGACGGCCACAGGCAACGCCCTCGGAGCGCCGGTAGCGGCAGAGGTACGTCTCAATCCGACGATCCTCACCGGCGGCGTCGGCTATCATTTCTGAGCGCCAAACGAACAGCGCGAACATGGTCAAGAACGCCCCGCCGCTCACCAGCGGCGGGGCTTTTCATTGCCCGCGTTTCCCACCCGTATTCTGCAAAAAAAACGTCCTGATTCGCGTTTCATCATTTGATTAATTTCGTCCGCCGCAGGGCCAAATCCAATTTGATCAAACCATCCAGTTTCGCCAACGGCTAAGTTTTGCGCTGCAGCAACGGACATTTTTAAAACAGCGCGTCTCCCAGAAAAAATATACCTTTTGCCCACTTGTTGCAGTGCAGCGATTTCGTCTTTGAGACTACTGGCGCCAACCTTGCGACTGTATCCGCGTGAAGCGCAGCAAATGCGCGCCGCCAACAACATCGATTGCAGGGAAACGTCATGGCATTGCTTGACCGCGCCGAATGGTACGACATCGCTCGCACCACCAACTGGACGCCCAGATATGTCTCCGAGTCGGAGCTTTTTCCGGACCTCATGACCGGCGCGCAAGGCGTGCCTATGGCGAAATGGGAAGTCTATGACGAGCCGTACAAGACCTCCTATCCCGAATATGTGCGCATCCAGCGCGAAAAGGACGCCGGCGCTTATTCGGTGAAGGCGGCGCTTGAGCGCAGCCGCATTTTCGAAAATTCCGATCCGGGCTGGCTCTCGATCCTCAAGTCGCATTACGGCGCCATCGCGCTCGGCGAATATGCCGCCATGAGCGCCGAGGCGCGCATGGTGCGTTTCGGCCAGGCGCCGGGCATGCGCAACATGGCGACCTTCGGCATGATGGACGAGAACCGCCACGCGCAGATCCAGCTGTTCTTCCCGCACGAATACGTCTCGAAGGACCGGCAGTTCGACTGGGCGCACAAGGCCTACCATACCAATGAATGGGCGGCGATCGCGGCGCGCCATGCGTTCGACGACCTGTTCATGGCGCGCAGCGCCACCGACATCGCCGTCATGCTGACCTTCGCCTTCGAGACCGGCTTCACCAACATGCAGTTCCTCGGTCTCGCCGCCGACGCGGCGGAAACCGGCGACTTCACTTTCGCCAGCCTGATTTCGAGCATCCAGACCGACGAATCGCGCCATGCCCAGATCGGCGGGCCGGCCCTGCAGGTGCTGATCGCCAATGGCCGCAAGGCCGAGGCGCAGAA
>NZ_JBKQOU010000269.1:0-3368 GCF_052145335.1 Rhodoblastus sp.
CTGAACATGGTCAAGCAAAGCTGCCGCTCGATTGACGAAGCTCGAACTCCTTATCCGGGCGCCATGATATTTAGCGTCCGGCAATCGTTTTTATGTCGAGCGGCTTCCCGCCGGACAGGGTCCAATCCACCTGCGTTCCACAGAGAGCCCGCGCGGCCCCCCAAGGCAACCCGGATCGGCCCCCATGGCTGAGACCCAGTAGAATTCCGACGATCGCCACAGGCGTAGTCGCAGCAGTGATGCTAACTGCGTGACCACCCAATCCTGTTGAAGGTCGGAATTGCGACTGTTATCAGTGGGTCTGCCGACGATCGCGACGTTATGGGTTGTGGAATATTCATATGCACGTGTTCCTCGTGTCCTTCAAAGGAACCCGTCTAGCAGACTGTCGGATTCAGAAAAAGCGCGCAATTTTATGCTAAGACTAAGGTCATTGATGCAATATTATTACGTCTACGCCTTAACAATTTGCAGATTATTGCAATTTGTTTCTATTACGTTCTTAAGTCCGACAGGCTCCTAGCAGGGTGATCAAACCTCGCGTTTATCTACAGAAATCAGCCCAATGCGCGTCTTTCACTGAGATTTCCGTAACCGGCAGAGGCCAGTTGATGCCAAAAGTCCCATCGTTGTAGCGAATACCACAAGCTGATTGTGGCGCATAGGATACAGAAATCAGGTAGCTGACCACTACGCCGTCGCAGAGTGTCTGAAAACCGTGAGCAAATCCGGCCGGAATATATAGTTGGTCTCCTCTCTCGCTCGAGAGCTCGAACTTCAACCACCGGCAATATGTCGGGGAACTGGGTCTGATATCGATGATGACGTCCCAAATGCAACCCTTAACACATCGCACAACTTTTACTTCGCCGTCCGGCTCACGTTGATAGTGCATGCCTCGAAGGGTACCCTTGCGAGCTGAATACGAAATGCTATGTTGCGGATAGTTCGTCTCAAGCCCTTGAGCCGCAAATTCATTTGCGCAAAAAGTTCTGGCAAAGTATCCACGGTTATCGTACCCCGGTTCCAAATCAATCCGCCAAGCTCCCTGAAGTATTGTCGGATGAAACTGCATGCAACCATCCCAACTACTAATATTTCCGTGGTCGGCGGCTATGGCTTAACCCGGAGCCCGGGAGGAGTTTTTCGCCATGAGCGACTCATCAGCCTCGTAATCCATTCTGCGATTGCCAGGCAAGCTTGTGAGGCCCGGCGACTCGATTCCGAACAGATTGATCAAGCCGGGAACGCCGTGGTCTTTTTCGGATTGAACCAAAAAGTCAGTTTCGGACCCACCAGGACGGGTGATTTTCGGTCTGGTGCCGGAAAACGACGGCTGCAACGAGCCGTCGGGTAGTTCGGGCCAGTAGGTTCTAATGGCCGCGCAGAAAGAGTCAGCGCGCTTGGGATCGACGTCGTAGTGCACCTCGTCCACCTATTCTACGTCAGGCCCTTGTCCTACGAGGTCGAGGGTGAGATGAACGCCGAGCCCACCCGGCGTCGGGATTGGATAGATCAGCCGGGTAAAGGGGGACCGTTTGGTCAGGGCAAAATAATTTCCCTTGGCGAGATAGAGGGGCGGGATCTTGTCGGAAGGCATCCCGTCGATCGAGCGGGCGAGGGCGCGTGAGCCGAGCCCGGCCCCGTTCGCAGGCGGCAAAGTAATTTGTCCATTCGAGAGATTTGAAGATGTCGACAGCAGGCTCTGAGCGCCCTCGTCAGGCTGGTACGGTTCGCTCGGCGAACTTGCGCAGATAGGCCTTCAGCTTCGAAAAAGCCTTCTCGATCAGGTTCATGTCTGGGCTGCAGGGCGGCGGATTTCGCAATTCTGCCCCTGCCGATTTCATGCGCTGTTCGACCCGCGCTCCTTCGTGGGCGGCCAAATTGTCAATGACGACGATATCGGAAAGTGCCATCCCTGCCGCTCTCCTTCTGCCGCGGGAATCATGAATCAGAATTCAATTGATTCGGGAATCGCAGTGGATTCAGTCGGTTCGGATACCGGGCTAGCTTTCCTTACCGGAAGCGGCGTGGGAGCGCCTACGATGGCTTTCGTGCGGCCTTTGGCGGAGGGCGCCTCAGCGTCTGGCGCCGCCACTAGCGACGGAACGGCTCTAGCGCAATGGTCGCCGCCGGGGCCCGCGTCTCGAAGCGGAACATTAAATCGCGACAAGTTGCAACCTCACTGGACATTTCGCGGCCTGGGCGCAGCGCCCAAGTCTTCACCGACAAGGATTTGCATGTCAGCCTTAATCCACGAGCTACTGACGGCCAACGCTGAAATAGCGGAACCCCCTCCTACGCATGTCCGAGGGCGAATAAATATTGCGAAGGTCGACCACGGTCGGTTCGCTCAGCGCATCTTTGATCCGGGCGAGGTCGAGCGCCCGAAACGCATCCCACTCTGTCACTATCACAAACGCGGAGGCGCCCTCGGCGCAAAGATAGGCGTTTCGACAAAAGCTGACGTCGGTCAAGACCTGCCTCACCTTCTCCATCGCCTGCGGATCGTGGGCACGTACTTTCGCCCCAGCTGATTGCAAAGCCTTGATGATGTCAGTTGCGGGCGCCTCGCGGATATCGTCGGTGTTTTGCTTAAAGGCGATGCCTAATATCGCGACGGTCTTATCGGCTACGCCATCGCCGCACGCGGCGATTACCTTTTGCGCAATTTTGTTCTTACGCGTTCGATTGGCCTCTGCGACCGCCTCAATGATAGTAGCTGGCGCACCAAGTTCTCGCGCCGTCTGGGCCAGCGCTAGCGTATCCTTTGGAAAACAAGAGCCACCAAACCCGGGGCCAGCATGCAGGAATTTTGAGCCAATGCGGTTATCCAGGCCCATGCCGCGGGCCACGTCTTGCACATCGGCGCCAGCCGTTTCGCAAAGGTCTGCCATCTCGTTGATGAAAGCGACTTTGGTCGCGAGAAAGCCATTGGCCGCATATTTGATTATTTCGGCTGTGCGTCTGGCCGTAAACAGGAACGGCGCGGCGTTAAGATATAGAGGCCGATACGCTTCGTGCATCAATGCGATGGCGCGAGGATCGTCCGTTCCGATGACAATCCGATCCGGATGCTTGAAGTCATAAATCGCTGTGCCTTCGCGCAAGAATTCAGGATTCGACACGACTGCGAAGTCAGCGTCGGGACTCACGGTGCGAATGATTCTTTCGACTTCGTCGCCTGTCCCAACGGGGACAGTCGATTTGTTGACGACGACCGTGAACCCCTTCATTGCGACGCCGATCTCCTTTGCCGCGGCATAAACAAAACGCAAATCCGCCTGTCCATCATCGCCGCGGGTGGGCGTGCCAACCGCGATGAAGACCGCTTCAGCCCGATCGACCGCAGCAGCCAATTCGGTCGA
>NZ_JBKQOU010000270.1:0-9593 GCF_052145335.1 Rhodoblastus sp.
ATTTTCGCGCATCTGCGTTCGCTCGGGCGGAGCGTCTGCGGCGGCGGAGGAGGCGAGGAACTTGGCGAAGGTGTCGAGGGGGGGCGACTTCGCTGGCGTCGTCGGGGCAATGGCGGCTTTTTGTGCAACATCGTCGGAAGCGGCCAATTGGCCTCCTGCGGCCTTGGCGCCAGCAAGAGCCGGAAGCTCGGTCCAAAACCCGCTGCCGCGCGGGCCAGCGGCCTCAGCGGCCGCGGCGGCGGCGTCCGCTGTTTTGACGGAGCGAGGCGCCAGTCCGAAGGCCGAGGCGGTCGGAGGTGGTTGCGGCGGCGTTTCATTCCCGCTTTGCGCCAAAGCGGCGTCGAAACCGCCGCCAGACCCCTCGTCATCGACGCCTTCCGGCATTTTCCTTCGCGCGGAAAAGTTGGTCAGTGCGGCGACGTCCTGCCCGGCGAGTGCATGGCTGCCAAGAGCGTGGGCGCTCATCTACTTTTCCTCTCCATGGTTTTTCTGACGTCGTCGAGGGTCGAATCTGCTTCCTTCACGCTGGTTTCGGCCCGTGTCAAAGCCGCGTCGGCGTCGTTCGGGGGGCCAGAATGTGCGGCGCCAGGCGCGGCCATGTCGAAATGCTGTTCCGGCGGACGAAAAATCCGCGCCGCCACCAGCGACACGGCGTCAAAAAGCGGCTGATCGCCGGGCGGCAGTTTTGTTCTGTCGAGATCGCCCAGCAAGCTTCGGCTCTCGGTGAAATCCGCTCCCGCGATCCTGGCGGCCGCGCGGAAAAGCAAGGCGCGCTGCCGCTCGACCGAATCGGCGGGAGAAAGCTCCAGCGCATTTTGCGCCGCCATCGCCGCCAGAGCGCTGTTGCCGACCACTGCCGCTGTTTGCGCCATGGCGAGATAGAGCGCCCGCCGCGTCTCGGTCGTCAGGCTGTTTATGAATTCATTGAGCTGCGCCCATTCCGAAACTTTGATCGACTGGCTGACGCGGACCACGGCCAGCATGAACTGGCGCACGAAATTGTCGGCATATGGCGACGACCGGTAACGCTCCCAATATTGCCGCGACAGGCCAGCAAATTTGTCGAATTCCGTTGTTTCGCTCAGCAGCGCGACTTCGCGGCGCAGCGCCGCCTCTTCGACCAGTCCGCCCGGCGCCAGCAGGCGTGCGAGATCGAGGCGGGCAATGGCTCGCGGACGATCGACTCCGGTCAGCAGGATCGACTGGACGAAGGCGATCTGGGCGGCGAGATCGAGATCGAGTTCACGCGGTTCGAGGCGCAGCAGAAAATCGCGGTCGGGCCCGTCGACATTTTCCCGATAGGCGATCGCCGCCCTGACGAGAGGTTCTTCCGAGACGGCGCATTTATGCTGGGCGAGGATCTTGCGGCCGACCGCCGAATCGCCGCCGCTGAGCAGGTAAAGCTCCAGCGCGCGCGCGTTCGACCTTTGCGACCAGACCTCCGGCGGTTGCTCGGCAAACTTTTTCGCGATACGGCGCAGCAGCTTTGGCATTTCGCTAAAAGCGGCGGCGTCGCCGGCGGCCACCCGCTCCTGAATGTCCTGCAGCCGGCGAACCAACTGCTCGGGCTCTCCAGTGGCGCCCGGCGGCGGCGGCGCGGCGGCGGCTTTCTCGCCTTTTTCCGCTGGTTGTTCTTGCGCCGCTTCGGTCTTTTCCGGCCCGGTCTCCGCTTTCGCCTCCGCCGTCGCCTCCGACTGTTCCTCCTGCCTTGTTTCAAGCGTCGGCGCGGCGGCCGCTTCCACTCTCTCCTGCGCAGGCGCCTCGCGAGCATTCAGCATGGGCCGGACAAAAAACCAGGCGAGCCCGCCGACTCCGAGCAAGGCCAGCGCGCTCGCGCCGATCAGCAAGTTCTGGCTCTTGAACGAGAGTCGCAGCGAAGCGATGTTCGGCAAACCGAATTTCGCCAGTTTGATTTTTGGCGGCCTTATTTTCGGGAATCTGACTTTCATGGCGCAGCCTTGCGAACCAGAATTTCTATCCGGCGGTTTTCCGCCGCTTCCGGCTTTTCGGGGGACTTAAGCCGGCGGTCGGCGTAGCCCTCCACCCGTTCGACTCGCGTTTCAGGCAATCCGCCGCGCACCAGCATATAGAGCGCCATTTGCGCGCGCGACGCCGACAGCCGCCAATTATCGGAAGTTCCACCGCGATAGCGGCGCGCATCGGTATAACCGCGCAGCACCAGCTCGCCCGGCTGGTCTTTCAGGGTCTGCGCAATCCGGTCCATCATATGAACCAGCCTCGGATTAGGCGAAGACGAACCGATTTCGAACATGCCGAAACTTTCATTGTCGGTCAGGCTGATCAGCAGGCCCTCGTCGGTCGCCTTCACTTCGAGACGCGGCGCGCCCTCTCCCGCCTGCGCTTTCAGCTCCTTGCCGATTTCCTTTTGCAACGTCGCGGCGCGCGCGCCTTCCGCAGCTTCCGCCGCCTTGGCGTTCGCGCCCGAGGCCGCTGGCTCTATTTTCACGCTTGCCGCAGCTTGACCCTTCGCGATCGCCTCCTGCGGCTCTGCCGGCGTCGCCAGCGGCTTTACGGGACCCTCCGGCGATTGGGAGGGCGCAGGCGGCGCCTCTTCCTCTTCCCCCTCGGATTCCACGCCTGCGGTCCGGAAAGGATCGCGGTAAGTGTCGAGCGAACCTGCTTCGCCAGAGCCGCCGCCGGATTTCTGTTTTTGCTGGGTCGTGGCCTTGCCGGCGATCTGCTCGAGCGCGGCGTAGGGATTCTGGAACAGCGTTTCCTCGTTCATCATCGCCCTGGCGTTGGGGTCCTGGTTGGGATCCTTGCCTCTCTCCTCGATCTTGCCGCGATTGGGACCGTTCGGCGGCGTCTTGTCCGGTTCGCCTTCATTGGACCCGGGCTTCTCTTCCTTTAGCTGGGCTTCGCTGATGCCTTTCTTGTTCTTGGCGAAGTCCTCCATTTTCACCGGGTTGAAATAGCGGGCGATGATGGTTTGCGAATCCTTGTTCGTAGAGTTCAAAATCCAGAGCACCAGGAAAAACGCCATCATCGCGGTGACGAAATCGGCATAGGCGATTTTCCAGGCGCCGCCGTGATGGCTTTCCTCTTCCTCGACACGCCGCCGAACGATGATGATTTCCGGTTGCTGCTGCTCACTCATTCCCGGATTCCCGGCAAGTCTCCTGGGACGAGTCCCCCGGTAGGGCGCCGAGCGCCTTCAACCACGCGCCGAGCTGCGTTTCGATGATCGTGTCGCCGGCGCGAACGCACACGTCGATCTTGTCGTCGGGCTTGTAGACGACGGCGGCGTCGCGGGAGGCGAATTTTTGGCGCAAAGCGTCGAGCAGGTCGACCGGCCCGCTGATCTCGAACAAAGCCTGCGAGCGGCCCTTGAAAAGCACCTCGAGATTTTCGACCAGAGCCTCGGTGACGCGGCCGATCACCAGCTGGGTGGTAAAGGGCCGCAAGATATTGGCCACCGCCTGGGCGCAGCGCATCTCGAAGGATTCGAACGCGGCGCGATGAGCGCCCGCAAGGCGTTCGGCCTCCTCCGCGACCCAGACCGCGCGCGCCGCGGCGATTTCGACTTCGAGCTTTTCGCGCATCCGCGCGCGCTCGTCCTCCAGCTCGCCGCGCGCCGATTCGCGCCCTTCCTCGAAGGCGAGCAGGCGGCCCTGTTCGAGCCGCTGCGGCGCGCTGGCCTTGGCCTCCGCCCTTTCCGCCTCGACCCTGCGCAGCAATGGCGAATTGCGCGCCGGGGCGGGGCTTTCCGTCTTTTGGCTAAGCGGCGGCCAGGACACCGGCTCCGTTGCGCGTTGCGCGGTCGCCCGCTGGCGCTCCATATATTGGGCGAATGGAACCGGCTTCATATGCGCTCCCCATGTCTGATCCATTGTTTCAAGATGGCGGCGGCCTGCGCTTCATCCATGTCGATCATCTGTTCGAGCCGCCGCTGCGGAGCTTTGTTGCGGCGGTAATTCCGGTCTTCGAGCAAAGCCTGTTCTTCGTGCGCCGGTTCGCCCAAAAGGGCCGCCTCATTGTGGCCGACGAGCGCCACGCCCCCGCCGGCGCCCGGCAAGGCCAGAGCGCCTTCGGCCATCGGCGCCTCACGCAATTCGATCAGTGCGCGCGCCGCGGGCCGAAGCCCCGCCACGACCACCTGCACCGCGACGCCGAGCATGGCAAGCGCGCTGACAATGCTGCCGAACTGCCGCATCAGGGCCTCGACGATGGAAATCGGCGGCGCCGGCTCCAGCTCCTTGCCGCTGTCGACGAAATCCACCGCCGAGACCTTGATGATGTCGCCACGATCCTTGCGCAGCCCCGCGGCGGAGGCGACCAGCTGCTCGATCTCGCCGATCTGTTTGTCGATCTGTTCGGGCGTCGCGTTAGGGCCGAGCGTCGCGGCAAGACCGGCGCGATTGACCAGCACCGCCACCGAAAGAGCCTCGACGAGGTAACCGTTCGACACCGTCGAGGTCGTCTTCGACGACAATTCGTAGTTGGTCAGATCCTCTTTCTTCTGGCTGTCTTCGGCGGCCTGCTTGCCGTCCCCCTGCGAGGCAGTGGCCTGCGGCACGTTGCGCCCCACCGAGGTCGGCGACTGCGTCGAATTGTTCTGCGACGACTGCGTCTCCTTGACCGTGCGCACCGAGCGCTCGACCCGCGAATCGGGATCGAATGTGGTCTGGGTGGTTTCCTTCCTGTCGGTATTCAATCGCGCCGCGACGCTGATTTGGAAATTGCGCAGCGAGAGATAGGGGGCGAGCGTGTGGCGGACATTGTTCTGGATTTCATCGGCCACGCTTTTTTCCAGCGCCAGCATCTTGCTGGGGCCGGCGTCGCTTCCGTCAGCGCCCGTGGCAAGCAATTGTCCGTCGACATTGAGCACCGTCACCTGGTCGATCGTCATGCCCGGCAAAGCCGCAGCGATGAGATGGCGCACCGCCTGCGCGATCAGCGCGTTGTCGGCGCCTTCGGTGCGCAGCACCACCGAACCGGAGGGCGGCTGTTTGGCGCGACGAAACGAGCCTTCGTCCGGCATGACCAGATGCACGCGCGCCGCCTTGACGCCGCGCATGGTCTGGATGGTGCGCGCCAGCTCGCCTTCCAGCGCGCGCACGCGGGTGATTTCCTGCATGAAGGAAGTCAGGCCGAGCGAGCCGAGCTTGTCGAACAATTCGTATCCCGTGCCGCCACTGCGCGGCAGCCCCTGCTCGGCGAGCAACATGCGCGCATGGGCGGTGTCGGCGAAAGCGACATAGACGGTGGCGCCGTCGGCGGAAATATCGAACGCCACTCCGGCGTCTTTCAGCGCCGAACCGATGCGCGAGACATCCTGCTTGTCGAGGCCGGAATAGAGCACGTCGTTGGTCGGGCGGCTGAGGTAATAGCCGGCGGCGCCGACCAGAGCGAACACGGTGAGGCCGATCGCCGCAAGCAACGCAAGCCGACGCGGCCCCAGCGCGAGCAGATTGGAAAACAGGCGTTCTACTTGGTCGCGGACGGTCATTCAAAAATCCGGCGCTGGTATGCGAATCTGGCTCGCATCTTTCGCCGGCAAACTTGCGCGGGGGTTTTCACGTAACGCTTTGGCAAGGATTTCCCCGAAGCGATTTATAATCCGCAGTCGCGAATGATTGGCGCAAGCTTGCCGCGTTTTTATGTTGCGCCGCTCGCGCCATGCCTTCGCGGGTCTTTGCTTAAGGACCGCCCTCATGCTGCCCGTGACCATCGTCAGCGCGACCCGTTTCAACGAACAGGACTTTCGCGAAAAATCGGCCTTGGGCCGCAGCCTGACGCAGACCTATGCCGTCTTCAACCTGAAGCGAGAAATTTTCTATGAAAATTCACGCGGACTCGGCGCCTGTTACAACCAGGCGATCGACGCGGTCGAAAACGAGGAGGAGATCATGGTCTTCGTCCACGACGATGTTTTCCTTGCCGATTTCTTCTGGCTCGACAAACTGGTTTACGGCTTCACTCAATTCGACGTGCTGGGATTGGCCGGCAACAAGCGCCGGGTCTCGAAACAGCCCGCCTGGGCTTTCATTGACGATCAATTCACCTGGGACGACTTCGCCAATCTCAGCGGCGTCGTCGGACACGGCAATGGCTTTCCCTGCGAACTGTCGATCTATGGGCCGACGATGCAAAAGCTCAAGTTGCTCGACGGCGTTCTGCTCGCGGTGCGAAAGAAAACGCTGATGCGCAACGCCATCCGCTTCGACGAGCAGTTCCGCTTTCATTTTTACGACATGGACATCTGCCGCCAGTGCGAAGCGAAAAATATCTCCATGGGCGCCATTCCACTAGGCGTAATCCACGCCAGCGGCGGAGAATTCGGCGGGCCCGACTGGCGTGACGGCTACCGGACCTATCTGGAGAAATGGCGGGACTGAGCGACGCGTCCAAGACCGGTTCAGCGAATTTTTTGGAGCCAGACATGAAACAGACTCCGGCGCATGACTTCTACAACAGCGACCTTCTGGCTTATATTCCGCCCAACTGCCAGCGCGTGGTCGAAGTCGGGTGCAGCACCGGCGCGCTGGCCCGCGCCTATCTGAAAAGCTCTCCCGGCTGCGAATATATCGGCATCGAGATCGACGCCGATTACGCCGAAGCGGCGCGCGGAACTTGCGCCCGCGTGATCCCCGCCGACGTCGAGCAAATGCCCGACGGCGAATTCAATGAACTGTTTTCCAGCGATTGCGTCGTGTTCGGCGACACGCTCGAACATCTGCGCGATCCCTGGGCGGTTCTGCGCCGGATCAAACCGCTGTTGCGCGAAAATGCGCGCGTCGTCGCCTGCATTCCAAACGCCCAGCATTGGAGCGTCCAGGCGCGGCTGGCTTGCGGCCTGTTCCGCTACGAGGACAGCGGCCTGCTCGACCGCACCCATTTGCGCTGGTTCACCCGCGCGACTTCGCTGGAATTGTTCGAGACCTGCGGCTATCGCGTCGTGGCCGGACGGCCGAGACTGTTCGATGAGCCGGCCCGTGAAAGCTTCCTGCCCGCCATCCGCGCCATGGCGACCGCCGCAGGATTCGACCCTGAACTGGCGGTCGGCGACGCCCTGCCGCTGCAATATGTCTTTTCCGCCAGCGCGGCCGCTGGCTAAGCTCAATCATTCGCCCGGGTCGATA
This sequence comes from Rhodoblastus sp., assembly GCF_052145335.1. GTDB lineage: Bacteria > Pseudomonadota > Alphaproteobacteria > Rhizobiales > Beijerinckiaceae > Rhodoblastus. The sequence continues at coordinate 7,104 of NZ_JBKQOU010000270.1, forward strand.
TCGAAAGGCTCGGGCTTTTCCCCCGCCACGTAACGCCGCCACATCCGGCGATAGGCGGCTTCCAGGGTCGCGGTGAATTTCGGCCCGTCGCAGAAGGGCGCGCCTTCCATCGCCGGCCGCAGCCGGCGGCGCAGATCCGCCAGTCGCTCCTGATCGGAGGCGAGCGCCAGCGCCCGTTCGACATAATCTTCCGGCGCGGTCGCGGCGAGTTCCGCGAAACCCATCGGATGAAGGAACCCCAAAGTCTGCCGCGACGTCAGCCGGTCGCCTGGCAAGGTGATCACCGGAACGCCCATCCACAAGGCTTCGCAACTGGTCGTCGCGCCGCCGAACGGAAAAGGATCGAGAGCAATGTCGATGTCGTCATATTCCTTGAGCATGTCGATATAGGGCGAGGCCCCGCGCAGCTCTATGCGCTCGACTTCGGCCCCCGCCGCAGCGAAGGCGTCGAGGAGTCGCTTTTGCACGCTGCTCTCGCTCAGGCTCCGCCATTTGAGCACCAGCCGCGACTGCGGCGCCGCCCGCAAAATCTGCGCCCAGAGGTGAATGACCCCGGGGCTGAGCTTGGCGACATTGTTGAAACACCCGAAGGTCACGAAACCCTTGGCGATGCATGGCGGTTCGGAGGGCGTCAGCGTGACCGGCGGCGTCTTGTAGCAAAACCGGCCATAGGGCAGCCGCACCAACGATTCCGTGTACCACTTGTCCGCGCCCGGGGGCGCCGAGACCGGATCGAGCACGAGATAATCCATCGACTTCAATCCGGTCGTACCGAAATAGCCGAGCCATGCCGCCTGCACCGGCGCCGGCTTCAGCCCGAACAGATTTACGCGCGTCTTGTTGGTGTGGCCGGATAGATCCACCAGGATGTCGATGGCGTCGTCGCGGATTTTTTGCCCGGCGTCCTCGTCGGACGCGCCCACGATCACCCGCCACTGGTCGCCATTGGCGCGCAACTGCGCCGTCAGTTCGTCTTCGTGCGGACAGTTGGAATAGCAGAAGACATCGAAATTCTCGCGGTCGTGCGCTTCCAGCGTCCGCGCCAGAAAAAAGGCCACCGGATGCACGTTGAAATCGCCGGAAACATAGCCGATGCGCAAGCGGCGCTCCGGCGATAAATCCCGGCCCGCGAAGGGCTTAGGATCTGGCCGGTCGAAGGCCTTGCCGAAGGCGAGCGCGACCTGCAACACGTCGTCGTTGGTGTAGCTCTCGATATAATGCATCGCCATCAGCTTGTTGCTATAGGCGCCGGCATATTCCGGGGTCACGGCCATGACCTGGCCGTAAGCCGCCACGGCCTCCTCGACCTGTCCCTTGTCCTGCAGCGCCACGCCGAAATTATTGCGCGCTCCGGCGTGAGCAGGGTCGGCTTCGAGCGCCTTGCCGAGCGAGACCATGGCCCGATCCAGCTGGTGGCGCTGAAGCAGCGTCGTTCCGAGATTGTAATGCGCGTCCGCCTTGGCGGCCCCGGCCGACAATTCGATCGCCCGTTCAAAAGCTGCTATCGCCTCGTCCATCGTGTTGAGCTGCAACAGCGTCGCGCCAAGATTGTTGTAAGCCTGGACGCATTTGGGATCGAGCGCGATCGCACGTTTGAAATAGCCAACCGATTCATCGAGTTTCCCCTGCGCCACCAGGGCTGAGCCGTAACTCGCCAGCGCCGCCGGAAACTCCGGCTTGATGGCCAGCGCGCAGCGGAAGGCGACGACGGCCGCCTCGACCTCCTGTTGCATCAACAGGACGACGCCCTTGTTGTTATAGGCCTCGGCGTAGTTCGGCTTGCAGACGAGCGCGCGGTCGAGCGACAGCAGCGCCTCGTCGAGCGCCCCCTTAATACGTAGAAGATTGCCGCGATTATTATGTGCTTCGGCGCAGTCCGGATTGATTTCCAGCGCCCTTTCGTAACAGGCGTTGGCGAGTTCGAAATCACCCTTCTCCTGACGGGCCTTGCCGAGATTGACCTGCGCTTCCGCATAAGCGGGCCGCAGCTTCAGAGCCTTTTCGTAGGAAACAATCGCTTCGTCCCGGTTGCCGAGTTGCTCCTGGGCATTGCCCAGCGCGTTAAAGGCCTCGGGATAGGCGGGGCGGCGTTCGAGCGCGCGAAAAATCGCCGCCCGCGCCTCGTGAGGCCGGCCCAACGCCAGCAACACCAGGCCAATATTATTGTGAAAGGTCGGATCCTGTCTTTGCGCCAGCGCCTGGCCTATCCAGTCGGCGGCGAGGTCGTCGCGCCCGACCTGATGGGCGATGACGCCAAGTCCATGCAGGGCGTCGGCGTGAAGCGGAGCGACGAGGAGAATCTGGCGGTAGACGCGCTCGGCTTCGTCGATCTGTCCAGCCTGATGTCTTTCCGCGGCGAAAGCGAAACATTGCTGCACGATCTCAGCTGGCGACGGATGGTCCTCGGACTGATTCCGCTGCGCCTGAATCTGGCTTCCGCTCATTTCCCGTCTCCGCGCCGACAATCGAAATCAAGAGACCCAGAATTAG
>NZ_JBKQOU010000271.1:0-4456 GCF_052145335.1 Rhodoblastus sp.
GCCAGCTCCTCGATGGGGATGCCGCGATAGCGCAGGATCCCTCTCTCACCTCACGCTCGGCAAGCGCGGCGACCTGCACGCCCGCCGCATCGCCATTTCGCGGCTGCGCGACGCCGAGCTCGTCAGGAAGCTGATCGACGTGATCGGCCCCCGCTACAAGGACCGCCACGGCGGCTACCTGCGCATCATGAAGGCGGGTTTCCGTCCCGGCGACAACGCCGCCATGGCGGTGATCGAATTCGTCGACCGCGACCTCGAGGCCAAGGGCAAGGACTCCGGCCCGGCCCAGAACGCCCAGGGCTGAGCGGCCCCGACGGGCCGACGGGAAGGCAGGAAGGGCGGGGCCGAGGTGCCGCCCTTTTTCGTAGGGCGCGGCGACTCGGAAGACCGGTTGAGAGGCGCGTTCGGGCGCCATTCGGCGTCATTCAGCGCGCGTTCGACATGCGTTCAGCAGCGTTCGGCATGCGTTCAGCACGCGTTCAGCACTGGATTTGACCCTCATTTTCACCCGTGAATCGTGACTTTTCAACGCGTTGCACGCGCGTATGCGAAAAAATCACGTCCCGCGGAATGTCATCGTCGGTCCGACCCCGGATAAACGGCCTCGTCCCGTCCGCGACGGCGTCGACCGATGCGCTTGGTCCGAGGCTCGCATGATCAGATCATACCGCTAGTCCTGATTTTCCGCAATCAAAAGTTCGCCCATCTACCATTTCCGCGAGGGAGGCGAAATAGGGTTGAAAAAATGTCACCGCAATCTTCGGGCGGACGACGGAACCGCTGCCCGGGTTGCTCGGCCCTCCCTTCGCCGCGCCGCTTCGCGGCCTCGCCTCCTGGTGGCGTGCTCAGATCGAAGGCGTTCTCCTTGTTCAAGGACCGACCTCAACGCCGTAGAGGTCCCGCATTTCCTTGGCGACCACGGGCTCCGGGGCTAAACGAGTCCCCTGGGCCCAGAACTCGATGGGCGTGCCGCTTTCGTCGCGGACGAGTCGGACGGACTCGCCATGATTTGCGTAGCCGGCGGCAAGAGCCAAACGGCCCACATCGGGACCGATGACCTCGATCTCGGAGGCGTCCATGACGGGGTTGAGAAAGGCAGGGACGGCGACGAGGACGCGGCTGCCGGCAGGTAGCAGATCGATAGCGCCTCCCGCGACCCACCAGCGGCCTGTCCAGCCGCGAACGTCCTCGGTAGGTTCGCCTTTTTCGGCGAACGCCCGGGCGACGTGTAACACGCCATCGAGCAAGGGCCAGGCGAGGCCATCCGAGGCGTTTGTGAGGACTGAGATGGCGAGGTTCCGGTCCGGCACAACAGCGGTGCGCGAAACGTAGCCGAGCAACCCGCCAGAGTGGCCGAACCAGTTCCAGTCACGGAGAGTGCCGCTGAATATGCCAAGGCCGTAACTGGTGGCGAGGGTGGCGTGGGGATTTTTCCATTGGCCGCGCGCCATTTCGCGCCGGCTATCGAGTGAAAGCGGGCTCGCGGCAGCATTCGGAGAGAGTTGGGAGAAGAAGCGCGCGAGGTCGGCGGCGGTGCTGACGAAGCCGCCGGCGGGGGTAACGGCATTTAGCGAGTAGTCGCCGGCAACGACTTGGCGGCGGCCGAGCAGAGCCTTTCCGGTGTGTCCGCGGGCAAAGGGCGTGCCGGGCGGAATGGGCATGTCGGGTTCGGTCTCGGTGAGGCCGAAGGCGGAAATAACCTCGCGCCGAATCCAGGCGGGGAAGGGTTCGCCGGTGATGGCCTCGATAACGAGGCCGAGAAGGGCGAAACCGTGATTGGAGTATTTGAAACGGGTGTTGCGATCGAGGACGGGCGGCTTGCCCAGATCGGCGAGGAGTTCGGCCTTGTCCGCGAAGGGGCGCAGGCCGGCAAATTGGTTGCCGGCGTTACCGTCGCGGATGAGGCCGGCTGTGTGCGACATGACCTGGGCAAGGGAGGCCTGGGCGACGTCGTCGTGCAGGCCGGGGACGAAAGCGCCGACGGTGTCATCGAGCTTTAGCCGGCCGGATTCCCGAAGGAGCATGAGGCCGGCGACGGTGAAGCTTTTCGAGTGGGATGCGACGCGGAAACGGTGGCGCGGCGTGAGCGGCTCGGCGGTGGCGAGGTTGGCGGAGCCGGAGGCGTATTCGAGGACGAGTTCGCCTTCATGCACGATGGCGAGTAGACAGCCGACCTGCTCCGGGAGGCGGAACTGATAGTCGATCCAGGTCGGGATGTAGGCAGCGGTGCGCTCCAGCCAGTCTTCCATTGAATCTTCCCTGGACAGATATTGGAACTCTGACACATTAAGACTGCAGAGAAACCGCAGGCAAGGCTCTTTGGACCGATCTTGGTTATCCGGCGACTTCTACTTCTGACGAAAGCCCGACGCAGCAACGCGCGAGCGACGGACACGCAGCATCCGCACTCATGCGCCCCGGCTCAAATTCGCGCCCGCGGCCTCGCCTCGTTCATTGCGTCCTCGCTTCGCCGCGCCCCTTGCGGCCTGATCGCCCGATCGGAATAACCATAGCGCGGACTCCAGAGGTCCAAAAGCGCTTGTCGCAAAGACCAGAAGACAACAAAGCGATCAGCGCGTTACCTGCGCGGGCTTAAGGCGTTCCTTGAACGGCCGGGTGGCTCCCACGCGCCGCCCCGCCGCATGCTCCGCGCGGCCCCGCCTCGCGCCCCGTTGATGCAACCAACAGGCGAAAAACCGCAGACCGCCAAGACAACAGATCGGCCAACTGCCGCGCCCCGCCTTATCGCGTGACGCGGACCCGCGGCTTCAGGGGTTGCTCGAAAGCGCACATGACATGTCGAGCGGCCAGATCGATGAGGCGGATTCGGACCCTGCTCAGGCGCTCCGGCGCGCGTCGCTCGCGGCGACGGGCGCGGGCGGCCGCGGCAAGCCGTGCGGCGCGGCTTTTGGCGCCTCGCGGCGCCGGGACATGTCGTCGCCGCTTCGGCCGACCTTGAACTGGCCGATCAGATCCGAAAGCTGATCGGTCGCCTGCGACAGGGAATGGCAGGCGGCCGTCGATTCCTCGACCATCGGCGCGTTCTGCTGCGTCGTCTGATCCATCTGGGTGATCGCGGTATTGATTTGCTGGAGCCCGGTCGCCTGTTCCTGCGCGCCTGCGGCGATCCCGCTGACGATGCTGTTGATCTCGGTCACCTGCGCCATGATGCGCTCCAGCGACTTGTAGGCGGGTCCCCCATGAAGACTCACAAATCTCGTCAATAATCATTGTCGGGCATCTCTCCACGCATTAACGCTTCGTGCCGCCGCTCCTGCTGTTTAAGTCCATCATGGAGAACGCCAAGTAGAGACGCCGCGCCACCAACGCTTGAACCCATCCCGAAAAATGTCTCGTTTTGCCTGTGATGGCGGTCAACTTCATTCAGCGCAAATGCTATTGCGTCGAGTGCTTCGGTCACTTGCGACCGACTGGCCGTTGCCAACGGTGTCGCTTTCCTATCGAGTGCAAGGTCAAGATCCATATGGGCAATATGTCGATTCCGCCAGTCGCGAGCGAATTGGCTCTTCGTGACGGCGGCATCAACAGCAGCCTTGATCGATGAACGTTCGGCGTGCGTACGGGTTAAATCAGGGAGATTCTGGATTGTAAGATTGGCTTTTCCAGCGGACCTTGGCGGATCGGTTAGTCGTGCAATATGCATAAGGGTTTCGTGCCACAAACAATCTTGTACATCTCTAAAAAATTTTGGTGCTGCTCTGTTGAGCAGGTCGACCCTAGACGGCTTCGTGCCGAACATTTCTACGTATTCGTGCCATTTGCTATGCAGTCACGCGATTTGTTGTCAGAGGGCACTAAACTGTGCTCCTAGCGTTTCTCCCATCGTTTCGATGTTGTGCATCTCAGCCTCTTTTTTGGGGTCATCGTGGAATCTTCTCGAAAGATCACGCTAAGGGCTGTTGCCTAATCTATTGCCAGCCAAGCCGGTTAGACTATCGAGTTGAGCAATAAAAATCCCGTGGATTACGGTGGGGTTGAGGTGACAGTCGACGCAATCACAATTCTACTCACTTCTCCGTTCCAGACAGCAGAGCGGGTTGAGCCTCGTCCAACTAGCACTAACTCGCCGCGCCCTCTTCGAGCTTGTCCTGGGTCTTGGTCTCGAAGTCGGGCGCGTCGTGGCGCTCGCGAAGCTGGCCGGCGGGATCGCCCCAGGTCCGGTTGACCATGCGCCCGCGCTTGACCGCCGGGCGCTGGAGCATGTCGTCCGCCCAGCGCTTCACGTTTGTGTAGTCGGGCGCCGACAGGAACTCGGCGGCGCAGTAGAGGGCGCCTTCGACGAGGCCGCCGTACCAGGGGAACGCGGCGATGTCGGCGATGGTCAAGGCGTCGCCCGCGAGATAGCGGCTCTCGCCGAGCCGGCGATCGAGAACGTCGAGGAGCCGCTTGGTCTCCATGGCGTAGCGGTCGATGGCGTATTCGAACTTCGCCGGCG
>NZ_JBKQOU010000272.1:0-13351 GCF_052145335.1 Rhodoblastus sp.
TTTGAACCTCGACCAAAGTCAGGGCGCCGTCGCCGCAGGCGATGCGCGGCGTGTCGTCGAGGATTTCGCCCGGCTTGCCGGCCCCCTCCGACAGTGTCGTGCGTAAAATTTTCACGCGCTCAAGGCCCTTGCCGAAATCCATTTCGAAAAAGGCGCCGGGAAAGGGCGACAGGCCGCGAACGAGATTGTGCAGTTTTTGCGAGGCTTGCGAAAAGTCCACCCGCGCTTCCGCCTTGTCGATCTTTTTGGCGTAAAGCAGGCCCTCTTCGGCCTGCGGCTGGAAGGTCAGGCCGCCGCGCTCCAGCGCCGCCAACGCCCGGCCGATCAGGTCGGCGCCGAGCAGGGACAGCTTGTCATGGGCCTCGCCGGCGGTCATGTCGGGCGGGATCGCCAGCTTTTCCGCCATGGCGATGGGGCCGGTGTCGAGACCTTCCTCCATCTGCATGACCATGATCCCGGTTTCCCGGTCGCCTTCCATGATGGCGCGCTGAATCGGCGCCGCGCCGCGCCAGCGCGGCAGCAGCGAGGCGTGCAGGTTGAGGCAGCCGAATTTCGGCGCCTCGAGCACGGCCCTAGGCAGGATCAAGCCATAGGCGACGACCACCGCCACATCGGCGTCAAAGGCCCGGAACTCGGCCACGCCCTCCGGCTCGCGAAAATTCTTCGGCGTCAGCACCTTCAGGCCGTAACGCTCGGCGGCGGCATGAACCGGCGAGGGGGTCAGCTCCAGCCCGCGCCGACCGGCGGGTTTGGGCGCGCGCGAATAGACGGCGACAATCTCATGCCCGCGGCCAAAAATCTCCGCCAGCGGCGCCAGCGCGAAATCCGGCGTGCCCATGAAAATGACGCGCATGTCTCAGAGACCACTCTGCTTTTCGCGGATTTCCGGGGCTCTTCTGGGGGCGCCGGGCGCGTCCTGCCGCGCAGCCTTGGTGAATTTCTTGATCGCCCGCTCGCGTTTCAGCCGTGACAAATGGTCGATGAACAATTTGCCTTCGAGATGATCCATCTCGTGCTGCAGACAGGTGGCGAGCAGGCCCTCGGCCTCGATTTCGCAACGCTTGTTGTCGCGGTCGAGATAGCGCACGCGGATTTTCGCCGGCCGCGACACTTCCTCGTAATATTCCGGAATGGACAGGCAGCCTTCCTCGTAGACCGATTCCTCTTGCGAGGTTTCGAGGATTTCCGGATCGGCGAAAAAGCGCGGCGCCGGCTCCTCGTCCTTCCTGGCGAGGTCCATGACGATGACGCGCCTGGCGACGCCGATCTGGATCGCCGCCAAGCCTATGCCGGGCGCGTCATACATGGTTTCCAGCATGTCATCCATCAGAGCGCGCACGGCGTCGTCCACGACGCCGACTTTTTCGCTGACGGCGCGCAGGCGGGGATCGGGCAGGCACAGGATAGGGCGTATGGCCATGAAGCTGACTTTCGAATTCGATCTCTTGAAATAGGGGTGAGGCGCGCCGTCGTCAAATCCGGTTTGCCAGGGAACCGGTTTTGTGTTCTTTATTTGTTCATTTCTTTTTGCTCTATTCGCGCCATGAATGATCGCCATCTGTTCGAAGTTTTCGCCATCCCCGTCACCGTTCACGAATTCTTGAGCGTGGCGGCAGTTTTGGCTCTGCTTGTGCTGGCCTTCGCGGCTTTGCGCGGATCGGGCGGCCGGCGGCGGGCCGAGACCGACGCGCAAATGGCGGCGCTCGCGCGCAATCACGCCGAATTGGCTGGGCGGATGCAGACGCTGGCCGAGATTTTAGGCGGAAGGCAGGCGGATTTCGCCCGCGCGGTGGCGGAAAAGCTCGATTCCTCGGCCCATCGGGTCAATGAGCGGTTAGAGACTTCGTCGCGCGCCACCTTGGAAAATCTCGGCGCCCTGAACGAGAGGCTGGGGCTGATCGACGCGGCGCAGGCGCGATTGGCCGGCCTGACTCAGGAAGTGATCGGCCTGAAGGAAATTCTCGCCAACAAACAGGCGCGCGGCGCCTTCGGCCAAGGGCGGATGGAGGCGATCATCCGCGACGCCCTGCCGGCCAGCGCTTTCAAGTTCCAGCACACGCTCTCGACCGGGGCGCGGCCCGATTGCGTATTGCGCCTGCCGGGCGACGACAAGTTTCTGGCCGTGGACGCCAAGTTTCCGCTCGAAGCTTTTTCGGCGCTGAAGGAGGCTGGCGACGAGGCTGCGAAGAAACTGGCGCAGGCGCGGGTGCGCGCCGATCTCGGCAAGCACGTCAAGGATATCGCAGAGCGCTATCTGCTGCCGGGCGAGACGCAGGACGTGGCGATCCTGTTCGTCCCCTCGGAATCGCTGTTCGCCGACTTGCACGAGTCTTTCGAGGATGTGATCCAGAAGGCGCATCGCGCCCGCGTGCTGATCGTCTCGCCCTCGCTTTTGATGATGGCGATCCAGGTCTTGCAGGCCCTGGTGCGCGACGCCCTGGTGCGCGATCAGGCCCATGTGATTCAAGCCGAGACACGGCGTCTTGTCGAGGATGTTTTACGCCTGCGACAAAGGGTCCTCAAGTTGGAGGGCCATTTCCGCCAGTCGCAGGAGGATGTCTCGGCGATTCTGGTCTCGTCGGAAAAAATCGCCCGCTGCGGGGAGCGGATCGAGAAGATCGATTTCGCACAGCCGCCGGAAGGGTCGGAAATCATGTCGGCGGCGCAGTAGGTCGCCGCTCGTTCCCACGCCGTCACAAATCCGTCCGGCTCCTCAAGGCTGCGGCCAGCGTGCCTTCGTCGAGATAATCCAGTTCCCCGCCGACCGGCATGCCATGGGCGAGGCGGGTGCATTTCACGCCGAGATGGGCCAGCATTTCGGTAATGTAATGCGCCGTGGTCTGACCATCGACCGTGGCGTTGACCGCCAGAATCACTTCCCGCACCCCGCCTTCGGCGACGCGTCCCACCAGTTTTGCAATATTCAGATCGTCCGGCCCGACGCCATCGAGCGGCGACAGGGCGCCGCCGAGCACGTGATAGCGCGCCGACAGGATGTTGGCGCGCTCCAGCGCCCAGAGATCGCCGATAGTCTCCACCACCATGATGGTGGAGCCATCGCGGCGCGGATCGCTGCAAATGGCGCAGGGGTCGCTGGTGTCGATATTGCCGCAGATCGAGCAGGTGACGATTTTTTCCTTGGCCACCCTCATGGCGTCGGCGAGCGGGCCGAGCAATTCCTCGCGCTTGCGAATAAGATGCAGCGCGGCGCGGCGCGCCGAGCGCGGCCCCAGTCCCGGCAGGCGCGCGAGCAATTGAATCAACCGCTCGATTTCCGGTCCGGCGATGCGCTCGGCCATTTGTAAGTTCCGAAAAAACGCGCCCAAAGGGCGCCAGGAGCGCAAAAGCGCCGCCCTGGCGGCGCGTCAAACTCGAAAGAGCGACGCCGAGCTGAAGCGAGGGGCGCCCTTATCGCAAAAGCGACAAGGGCAATGATTAGAAAGGCATCTTCATGCCCGGCGGCAATTGCAGCCCCGCCGTCAGGTCCTTCATCTTTTCTTCCATCAGCGACTCAGCCTTGCGCCGGGCGTCGGCGTGGGCGGCGACGATCAGGTCTTCGAGAATTTCCTTCTCCTCGACCTTGAGCAGGGATGGGTCGACCGACAGACCCTGCAACGCGCCCTTGGCGGTGAGCGTGACCTTCACCAAGCCGCCGCCGGAAAAGCCCTCGACGGTGATATTGTCGAGTTCGGCCTGCATTTCGGCCATCTTGGCCTGCATGGCGCCGGCCTTTTTCATCAAACCCATGATGTCCATCTAAAAATCCTCGTCTAGCTAAAAGTCATCGTCTTGGGAATCCTCGACGTAGCCGACGTCATCGGCCTCCGCCGGCGTATTTTCGCTCGACATTGCGGCAGGCTCGGCCTCGCCGCCGCGCACCGCGACAATGACCGCGCCGGGAAACTGTTCGAGCGTCGCGCGCACCAGAGGATGCGCCTGCACGCCCACCCGCCGCTGGTTTTCCTTTGCCGCGGCCTGTTCCAACAGGCTCGGCGCGCCCGAAGCGGTGGACAAGGCCACCATCCAGCGCTGTCCGGTCCAGTCCTGCAATTTGCGCGTCAATTGCGCCGGCAATCCGGGCGAGCCGCCCGGCGCCAACGAAAATTCCAGCAGGCCGGATTCGAAACGCACCAGCCGCACGTCGCGCTCCAGCGCCGTCTTGATCTGGATATCGCGCTGCGTCCCGGCCAAGGCCACCAGCTCGGCGAAGGATTTCAGCACCAGGCGAGGCGTGTTTTCCGGCGGGCTTTCGGGCGCGGCGGGCGGCGGCGGGGCGAGATAAGGTTGCGTCGCGGCCAGGCGCGGCGCGCTGCGCGCGGCGCCGCTCGAACCCGAGGGGGGCGGCGCCCCGCCGCGAGGCGAGGAAGCCCCGGGATTCTCGACGGGCTGGCTCAGTCTTTTCAGCACTTCTTCCGGCGAAGGCAGGTCGGCGGCATAGGCGAGCCGCACCAGAACCATGTCGGCGGCCGCCAGCGGTCGTGGCGAATCCCTGGTTTCCTGCACGCCCTTGAGCAGGATTTGCCAGGCGCGCGACAGCACGGACATCGAAAGCTCCTGCGCCAGGACGGCGCCGCGCTGGCGCTCGGCTTGGGTGGCGGAAGGATCGACGAGATCGGGCGCGACTTTGGCCCTGGTCACGAAATGCACGAATTCCGCCAGTTCGACCAGCACCTGGCCGGGATCGGCGCCGCTGTCATACTGGTCCCTAAGGTTGGCCAGAGCGGCGGCCACGTCGCCCTTCATCAGGGTCTCGAACAGGTCGATGATGCGCGAGCGGTCGGCGAGGCCGAGCATCATCCGCAAATCGCCGGCGTGGATCGGCGCTCCGGCGCCGTGGGCGATGGCCTGGTCGAGCAGCGAGAGCGCGTCGCGCACCGAGCCTTCGGAAGCGCGCGCGATCAGGCTCAGGGCCTCGTGATCGACGTCGACCTTTTCCTTGTCGCAAATCGAGGCGAGATGGCGGGTCAGAACCTCGGACTCGACGCGCCGCAGGTCGAAACGCAGGCAGCGCGAGCGCACCGTCAACGGCACTTTCTCGATTTCGGTCGTGGCGAACAGGAACTTGACGTGTTCCGGCGGCTCTTCGAGCGTCTTCAACAGGCCGTTGAAGGCCGCTTTCGACAGCATGTGCACTTCGTCGATGATGTAGACTTTGGTGCGCGCCATCACCGGCTTGTAGCGCGCGCTTTCGATGATCTCGCGCACGTCTTCGATGCCGGTATGGGAGGCCGCGTCCATTTCGATGACATCGACATGGCGCGATTCCATGATCGCCTGACAATGGACGCCGACCTCATTCATGTGGATGGTCGGCTTGTCGATCGCCGGGCGCCCGTCGCGGGCGGAAACTTCGTAATTGAAAGCGCGGGCAAGGATGCGCGCGGTGGTGGTCTTGCCGACGCCGCGCACGCCGGTCAGCATATAGGCCTGATGGATGCGGCCGAGATCGAAGGCGTTGGAGAGGGTGCGAACCATCGGCTCCTGGCCGATCAGGTCCTCGAAACGCGAAGGGCGATATTTGCGCGCCAGCACGCGATAGGCGGCGGGTTGCGCCGGTCTTGGCGGCTCGTCCGTGAACAGGCCGCCGCCAGGCGGCGCTTCTGTCGGGTTTTGCGCGGAATCGTCGATCATCGAACCGCCGATGGAGGGCGCCAGCGGTTGTCGGGCGCGCAAAATGACAAAAGGTGGGAGGCTGGACGAAGACCCGCCCGTTCTCGTTAGGGCTGCTTCCTTCCGGACCTGACCCGGTTGGCGAGTGGAACGTCCACCGCCAACCTCCCGACGCCTATTTGGACCATCGCCGCCGATTTCGCAAGAGGGGCTGGCGCCGCTTGTGTCGCCGGCGCGAAGGCGTTAACTCCGACGGGCGACTTTTTCGGAGGCCGGATGACTTTTCAACTCGATTCCCGCCTCGCCGCCGACACTTTTTTGGTCGGCGACCTGCCCCTGTGCCGCATCCTTCTGATGAATGACAGCCGCTTTCCCTGGCTGATCCTGGTTCCGCGCCGCGAGGACTTGAGCGAAGTCCACGATCTCGCGCCGTCCGAACGCGCCATTCTCATCGAAGAGGCGACGCTGGCGGGCGAAAGGCTGAAAATTTATCTAGGCGCGAAAAAAATCAATATCGCCGCCCTCGGCAACATGGTCCCGCAATTGCATATGCATGTGGTCGCGCGTTTTGCCAACGACGCCGCTTGGCCGGACCCGGTCTGGGGCGTCGGCGAGGCGGCGCGCTACGAACCGGATTTGGCCGCGCGGCTTGTCGCCGATTTGCGCCGCATGCTTGATTGCGCGTTGTTTAAGGAGAGTTGATGCCCGATCCCGTCCAAGGCTTTGCCGGCAACCCGCTCGACCGCCTGTCGCAACTTCGCGAGGACGCGCAAGCGCTGGCGCGGCTGGCGGCCGATCCGGCGGCGAGGGCGGTGGTTTTCGTCCAATCCATGCCGATCCTGCGCATGGAAGGCGAGGACTTGAGCGCCCGGCATCCACTCGCGCAGGCGCGGGGGCTGGGCGCGGCGACTACGGAGGTTCTGCTTGGCCGCGACGATAAGGGGCCGGTTTTCGCCTTGCTGCTGCCGGACGACGCCGCCCAGGCGCAAGAGCCGGCGGGTTCCGGCGCCCTCGATCTGAGGAAATGGCTCCTGCCCAAGGATCCCGGCCTGCAAATTCACGATTTGCGGACGTTGGCGGTCAAGAAGCGGCTTGGCCGGCCGGAACTCGCGGTTCTGGCGCAGGCCAAATCCGTGCTGCATTATCATGCGACGCATGGTTTTTGCGCGCGCTGCGGCGTGGCGACGATCGTTGCCGCCGCAGGCTGGCGGCGCGATTGCCCGGCCTGCGGGGCGCGGCATTTTCCGCGCACCGATCCGGTGGCGATCATGCTGGTGGTCGATGGCGAAAATTGCCTGCTCGGACGCGCCCGGCATTTTCCCGAAAAAATGTATTCCTGCCTCGCCGGCTATGTCGAAAGCGGCGAGGCCCTGGAAGAGGCGGTGCGGCGCGAAGTGATGGAAGAGGCTGGCGTCCTCATCGGCGAGGTGACTTACGCCGCCTCGCAGCCGTGGCCCTTTCCCGCCTCGCTGATGTTCGGCTTCCGCGCGCAGGCGCTGTCGCGCGAAATCCGCTTGGGCGACGACGAGTTGGAGGACTGCCGCTGGTTCAGTCGCGCCGAGGCGCGCGCCATGGTCGAGGAGCAGCACGCCGAAGGATTTTTCGCGCCGCCGAAAATCTCCATCGCCCGCCAGTTGCTGGAGCAATGGCTGGCCGAGGAGGTTCCTTCAGTCGTCCAGACGCGCGCGCAAAAGTCCGCGTAAGGAATTGCCGAGGAAAAAACCGCGGCGCAAATCGTCGAGCGCCAGGATTTTTTCGCTCGCCTCGCCTCGGGCCAGGAGATCGGCGCGGAAAACCCCCGGCAGCAGGCCGCTGGACAGAGGCGGGGTCGAAAGCGCGCCGCCGACGCCGACAAAGACATTGGTCCGCGCGCCTTCGCAGATTTCATCTTTTTCATTGAGGAAAACGACTTCATCGGCGCCTTGCGCTTCGGCGAGGGCGCTTTCGTAAATCTCCCGGCGCGTGGTCTTGTGACGCAGCCACGGATCGCGCGAATCGAAACGCTTTTTCGCGACGCCGACGCGCCAGATTTTTTCCGCCCGCTCCGGCTCGAAGGCGGCCGTCGTCGCCTCAATCGAGCCGTTGCGAAGCAGGAGCAGCCGGACGCGTAACCGTACTTTCGGCGCGTCGGCGCAGGCTCGCGCCAAGGCGTCGTCGAAGGCCTTTTTCTCGAAAGCGAAACCGAGCGCGGCGGCCGAATTTTTCAGCCGCGCTTCGTGGCCGGCGAGCAAAAAATAGCCGTCCTCGCCCGTCCACAGCAAAGTCTCGATCAGGCCGAAATCCTTCAGCCCGTCAGGAAGCGCGCCTTGAGCAGACATTCCTCATATTCCTCCCGCGCCTGCGAATCCGCGACAATGGCCGAGCCTACCGGACAGGCCAGCCAGCCGCGTCCGTCGAGCGTCAAGGTGCGAATGGCGACATTGAAGCGCATGTCGCCATTTGGCGCGATATGGCCAAGAGCGCCGCAATAATTTTCGCGGGCGAATCTTTCCTGTTCGGCGATGATTTCCATGGCGCGGATTTTTGGGGCGCCGGTGATCGAGCCGCAGGGAAACAGGCCGGCGAAAATCTCGGCGATGGAGAGATTTTCCCGCAAGATCGCCTCCACCCCGGAGGTCATCTGGTGCAGGGTCGGAAATGTCGCCACCGAAAACAGATCGGTGACGCGCACGGATCCGACCTCTGACAGACGGCTGAGATCGTTGCGCAGCAAGTCGACGATCATCAGGTTTTCGGCGCGGTTTTTCTCGTCTTGCGCCAGCGCCGAGGCGAAAGCGGCGTCCTGCTCCGGATTGGCGCCGCGCGGCGCGGTGCCTTTCATCGGCCGGGTGAAAATTTTTCGCCCCCGCTTGGTAAAAAAACGCTCCGGCGACAACGAGATGACGGTCCGGTCGCCCAGCGCCACCACCCCGCCCAATTGCGCGGGCTGTCGCTGCCGCAGCAGGGCGTAAAGATCGAGCGGCTCGCCCTGGCAACGCCCGGTGAAAGGGAAGGTCAGGTTGATCTGGTAGACATCGCCCGCGCCGATATATTGGCGGCAGGCGTCGAAGCGCTTTCGATAGTCGGAGAAATCCCACGACGGCAGCAGATCCGTGACCGCCGCCGGTTTTTCCGCGCGGATTTTTACCTCGCGCGGCGCGTCGAATACGCCGAACTGCAGCAAGGGGCGCCGGCTGCGCTCCGGCAGGAGTTTTTGCAAGCGCTGCTCGAAAGCATAGCCGCATTCGTAGGCCATGACGCCAGCGAGGTGGCGCCCGGCCTCGCTCGCCGCCTGCATCGACGCCAAAGCCGGCGCGACTTCCTCCGCTGTGAAGGCGACGATTTTCTCGCGCATGTCCGCAAACAGCAGCGCGCCGCCGGCGTCGGCATCCTCGATCAGGCAAAAAGGGCGCAAAGGCGGTACAGTCCAGTTTTCCGCGCGAACGATGAGCCAGATAGCGCGGGAAGGGCGTTTGCGAAAGCCCGCATCGTCGCGATGGACGCTTCCGCCGCTTTTGTGTAGCAAGAACGGCTTGGCGCGGAGAAAATTCCATGGCTTTGGTGCTGTTTTCGGGCGGCCAGGATTCGACGACCTGTCTCGCCTGGGCGCTCGAGCGTTATGAGCGGGTCGAAACGCTCGGCTTCGACTATGGCCAGCGCCATCGCATCGAACTGGAGCAGCGGGCCGTGCTGCGCGACGCTCTTGTGGCGATCAAGCCGCGATGGGCGCAGAGGTTGGGGCCGGACCATGTGCTCGACCTCTCAGTCCTGGGCGCCATTTCCGACACCGCCCTGACCAGCGACAAGGCCATCGAAATGGGCGCGAAGAACCTGCCCAATACTTTCGTGCCCGGCCGCAACCTGATCTTCCTCGCCTTCGCCGCGGCGCTGGCCTATCGGCGCGGCCTGACGCGCATCGTCGGCGGCATGTGCGAGACTGATTTCTCCGGCTATCCCGATTGCCGCGACGACGCGATCAAGGCGATGCAGGTGGCGCTGAACATCGGCATGGAGAGCCGCTTCGTGCTGGAAACGCCGCTGATGTGGATCGACAAGGCGCAAAGCTGGGCCTTGGCGGAACAACTCGGCGGCCCCGCTCTGGTCGAGGCGATCGTCGAACACAGCCATACCTGCTATCTCGGCGAACGCGGCGCGCGCCACGACTGGGGCTATGGCTGCGGCGAGTGCCCCGCCTGCCGGTTGCGGGCGCAGGGTTTTAAGAACTGGCGGACGGGGCGCTAATCGTCAAAATGGCACGTTAGTTCCCTATAGCGACGACAGGATTCGGCTCAAACGCGTCTTTCAAGCTTTTCTGGCAATGGCCGCAGCAGCTTTTTCAGCGGACTTTCCCCGCTTCGGTTAAATGCGTATTCGTGATTCGAAGCGGCATTTGGCGGTGCTCGCGCGGCAGGCGAACGAACGGCCTAATTCTGCCGTTCGCGAGTTCGCCGCTGTAGTTCCACATTGGGGCTTACGCCTCGTGCCCTGGGCCCATCTGGGCTTGCGCGGCGAGCCAGGCTCTTGTCTCGCTCAGGATCTCGTC
Source organism: Rhodoblastus sp. (assembly GCF_052145335.1). Classification (GTDB taxonomy): domain Bacteria; phylum Pseudomonadota; class Alphaproteobacteria; order Rhizobiales; family Beijerinckiaceae; genus Rhodoblastus. The sequence goes on from NZ_JBKQOU010000272.1 coordinate 10,133, forward strand.
GGACAGTTCGGAGTCGTTGCTCATGCGCGCCAGGATCAAGGCGCCTACCATCGCCGCCCAACTGCCGACCGCCGCGCGGCGCTTGCTCACCGCATCCGGACCAGGAGCGACTCGGCTGAGGCGCTCGATCTGCCGCTCAAGCCCCGCTGTCATTTCGGCGCGGGCGCCGCCAGGTTGACGGACGATCTCCGATGCGAGCGCGGCAACCGGACAGCCGGCCGCGCAATTGTCTCGGTGGTCGGCGGACAGATATTGTTCTGCAAGCGCCCCTAGATCGCCGGGCGGCGCCTCGGAGCGCCCCATTACGTCGGCCAAAGCTTGGGCGATCAAATCATCCTTGGATTTGAAATAGCCATAGAACCCGCCATGCGTGAGCCCCGCTGACTTCATAACGTCGGTCACCGTGACGGACTCGAAGCCATGCTCCCGGAACAGCCGACTCGCCGCCGCCAGAATTGTCCGCTTGTTCTCCAGAACCTGCTCCCGGCTCACTCTCATTTCTGTCTCCCCACATTCCGATTGACATCATACATGATCACTATCATAAATATCAAACATGATGATCATCATGAATAAGCCGCCGCTTGATCGCCACGAAAGAATGTTGGGCCGGCGATCTACCTGGAGCAATTGGAGGAATCGATGGAAACTCAAACAGGAAAAGTCGCAATCGTGACCGGAGCCTCGTCGGGCATCGGCAAGGCCACGGCCGAAGCGCTGGCGCGCAGGGGATTTATTGTCTTCGGGACAAGTCGTCGGGTGATTGCGGATGGGCCGAAGCAGGTCACCATGCTGACATGCGATGTGACTGACGATTCATCAGTAACTCAGCTCGTTTCTGACGTGCTGTCGCGGACTGGCCGGATCGACCTTCTGGTGAACAACGCCGGTCTCGGCATCATCGGTGGGGCCGAGGAATTCTCGATCGCGCAGACAAAGTCACTGTTCGAGGTCAATTTCTTCGGCGTTTTGCGCATGACCAACGCCGTACTGCCGTCGATGCGCAACGCTGGCGCCGGACGGATCATCAATATCAGCTCGGTGCTCGGGTTCATCCCGTCACCCTATGCCGCCTACTACAGCGCAACGAAGCATGCGGTCGAAGGATATTCGGAGTCGCTTGACCACGAGACCCGTGCCTTCAATGTACGCGTGACGCTGATCGAGCCAGCGTTTACCCGGACTTCCTTCGATCAGGGGGCGCTCAAGCCGGACGGCGAGATGAAGGAATACGACGAAGCTCGTACTGGTGCGGCCAAGCTCATGCGCGAGGCGGTGGCTATCGGCGACCCCCCCGAAGTGGTCGCCGACGCCGTGGTCATGGCTGCGACCGCAGCGAGCTTGAAGCGCCGCTATCCCGCCGGCAAGGCCGCGAAGCAGCTCACCTTCGCGCGTCGGTTCGTGCCCGCAGGCATGTTCGAAAAGAGCCTGCGTAAGCAGTTCGGGCTGCCCAGCTAAGGCAGCAGCGGACGAACAAGTCCGCGCCTAACCTTCATTGGCGCCTGACGCCGTTGCTAGCTTCAGAGTGGAGAAAACCGATGAAGGCATTCGTCGTCGATAAATACAAGAAGAAGGGCGCCCTTCGCCTAGCCAACGTGCCGGAGCCGGAATTGCAGGACAATGACGTCCTGGTCCAGATACACGCCACCGCCGTCAATCTTCTCGATTCCAAGCTCAGAGACGGAGAGTTCAAGCTTCTTCTTCCCTATCGTCCGCCCTTCGTGCTGGGGCATGACGTCGCCGGAAAAATTGTCAGGATTGGCCCCAAGGTCGGGCGGTTCAAGGTGGGCGACGAAATCTACGCGCGGCCGCGCGACCATCGCGTCGGCACATTCGCCGAATTCATCGCCATCGACGAAGCCGACGTCGCGCTGAAGCCAAAAAACCTCAGCATGACGGAAGCGGCGTCCATCCCGCTGGTCGGGCTGACCGCGTGGCAGGCGCTGGTCGAAGTGGGCAAAGTGAAGCCGGGCCAGAAGGTATTCATCCAGGCCGGTTCCGGCGGCGTCGGGACTTTTGCCATCCAGCTCGCCAAGCATCTCGGCGCTACGGTTGCGACGACAACCAGCGCCAAGAATGCCGATTTGGTCAAAGGTCTCGGGGCGGACGTGGTTGTCGACTACAAGACGCAGGAATTCGATAAAGTCCTGTCTGGCTATGATCTCGTGCTGAACAGTCAAGATCCAAAGACGCTAGTGAAATCTTTGGGTGTGCTCAAGCCTGGTGGCCGGCTCATTTCGATTTCCGGGCCGCCCGACCCTGCTTTCGCCAAAGAATTCGGTCTGAACCCGTTCCTGAAACTGGTCATGCGCCTGCTAAGCCGGGCGGTCCGGAAAAAGGCGAAGGACCTCGGCATAAGTTATTCGTTCCTGTTCATGCGAGCCGATGGGAAGCAATTGAGCGAGATCACGTCGCTGATTGAATCCGGCGCGATCCGACCGGTCGTCGACAAGGTGTTCCCATTTGAGGCGACGGGGGATGCGCTGTCCTATGTCGAGTCCGGGCGCGCCAAAGGCAAGGTCGTCATCAACATAGAGCAGAAATCATGAACTGGAGCTCCGACCGCTGATTGTTCTGGAAGCGGTCGGGCAATCAGGGTCGGCTTTCCGCCCTTCCTTGCCCTTGCTGGAGGCGTCAGTGGACTTCGGCTTTCCGCCGATTCTTGCCGTAGCCCGACGGCGCCAAGCGTGTGATTTTGACCATGCGTGGCGCCGCCCATGGTTCGGGTTTTCAATCTCCGGTCGAACTCCTCGCCGCAAAAGCCGCGTTGACGATGACCGCCTGCGCCGCGCTCACCACGATTTTTCCCGCAAAACCATCGCGCGCCGCCTGCTCGCAGATGCGTGAAAAATCCTCGCTCTCGGCCGGTTCGGCGCAATCATAGGCTTTGGTCCCCGCGGCGGCGGCGGCGAACAGGCAGAAGCTGCGCGCCACGCGCAAAGGCTCCGGCGGCTCGTCGCCGTTTCGCGCCAAAACCCTCAGCCTTTGCGCCAGAAGCCGCTCGTTGCGGCCAAGGCCGATCAGCCGGCGGGAAGCGCGCGCGATGGAGCCGAGTTCAAACAGCGCGGCGGGCGAATCGCCGACCAGGGCCAGAATTTTCAAGGCGCCTTCGGCCAGATTATTTTCCGCCTCGCGCACCGCCAGTTTGGCGCCGAGATGCTGGATGTCGCGGCCGCCGGAGGCGTCGGGGAGGATGATCCCGTCCGGCCTGCCCGGCAT
>NZ_JBKQOU010000273.1:0-5653 GCF_052145335.1 Rhodoblastus sp.
TGGTGCTCGACACCGAGGTCTATTCCAACACCGGCGGGCAGTCGTCGAAAGCGACGCCGCTCGGCGCCTCGGCCAAATTCGCTTCCGCCGGCAAGCGCACGCCGCGCAAGGACCTCGCCCTGCAGGCGATTTCCTATGGCAATGTCTATGTCGCCCAGATCGCGCTCGGCGCCAACGCCGAACAGGCCCTGATCGCCCTGCGCGAGGCGGAAGCCTATCCGGGCGCTTCTCTCGTCCTCGCCTATAGCCAGTGCATCGCGCATGGCATCGACATGCGAACGGGGATGAAGCAACAGGCGCGCGCGGTGGGCAGCGGCTATTGGCCTTTGTTCCGGTTCGACCCGACCATGCGCAGCCAGGGCCTCAATCCGTTCCGGCTGGATTCGCCGCGTCCGCGCCTGCCGCTGCGCGACTATATCTATCGCGAGCTTCGCTACGAGACCCTCACGCGGTCTCATCCCGAGTCCGCTGCGGAAATGCTGCGCCAGGCCCAGGCGGCGGTGCTGGAAAATTACCGGATCTACGAAGATCTGGCCGCCCGCGACGGCAGCCGCTTCCTGCCCCACTGGGAGGACGCCCCGCAATGAACCGCTGGAGCAAAGCCTGGCCGCGCCGCAATTATGGAGAAACGCCATGGATTTGAGCACCAAATATCTCGGCCTTGACCTCAAGCATCCGGTCGTCGCCTCGCCATCCCCGCTATCCGCCGACCTCGACGGCGTGTTGCGGCTCGCCGACGCCGGCGCGGCGGCCATCGTCATGGCGTCGATCTATGAGGAGCAGATCGTCGCAGAGGAATTGCGATATGCCGCGCTGACGGATCAAGGGGCCGACAGCCAGCCCGAGGCGGCTGGATATTTTCCCACGCGGACCGAGGACCGCGGCGTTCTGGCAAGCCGGCTCGAAATCCTGCGCAAGGCGTCGGAGCGGGCGGGCGTTCCGATCATCGCCAGCCTCAATGGCCAATCCGAATCCGGCTGGGTCGATTTCGCGACGCAATTGCAACAAGCGGGCGCGAGCGCCATAGAGCTCAATATTTATCGCGTCCCCGCCGACCCCGCCGAGACCGGCGCCGAAGTCGAGGAAAGCTATGCGGCGATCGTCCGCGCGGTAAAACAGAAGGTCAGCATTCCGGTCGCCGTCAAGATCGCGCCTTTCTTCAGCTCGCCGGCTAATCTGGCGACGAAACTGGCCGGCGCCGGAGCGGACGGGCTCGTGCTGTTCAACCGTTTCTACGAGCCGGACATCGATCTCAACGCGCTGACGCCGCAGGTGAATCTCCATTTGAGCGCGCCCTACGACATCCGTGTCCCGCTGATGTGGATTTCTCTCATATCTCTGCGCTTCAAGGGCTCGATCGCCGCGACCACCGGCGTGTGGAGCGGCGAGGAGGTGGTGAAATATCTGCTTGTCGGAGCGGATGTCGCCATGACTGCCTCGGCACTCGTCAAATTCGGCCCGGCCCATATCGGGGTTCTGGTGAGAGGATTGCGCGACTGGATGGAGCAGCACGGCTTCACGTCGCTCGACGACTTCAGGGGCCGGCTCGCCGACCATCGCCGCGCCTTCGACGCCGCGGCGCTGATGCGGGCCGAATATCGCGACATTCTGACGGCCGGCTATGCCTCCGTAATTCGCTGAGAGGACGCCACCGATTCGTTGAAGCGCCGCCGCACAACGAAGGCCTGTCGCGCGCACGCAAGAGAACCTCGGGGCCAAACCCGAACGGGAGAATCGTCATGACAATCGCACCTCAGGTCACAATCGCGAAGCCGCAACCAAAGCTCACCGGGCGTTTCAGGACTTCTTTCGTCGTCGCCTGGTTCTTCTGCGTCATCTTTTATTTCCTGCAATATGCCGTGCGGTCGGCGCCGAGCGTCATGCTGCCCGAATTGAAATCGGCATTCGCGCTGGACACGCTCGGCCTCAGCTCCCTGATCGGCCTCTACTATTATACTTATTCGACCTTTGCGCTGATCGCGGGCGCGGCGCTCGACCGCTGGGGCGGCAAATATCCGATCTCTTTCGGCACGGCGCTTCTCGCCGCCGGCATCGCCTTGTTCGGCCTCGGCGACCAAAATCTCGCCGGCCTCGGACGCCTGCTCCAGGGCGCCGGGGCCGCGTTCGCTTTCACCGGCGCCGTCTATCTGGCAGCTCACGGTTTTCCGCGCCGCTATCTCGCCACCGCCATCGGCATCACGCAATGCGTTGGGATGCTGGGCGGCTCCGCCGGCCAATTCGCGGTCGCCCCCCTCATTCACGGCGTGGTCTCCTGGCAGAACTTCTGGATCTATGCCAGCGTCGTCACCTTCGTCGTCGCCGTCATCCTGCTGTTCGTCACGCCGCCGCTGGACGCAGACGAAAAGTTCAAGTCCTCGATCTGGACGATGTTCGCGCCCTATAAAATCGTGTTGTCCAATCCGCAAACCTATCTGTGTGGACTGTGCGCCGGCCTTCTGTTCCTGCCGACGACGGCCGGCAGCATGGTATGGGGCGTCTCCTTCCTGCGCGAGGGCTGGGGCCTGCCTTACACGGAAGCGGTGGATCGCGCCGCCATGGTGCCCTTCGGCTGGGTCATCGGCGCGCCGGCGCTCGGCTATGTCGCGGACCGCATCGGCCTGCGCAAGCCGGCGCTCTATTTCGGCGTCGTGCTGATGCTGTTTTCCATGGCGGCCATCCTTTACCTGCCGCCCAACAGCGCACCGCATTATCTTCTCGCCTTCCTGCTGGGCTTCGGCTCCGGAGCAGCGATGATTCCCTATTCGATCATCAAGGAGGCCAATCCAGACGAGGTCAAAGGCAGCGCGACCGGCGCCATCAATTTTCTCGTCTTCGTGCTCAGCGCCGCCGGGGCGCCCGCCTTCGGCTGGCTCTTGCAGAAATTCGCCGGCGGCGCGGCGCTGCAGCTCCCGGACTTTGTCGAAGGAGGCGGCTCGATGATCGCGGTCATCATCCTCGGGGGGCTCGCGGCGCTGTTCCTAAAGGAGACCGGCGCGGCCACCCACAAGCCCTTGGCCGGACAGTGAGGTCGATCCAAGCCAAAAGGTTGCGGCCGGCATCTTCGGTCGCGTCGCGGCCTCGCGGATCGCGGCGCCGGCGGACTCGGGCGGTTTCGTCGCAGTCGCCGGCCGCCTCCGACGCAGCGGATCGCATAGAGTAGTTTCCGGCCCTGTCCCATCGGGATGAGCCGGTCTAGCTGTCGTTGAGAGACCGAGACCGCAGACCGCAGACCGCAGACCGAGATAACGGCGCCGACAACAATCCGGCTTTGATTCCCATCCATTCGCATTGCTTAGCGCGGGCGGGAACATTCGAGGATGGTATCCGATGACACTCCTCAAAATCGACGACAAGCCTCTCATCCCCCCGCCCCTGGCCCTGCCTTCGCCGCCCGTCGCGCCGGAGGTTTCCGGGTCGGGCGAGCCGGATCTCGAGCAGATCTGGCGGGAACCAGCAGGTCGCCTGTTGGTCCGACTGGAGACGAAAATCGAGGGTTTGACGACTGCGGAGTATAAGTCCCAGCTCGCGAGATATGGCGAGAACAATGCGTCGGACGTGAAAATAGCGCCGCTTTGGCGCCAGTTCCTCCTCCGTTTCGCGAACCCGCTGATCATCATCCTCCTGATAGCGGCCGGCGTGTCCGCGCTCTCGGGGGGCTTCGCGAGTTTCATCGTCATCGTCGTCATCGTCATGGTGAGCGTCGTTTTCGATTTTGTCCAGGATGTTCGGGCGCAAAATGCGGTGGCCTCCCTGCGCGCGTCGGTTTCCGTGCAGGCGACCGTCAGACGCGACGGCAAGGCCATCTCGGTTCCGATCAGCCAATTGGCGCCCGGCGATATCGTCGAGCTGGTCGCCGGCGATCTCGTTCCTGCGGATTCGCGTTTGCTCGAGAGTCGTGACCTCTATGTCAATCAGGCTTTGCTCACCGGCGAGCCTTATCCCGCCGAGAAATGGGTCAGCGACTCCGCTTGCGGAGAAAGAAACCCGGCGGGCGCCTCCAACGTCCTATTTTCGGGCACCTCCATCATCAGCGGAACGGCGACTATTCTGATCTGCCGGACCGGCAGCAGATCGGCGATCGGCCAACTCGCGACCAGCCTGGCCGAGAAGCCCCCGGCCACCGACTTCGCCCTGGGAATTCGTCGCTTCAGCATGCTGATCATGCGCTTCACCGTGGCGCTGATCATATTCGTGCTCCTCGTGAACGTTTGGTTCGCGCGGCCGATACTGGAATCGATCATGTTCGCCGTCGCTCTCGCGGTCGGCCTGACGCCGGAACTGCTGCCTATGATCGTGACCGTCGCGCTTGCCCGCTCGGCCATGCAAATGGCCAAACGAAAAGTGATCGTGAAGCGTTTGTCTGCGATCCACGACGTCGGCGCCATGAATGTTCTGTGCACCGACAAGACGGGCACGCTCACGGAGGCGAAGATCAAGCTGTTACGCGTGATCGACGGCGCGGGCGCCGAGAGCGCGAACGCCTTTTCCTATGCCTATGTCAACAGCAAGTTCGAGACGGGCTTAAAGAGCCCGCTGGACGAGGCGATCCTGTCGGCGCGTCCCTTCGACATGACGAACTTCACGAAGATCGATGAGGCGCCGTTCGATTTCGAACGGCGACGGGTTTCGGTTCTGGTGGAGCACGGCGGCAAGCGCGGTTTGTTCGTCAAGGGCGCTCCCGAGGATGTACTTCGGCTGTCCAACCAATATCAGGACGCCGATGGCGTGGTGAAGCTTCTCACCCCCAAGAGGCGCGCCGACATTCAAGCGACCCTCGATGGACTTGGCGCGCAAGGCCTGCGCGCGCTGGGCATCGCTAGCCGGCTGGCGGATTCGAACGCAGGGACTGCGAACCGGGATCGCGCGATCATCACGGATGAAACCGCCATGGTCTTCGCCGGTTTCGCGGTCTTCCTGGATCCGCCGAAGGCGAGCGCGGGCAAGACGATCCGGGACTTGGAAAAGGCGGGCGTCACCGTGAAGGTGGTGACGGGCGACAACGAACTGGTCTCCCGTCATGTCTTTGCACAGATCGGCATCGCCGTGACGGGCGTGCTGTCCGGCGAGACCCTGGACCAGATTTCCGACGAGGCGTTGATCGGGCAACTGCCCGGCATAAATCTGTTTTGCCGCATAAATCCACAGCAGAAACATCGAATTCTGCTGGCGTTCAAGCGGCGCGGCGATGTCGTGGGATTCATGGGGGACGGCATCAACGATGCGCCCGCGCTGCACGCGGCGGATGTCGGAATCTCCGTGGAAGGCGCGGCCGACGTCGCTCGTGCGGCAGCTGATTTGATTCTTCTTGAGCCGAATCTCGCCGTGGTCGGCGACGCCATCGCGGCCGGGCGCAACGCGGTCCAGAACGTGACGAAATATGTTCTGATGGGCGCGAGTTCAAACCTCGGCAATATGTTCAGCATGGCTGGCGCCACGTTGATCCTGCCTTTCCTGCCGATGCTGCCGATCCAGATTCTGCTCAACAACCTGATCTACAACGTCTCCGAGATCGCGATCCCGTTCGACAACGTCGATCCGGAGACGGTCGTCAAGCCGTTGAAATGGGACATCAAGCTGATCGAACGCTTCATGCTCGTTTTCGGTCCGGTCAGTTCCATCTTCGATTTCATAACGTTTTACGCGATGTTGATTT
>NZ_JBKQOU010000274.1:0-17290 GCF_052145335.1 Rhodoblastus sp.
GGGGAATCCACGCTCCAGATCACGGCGTCGATTGGCCGCCACTGCCAAAAGATCAGGAGCAGAGCCGCGCTGGACAGCAGCACGAAGGTGCTGCGCTCCAGCGGCGCGGGCGCCCATCGGGTCAGCCAGCGCTTGAAGCCCCTGCGCGCCATGCCGCTGTGCTGGACGGCGAAGACGCCGAGCAGGATCAGGTCGATGACCGCCGCAGTCGCCGGCGGCGCTGACGGTCCATGGTCGATGGTGCGCGGCGCCCATATATCGGCGACGAACGCTATCGCGTACAGGAAGCTCACAAGGAACATCGCATAGGCCAAGGCGCCATAGAGCAGTCCGGCAATTCGTTTCATGTCACCCTCCCGTGAAAGTGGAGCAATGACTTCGATTGTGCGCTCTGGCGTCGCGCCGGCAATGACCTATACTCCGCGATCTATGCTCCAGACTCCGTGGGAAGGATTCGGACATGGAACCGGATCTGCTGTCGGATGCGCTCTCGATGGTGCGGCTCACCGGCGCGGTTATCTTCCGCATCGCGGTGGACGGGCCGTGGTGCGTCTCCGCGGCGCCGACGCTGGCGGACTTCGCGCCGGCCTTGCCGCCGGGAACCAACCACCTGGTGGCCTTCCATGTGTTTTTGAGCGGCGAATGTTGGGTGCGCTGTCCGCCGCGGCCATGGGCGCGGGCACGCGCGGGGGACGCCGTCGTACTGCCGCACGGACAGTTGCACCAGCTCGGCGACCATTGCGAAGAAAGCCCGCCGTCCTTCCGCGACGTGTTGGGCAAGCGTTCGCCACTCGAACTGCGCGAGCTGCGCTTTCGCACCGGGGAGGCTCCCCGCACCGAAGTGCTGTGCGGCTTCCTGGGCTGCGATCGCCGCGCCTTCTCGCCGCTGTTCTCTGCCCTGCCGCCGATATTCGTGACCACCCTCGGCAGTGGCGCGCAGCTCATGGTCCGTTACGCCGTCGATGAAGCCCTGAGCGACCAGCCCGGCGCCGGCAGCCTGCGCGTGCGATTGGCGGAGCTCATGTTCCTTGAGAGCCTGCGCGGTTACATGCGCGATCTGCCGGACGACGCCACCGGCTGGCTGGCGGGACTGCGCGATCCGCTGGTGGGCAAGGCCCTGAAGCTGATGCACGAGGCCGCCCGGGTGGAATGGACCGTGGAGGCGCTGGCGGAGCGGGCGGCCTGTTCCCGCTCGCTCCTGGCGGAGCGTTTCAAGACGGTCATCGGCGAGGCGCCCATGCATTACCTCACCCGGGTGCGCTTGCACCAGGCGGCGCAGCGACTGAGCGACGGCGGCCGCAGCCTCGAAGCGATCGCCGACGAGGTCGGCTACGCCTCCCCGGCAGCCTTCCAGCGCGCCTTCAAGCGCTGCTTCGGCGTGGCGCCCGGCGCCTGGCGACGGGAAGCACGGGAGCGGCCCCACTAAGCGTCAGTGGGGAACTTGCGGCGATACCGACCAAGGGGCGGACCAAAAAGGTCGGCTTCGAGGCGAATGCCGCCGTTTCAAAAATGCTTTTGTCCGGCGCCGCGCATCGGATTTCTTCCTCCCGGCGTCAACGAGTTACCGCCGGAGAGCCGCGCGCCGGCTCACAGCCTCTCAGGCCGACGTCCAGGTCCGGGGCGCGTCGTCGACGCCGTGCTTCAACTGATGCTCCAGCAGGATCAGCGCGTCGGCTGTCATTTCGGCGTCGAGCAGGGCGCCGTGGCGCGCGTCGCGGCTGCTGGAATCGAGCGCCAGCCGGTCGCACATCGAGGTCAGCGACTTGCCGGCGCCGGGATAGAGCTGGGCGAACAGCCTTTGCGTGCAGATAAAGCGCTCCTCGTCATAGGCGCTCTCGCCCCACGGGATCGCCTTCGCCCGCGCAAATTCATAATTGAGGAATTCGCGTTCGTTCTTGTAGGCATGGGCGACGATTGGCGCGGCGCCGATGAAGTCGCGCACCTTCGACAGGATCATCGGGAAGCGCGGCGCCCCGTTAAGGTCGGCCGGGCGGATCCCATGGATCTTGATCGCAGCCGGATCGATGGGCCCGTCCGGATTGACCAGGGTGCGCCAGGTCTCTCCCTGTTTCCAGCCTTCGCCGTCGCGCAGGATTTCCACGAAGCCGAGTTCGATGACGACCCCCGGCGGTTTCCAGGCGAAGGGCTGCTTGCGGATGAATTCGGGACTGGGCGCATGTTTGCCGGTGGTCTCGGCGTCGAAGGCGACGAGCCGGTCGAAACGATCCATGAAGTCCGGATTGAACATTTGCGTCTCCGACCAAAGCGTATTCGCCAACGTGGGCCTTCAATTCAAGCGACGTGGGCGTCGGGTCGCGTAAAGAACCGAAGGGCCGCGTTGGCGAATACCCGCGAATAAAAAAACCAGCTTTTCCTGCGATCCGACGCGATCGGATCGCAACAGGCTCCGACGCATTATTCTTACGCTTTTCGCCACGCGGCGTCACGATGAACCCTGCTCGCGGCGGTATTTGCCGTTTTGCCTCGCAAAAGCCACGCCGATGCGCTATAGACGCCGCATATTCTTGGGGTGGTCGAGCGCTTCGGCCTGTTTCCGGCCCCTCTCTATTCTCCCCCTGCGCCCGGAGTCGTTACAGAAGTCGAAGGACTTTTCGTGAGATTCATCAGGGCGGGAAGACAGTCGAATCGTTTTTTCGATTGGCAGGGAATGGGAACACAATTCACGGCGGGATGCGAAAAACACTATGACCAAAACCAACGAATCGATCGAGCGGCCGAATTTCGAAAACGTGCTGATCGAGAGACAGGACGCGGCGTCGCGCTTCATCGGCGCGCAGGCGACCAGCGCCAAATGGATGACGCTGCCCGGCTCGCGCCCGGTTCGTCTCGCGGAACTGCGCAACAGCATGTGCCGCTGGCCGATCGGCGATCCCCAGCATTACGACGCCTTCCGCTTTTGCGGCGCCGCCTGCGAGCTGGGCGACAGTTACTGCGACGGCCATAAGCAGATGGCTTTCGCGCCGAGCAAGCCGCAGAGGAAACTCCCCGTGGGTACGATTTCGCCCGCTTTGCTGCAGGCCAAGGGCTGACGCCCCTCCCGTCTTCACAAACTTCCTCACACCCAACCACGTTCGACGGCCCGTCCGTCGAACACTTCATCTCTATCCAGACACACTAACGGAACAGGACAACAATGCCGGCATTCAATAACGCCAGCTTTCAGGACAGGCAGAAAGCCGCGGCCGAAGCCCGGAAGGCTTTACTGGAAAAATTCAAGGCGAGACCCGCGGAAGACGATCCTGTGGTGATCGAACGCGAAGCCAAGCGCCGGGAAATCGCGGCGGCGCGCGAAGCGCGTGAGGCGGAGCGCGAGGCCAAGCGCCAGGCGGAAGCCGAACAAAAGGCGCGTGACGAGGCCGAGCAGAGCGCCAAGGCCCAGGCGCTGCTGGAGGCCGAGGAGCGCGAACGCGTGGCCGCCGGCATTCTCGAAGCGAAACAACGCGAAATCGAAGCGCAGGAGGCCATCGAGGCCAAGGCCCTGCTGGAAATCCAGCAGAAAGCCGAGCGCGACGCCCGCTACGCCGCGCGCAAGGGTCGCAAGGCGCAGGCCAAGTCGGAAGAGCGCAGATATCGTTGAGCAAGCCTCGCTGACTTTTGGCCGCGCCCACCTCACCCGGACATTGACCTGCGGCCTTTATTGGCGCCTTTAATCGGCGCCAACGACCGTCGGCGGTCAAGACCTTAAAGCAGAGTCAGTCATGATGCAGGAACTCACGCCCGAGGGGCTGCGGATTGTCGAGGGTCTGGCGCAGGCCCATTCGGTCAGCACGGATGCGGTCATGGTTCTGCTGCACGCCCTGGCGGCGGGCGGCGGGGCTCAGGCGCAGTTCAACCATCCCGACCTCGGCGGCATGGGGCAATGGTCGCAGGGCGGCATGATCATGATTGGCGACATGTTCAATCAGGGTCTGAAATACAAGGTCAGCTCGCTCTGCGACGAGCTTGCCGGACTGCTGCGCAACCAGCCCCTGTTCAGGCCGGCGCCAAGCCAGAGCCAGATGCAGAGCCAAAGCGGCGGATTTGGTGGCCAAGGGGGCGGTCTCGGAGGCGGTCAAGGCGTCAGCCTGTTCGTTCCGGGATCGGGTTCGAACCAATGGTGGCCTGCCGAACTCGGCGTTCCCTCTTCCACCGGCGCCCAGAACGACATGGCTTACGCCTGCTTTCCGGCGACGCGACGCCTCGCCATCAGGCAGGGCGGCCAAACCCGCGTCTATGACACCGGCGACCACCAGATCGGCGGTTTTTCGCAAGCGCAAAGCGGCGACCAGTCGCTGACTTTCAGCAGCCAGTTCGGCCTTGTGCGGGTCGCCGACCTGCCGCTGGTCTCGCCGTCCGGGGACAAGGCGCCTGCGCCCTCCGCTACGCCAAGCGCGCAAGCGCCTGCACCGCAGCCGACGCCTTGCGCGCCACCCGCTGCGACGGTTACGCCGAAAGGTTCAACCTCCTCGGACGATATTTTCGCCATGATCGAGCGGCTCGCCGATCTTCGCCAGAAGAACATTCTGAGCGAAGAAGAATTCGCCACGAAAAAGGCCGAGCTTCTCGCGCGCCTATAACAAAGCCGGCAGGACGACGCTGGCGCAAAGCGCCTGACTCTCCCCGGCTTTTTCGCGCCAGAGCCGCGCCTCTCGCGTCGCAATCTTCCGGCCTTGGTCGATAACCTCAAACTGCCCTGCCTGCGCGAGGATGCAAATTTCGCTCGGTTCGCGCCGCAGGCCGAGGCCGAGCGCCTTGAGATAGGCTTCCTTGGCCGTCCACAGGCGCAGGAATTTCTCGGGCCGAAGCTCTTCCGGCAGCGCCCGCAACGCCGCCTTTTCCTGCTCATGGAGCACGTTCCAGGCGGGTTCGGCTGACGACGCAAGCTCCACGTCGACCCCGATTTTTTCGCGCGCCAGACCGAACAGGGCGATGTCGCCGCGCGACGCCGAAGAAATGCGCCAGCCGGTTTCCTCCCCATCCAGCAGCAGCAGAGGCGCGGAAAAAACGTTGTGCGCCAGCGTCAGACGCTCGAGCGCCACGCCAGTTATTTCGGCGCAAAAGCGGAGCAAAGCGTCATGGCGTTGCGCCTTCCCTCCAACGATTTCGCCGAACCATAACGCGGCGCCCATCGCTCACAGGCTCCCGAAAGCGCGCCAGTCGAACCTTTGCTTGATGCGTTTGAGCAGCCCGTCGCGGACAGTGCGGTAGGCGTCCAGTTTCTGGTCGCGCGCGCCCTCGATGCGGGTCGCGTCGAGGGTCGGCCAATATTCCACCTCGACCTGTTTGTCCCGGCTCAGTTCCAGCGCCCGGTGATGCGCCTCCGGCGACAGCGTGACGATCAGGTCGAAGTCGAATTGCTCCAGGTCTTCAAAACTTCTCGGCGTGTGGCGAAAGATGTCCATGCCGGCCTCGTCCATTACCGCCATGGCGAAACCGTCCGGCTCGCCGGCGCGCAGGCCGACCGAGGCGACCTCGATCGAATTGCCGAACAGCAAACGCGTCAGCGCCTCGGCCATGGGCGAGCGCACGCTGTTCTGTGAGCAGGCGTAGAGCACCGCCCGAGGACGCGAGCCGGCGGCCATCGTCGCTCAGCCCTTCCAGTGCAGGGCGGTGACGAGGGTGAAGATGCGTCGCGCCGTGTCGAAATCGCACTCGATTTTTCCGCGCAGCCTTTCGGACAGCAATTGCGCGCCTTCGTTGTGCAAACCGCGACGACCCATGTCGAGCGCCTCGATCTGCGACGGGCTGGCGGTGCGGATCGCCGCGAAATAGCTCTCGCAGATCATGAAATAATCCTTGAACAAGCGGCGAAACGGCGTGAGCGACAGGATATGAACGACGATCGGATCGCCGGCCTCGTCGAGAATATTGAACGCCAGTTTCGATTCGTGCAGGCCGATATGCAGCTGATAGGGCCCGCCTTCATGACCGGGCAGCGAGAACTCGTTTTCCTCGATCAGGTCGTAGATGGCGATGGCGCGCTCGTGCTCCTGGTCGGCAGTACCCCGCCCGATCGAATTTTCGTCGAGGGTGATGTTGATCAGGCGGTTGCGGCGCAGGCGGTCGAGTTGGTTCATCGCCTACGCCTCGCCGAGCCGCAAGGCGACCGAAAGCGCATGGGCGTCGAGCCGTTCGGCCTTGCCCAAGGTCACCGCCGCCGGGCCGATGATTCGCAGGCTCTCCGGCGAACATTTCAGCAGTGACGTGCGCTTCATGAAATCGAGCACATTCAGGCCGGAGGAAAAACGCGCCGAACGCGCCGTCGGCAAGACGTGGTTGGAGCCGCCGACATAATCGCCGATGGCTTCCGGCGTATAGGCGCCGATGAAGATCGCCCCGGCGTTGCGCACTTGCGCCGCCAGAGCTTCGGCGTCTTCAGCCATGATTTCGAGATGTTCGGCGGCGAAAAGGTCGGCGAGCGGGACGGCCTGCCGCAGGTTTTCAACGAGGATGATCGCGCCGAGATCGCTCCAGCTTTTTTCGGCTATGGCCTTTCGCGGCAGGGTTTTCAGGCGCTCCGCCACCGCCGCCTCGACCGCGTCGGCGAGAACGGCGTCGTCGGTGATCAGGATCGATTGCGCGGCGGCGTCGTGTTCGGCCTGGGCGAGCAGGTCGATGGCGATCCATTCGGGATTGGCGGTCTTGTCGGCGATAACAAGCACTTCCGACGGCCCGGCGATCATGTCGATGCCGACCTTGCCGAACACCCGGCGCTTGGCCGCCGCGACAAAGGCGTTGCCGGGGCCGACGATTTTCACCACCGGTTTTATGCTCGCCGTCCCGTAAGCCAAGGCCGCCACGGCCTGCGCCCCGCCGATGCGAAAGACTTCGTCGACGCCGGCAAGTTTCGCCGCCGCTAGGACCAGCGGCGACAATTTTCCGTCCGGCGCCGGAGCCACCATGACCAGCCGCTCGACCCCGGCCACTTTCGCCGGAACGGCGTTCATCAAAACGGAAGAGGGATAGGACGCCGTGCCGCCCGGAACATAGAGGCCGACGGACTCGACCGCGCTCCAGCGCCAGCCCAGCTCCACCCCGGCGGAGTCGGTAAAGCGCAGGTTTTCGGGCTTCTGCCTTTCATGGAAGGCGACGATGCGGTCCCGCGCCAGTTCCAGAGCCTTAATCTGCTCGCGAGGGCAGGCGGCGACGGCATCGTCGATTTCCGCCGCCGAAATACGCAGGGTTTCGGGCGTCAGTTCGATCCGGTCGAAACGGCGCGAAATCTCGATCAGCGCCTCGTCGCCGCGCAAAACCACGTCGGCGATGATGTCGCGCACGATGACGTCGACATCTTCCGCCGTTTCGCGCTTCATATGCAGGAGTTTCTCGAAACTCTCGGCAAAGCTGGGGACGGCGGCGTCGAGCCTGAAAGGCATCGAGATTTCTCCGAAAAACATCAAACGAGCGGTCTGGGGGCGAAGGCGGTTTTTGTCAAGCTTCGCCGGTTTCGCCGGTTTTATGGCCCGGCGCGTGGCGGGCGCGCCAGCGCGGGCCGATATCGGCCATGCGCGCTTCGAGACATTCGACTTCCAGCCGCAAGGCGCAGCCGCCGGAAAACAGCAAGGCCACCTCGCCCGACGGGGAATCGCCGGGAATGAATTCGATATGCAGCAGGTTGAGGATATCGTCCGGCCGGTCCTGGCGGAAACCCTGCAGCGAAACCTTGCGCACCTTCTCGAAATGCAATCCGGCCTGCGCCCTTTGCGGGGCGCCGCCACAGGCTGCGGCCAACCAGTCGAACCGGTTCAGCGCCATCACGAAACGCTGCTCCCCCGGCAGATAGACCATGTCGCCGACGCGCAAGATGGAATCCTGCAGATGAGCGGAAATCACCGCGAGATCCTCGTCGTCGAGCGCGATCAGCCGCAATTTTTCATCGGCGGACTGGCTGTCACTGCCCTGCGTCATGCGTTCCCCTCGTCGCTCCTGTGTTACAGTCCGGCGCGAGGCGAGGCAAGTTTTTGGCGCCTGCTTCAGCGGACGAATCCCATGAACGAACAAGAGACTGAGGGCGCCTTTCGTTTCACCGGAGGCGACGCCTACGAGCGTTTCATGGGGCCGTGGAGCCGCGCCGTCGGCGCCGTCTTCCTGGACTGGCTGGCGATCCCCGAAGGACGGCGCTGGCTCGACCTCGGCTGCGGAACCGGCGCCTTCACGCAATTGCTGGTCGAGCGGGCTCATCCCGCCGCCGTCGTCGCCATCGATCCGGCGCCCGCGCAGATCGAGCATGCGCGCGCCAGGCCGGTGGCGCAGGTCGCTTATTTCCGCGTCGCCGACGCGGAAGAACTGCCCTTTGACGACGCCTCTTTCGATGTCGTGGTTTCGGCTCTCGTGCTCAATTTCAGTCCCAACCAGGCGCGCGCCCTCGCCGAGATGCGCCGCGTCGTCAGGCCCGGCGGTTGCGTCGCTGGCTATGTCTGGGATTTCACCGGCGACCTCTCGGTCACCCGCCATATGACCGACGCTCTTCGCGCCATCGAGGCCGACATAGCGCCGATGCCGGGCGTCAAAAGCACCCGCATCGAGGCGCTCAAGGCGATGTTCGATGCGACGGGATTGATCGACGTGGATTTGCGGACCATCGAAGTCGAGAGGACCTATCCCGATTTCGACGCCTATTGGCGGATTTTTTTGGAAAACCCGTCGCCGGCGAGCGCGTTCATCCAGCGACTGCCAAAAGCCGAATATGACGATCTGCGCAGGGCGGTCCAATCCAGCCTGCCCATCGGCGTGGATGGGAGCATCAGCTTCGCCGCGCGCGCCAATGCGGTGAGGGGATTTGCGCCGGGATGAGCGCTCAAATCCGTCGCTTGTTCAGGGATTTGCAAGGCGATGCGCTTGTCTCTGCCGAACGCGTCGGCAATGGTCGGGATACCAGGTGGTGAAGGCCGCCGTGACGATCAGGAGGAAGTAGGACGCAACCTCGTATCCCCATTGCGGCAAGATGAATTGCGTCATCTTTCCCCATGCCAGAATAGCGTTCACTGTAAATACGGAAGCCCATGCCGAGGTGATGACGACGTTCGTCCTGATGAAAGCCGAACTATTCCACAGGGAAGGATCGGTGTGCTCCCGGGCGTAGTCCAGGGTGAACGGCTTGCCCATGAGGATGGTGATCCAGGAGCCGAGCGCAAGGGCGCCATTGGCCAGCACGCCCATGTGCTGCGCAGTCCACATGTTCCCCAGCAGTGCGACGGCCACCGTGGCATAGGTGAAGAAGGCGAGGCCCGTCCAAAGGATGATTCCCCGATGCAGGCGCAACAGGCCCATGACGATGCTCAACGCCAGCGCAATCAGCAAACCGAGTTTGAGCCGAAACAGGCTGCCCTGGGCGATAACCAGGAATGAAAGCCACGGCGCAAACGACAGGAGCAATTTCAGGAATGACAGCATCTCAGCTCCTTGCGGCTACTGCGGCAATCTCACGGCCACCGACGTTTCGCCCACGGGAAATGTGTTTTCCCAGCCGCCGCCCAGCGCCTTGAACAATTGCACCTGGTCGAGCGCGACATTCGTCACGCTCTGGGCCAATTGCTGTTCCGCCTGCAGGGCCGTGCGTTCGCCGTTGAGCACGTTCAGGAAATCCGTGACGCCGTCGCGGTAGCGGGAACGCGCGATGTCCAAAGCCAGGCGAGCGTGGGAATATTGCGCCGCCAGCCGGGCGCGACGCCCCTGTTCGAGCCGATGCGCCACCAGAGCGTTAACCACTTCATGCCAGGCGCGTAAAACCGTCTTGCGATAGCCCAGCGCCGCCTCGATCTGCTGCGCCTCGCGCAACTCCACCGTGTTCTGCAACCGCCCGGCGTTGAAGATCGGCAGGCTGATGCTGGGGCCGGCCATATATTGCAGCGAATTGCCCTTCCACAAATTGGTCAGGGTGAGCGAATCCAGGCCGACCACGCCATTGAGCTGCACCGTCGGATAGAAGGCGGCGACGGCGACGCCTATATCGGCAGTGGCCTGATGCAATTGCGCTTCCGCCGCGCGAATGTCGGGGCGCCGGCGCGCCAGTTCCGACGGCACGCCGACCGGTACGGCTGGCGGCGACAGCGGGTTCGCCCGGGGCGAGCCGAGTTTCGCGCGCAAGGCGCCGGGCGGCTGGTCGAGCAGCAAGCCCAGAGCGTTGATCAGTTCCGATTCCTGCTGTTCGAGCGCCGGCAATTGCGCGCGCACGGCCTCGATTTCGGCGGCGGCGTTTTCGCTGTCGAGCGCGCTCTGCACCCCTTTGGCGCGGCGCTCGTCGGCCAGGCGCAGGACGTCCTCGGCGATCTTCAGATTATCCTTGGCTATGCCGATCTGCACCTGTGCGCCGCGCAGTTGCACATAGTCGCGGGCGACTTCCGCCAGCGCCGAGACCAGGGCGTCGCGGCGCTGTTCGGCCGCCATCTCCACCTGCGCGTCGGAGGCTTCGACCTGCCGGCGGACGTGGCCCCAGAGGTCGAGCTCCCAGGAGGCGTCGAAGCCGACATTGTAATCGGTGATCGCCGGTATATTGACGACCCCGGCCGGCGACAGGGGGGCGAGCAAGCTCAGGATACCGTTCTGGCTGTAGAGTTCGCGCGTGGCCTTGGCGTCGGCGTTGATGCTCGGCAATTCCGCCGCCGCGGTCACCCCGCGCTGGAAACGGCTTTCGGCGAGGCGGACGGTCGCCGTGCGCACGTCGAGATTGGCGCTGGCGACCTCGTTTTCCAGCTCCGTCAGGGTTTTGTCCCGAAACAGCGACCACCAGGACGGGTCTGGCGGCGCGGTGAGTCTTCCGCCGGAATCGGGGGCGGCGAAGTGGTTTGAAGGCAGGCCGGGATCGGGCGCCGCGAAATCAGGCCCGACCGCGCAACCGGACAGGAACGTCGCCGCCGCCAGCGCGCCCAGGGCAAGCATCCGTCGCATGAAAAATAATCCGGCCGTCAATGCGCGCCCCCCATTCCGCCCGATTTTTTCGACGTCATCAGGAAAGTAAAGGGAACAATCGCAAAAGCCACGATCGCGCAATAGATGAAAACGTCGCTGTAGGCCATGATCGCCGCCTGCGAGCGGATGATCTGATAGATCTGGCCCATGGCCATGTTCTTCGCCACCGCCGCCGTGTGCCCCATGGCCATCAGCGATTGCTGGTATTTCGCCTGCAGATCCTGATAGGGCTGGTGGAGGGGGCTCGCCCATTGCGACAGGAAATTCTGGTGGGCCTGGGCGCGCTGGGTCACCATGGCGGTCGAAAGCGCGATGCCGATCGAGCCGAAGACATTGCGGAACATGGCGAAAAGCGCCACGCCGTCGCCATTCAGATCGCGTGGCAACGTCATGTAGGCGACGGTGCTGATCGGCACGAACAGGAAGGCCAGTGCGGTTGTCTGGAACATGCGCATGCTGACCAGAGTGCCGAAATCGATATTCGGCGCCAGATGGCTCGAATAGATGAAGGAAAAGCCCATGATGGTGAAGCCGATGGCGATCAGATAGCGCGCCGCCACCAGTTTCAGCAGCCGTCCGACGAAGGGAATCAGGAAGATGATCATCAATCCCCCCGGCGACAGGATCAGTCCCGACCAGGTGGCGTTATAGTTCAGGTTCTGCTGCGCGAGCTGCGGAATCATCACGGCGCTGGCATAAAGAATGCCGCCGGTCGCGGCGATCATCAGGCAGCCGGTGGCGAAATTGCGGTCCTTGAAAACCTCGAGATGAACGATCGGCTTGCGCGCGATGAGCAGCCAGCCGATGGCGCCCAGAATGCCGACGAAAGCCATTAGCCCCATCAGTTGGATGAATGGCGAATTGAACCAGTCGGCGTCTTCGCCGCGGTCCATCATGATTTCGAGGCAGCCGAGGCCCATGGTGATCAGTGAGAGGCCAATAAAATCGATGCCCCGGCTTTTGCGGTTTTTCACCCATGGCGGGTCCTCGACCAAGGCCGAGACGAGAAACACCGCGATGATGCCGACGGGTATATTGAGGAAGAAAATCCAGCGCCAGGAAGCCTGATCGGTGATGTAGCCGCCAAGCGTAGGGCCGAGCACCGGCGCGACAATGGTCGCCATGGCGGCGACGCCGAAAGCCGCGCCGCGCCGGGCCGGCGGGAAATAATCGAGAATGATCGATTGCTGGTTGGGCTGCATGCCGCCGCCGAAAAAACCCTGCGCCAGCCGGAACGCGATGAGCTGGCCAAGGCTCGTGGCGGAGCCGCACAAGAAGGAGCAGAAGGTGAACATGGCGATGCAGATGAGAAAATAGCGCTTTCTGCCGAGCAGGTCGCCGAGCCAGCCAGAAATGGTCAAAACGATGCCGTTGGCGACGAGATAGGAGGTCAGCGCCCAGGTCGCCTCGTCGGCGCTCGACGACAGGGTCCCGGCGATATGCGGCAAGGCGACGTTGACGATGGTGGTGTCGAGCACTTCCATGAAGGTCGCGATGGTCACGGCGACCGCCACCAGCCAAGGATTTCCGGCCGGCTTCCAAGGGGCGTGAGGCTCCTCCGGCGCTGGCTCGATCACCGCAGCCTCCGTCATTTCAGCGAGACCGTGGGGACGACCGACAGGCCGAGCGGCAGCGGCAGTTCGGGATCGAGCCCGCTGTCGATGTCGATTTTCACCGGCACGCGCTGCACCACCTTGACGAAATTGCCGGTGGCGTTTTCCGGCGGGAAAGCGGTGAATTTCGAGCCCGAGCCCTGCTGGATGCTGTCGACATGGCCTTCGAGCTTGAGCGAGGGATAGGCGTCAACCTCGATCCTTACTTTCTGGCCGGGCCGCATCCGGTCGAGCTGGCTTTCCTTGAAATTGGCGGTCACCCAGCGCTCCGGCGCGACCAGCGCCAGAATCTGCTGGCCGGGCGAAACGATATTGCCCATCTCGACATTGCGCTTGGTGACCCAGCCATCCTGCGGCGCCCGCACCACCGTCCATGAGAGGTTGAGATCGGCCTGGGCGAGCCGCGCCCGCGCCTGCTCGACCTGGCCCTGCAACTGCCCGACCGTTTTTTCGACTTCGCCGATCCGTTGCGGAACCGGCGAATTCTGCACGACCTGGGCTTCGGCCAAAGCTTCCTGCGCCTGCGCCTGTTCCAGCGCCGCCTTGGCCGCATCGACATCCTGCTGGGAGGTCGCCTGCCGGCTCAGCGATTTCTGGCGGTCGTAATCGGCCTGCGTCTTGTCGAGCGTCGCCTTGGCGGCGGCGAGCTGCGCCTTGGCGGCGGCGAGCTGCGCCGGGAAATTCTTCTTCGCCACTTCGAAGCCGAAAGCCTGGCCAGCGAGCTGCGCCTCGGCGGTCGCAAGCGCTCCCTCGGCGAGGTCGCGGTCGTTCTGATACTGGCGCGGATCGATATGAATCAGCGGATCGCCCCGCTTGACGAACTGATTGTCCGCGACATCGAGCGAAATCACCTCGCCTGTCACCTGCGGCGCGATATTCAACGCGCGGCCATCGGTATAGGCGTCGTCGGTGCTTTCGATATTGCGCCCGGAATACCAGAGCCAGGCGCCGCCAACCGCCAGCGCGGCGATAATCGCCAGCCCCGCCGGTTTGATCCGGCTGGAGCGTTTTTTGCGCGCTTCTTCCTGCAGATCGGGCGCCGCGATTTTTTCAGCCGTCTCGGCGGATTGAGCGTCGGTCACCGAAAACATCCCCGTTCGTCAACGAATATCGAGGACATAGCCGACTAGGATCAGCTTGTCTTGCGCCTTCTCGCCGCAGCACAATGCAAGCCGGACTTGCGGGATCGCCAGCGAGACCGGCCTCGCCGGAACGTACGGAAAATCACGCGCTTTCGCGCAGATCCTGCAGGGGCCGAACTTGCGCGGCGAACATGGGCGGCAAGCCGAGCGCAGCGCGCATCTTCTGCAAGGTCTCGATGGTCCGCGGCTCCATTTCATCGACCGCGCCGGCGATGGTTTCCACCAGCTGCATCGCCCGTTGGCGGTCCTCCCTGCCGGGCAGGAGCCGGGGCAGGACCTCGATGGCGCGCTGGGGCTCGAATTCGACGACGATCGCCTGTTCGCGAATCAGCGCCGCGCGCTTTTCCGCGCCGAGCGAGGCGAAAGGCTCCTCCTTGGCGAGCATATGGGAAGAGCGTTCCAGCCGGTCGCGACGCACCGTGCCACGCGAATCGGCCAGAAGGATCAGCATGCGGATCACCGCCACCTCGAATCCGCCGCGATCGATCCCAAGCAGGATGGCTTCGACTTCCGGCAGGCGCCCTAATTCCCCGGGGTCCATCTGCTCGCGGTGGTAGGCGTGGCTGGCGCCGATCCGGTTCATCAGCGGCGACCCGTAAATGCCGAAAAATTTCATTTCATGCGCCGCATCGCGCAGGTCGCGCCAGAAATCGAAAGTCTGGATGATGCTTTCGGCCCAGAGCTTTTCGAGCGCCAGAAAAGGATTGGCGGGATCGGCCGGCTTGCGCTGGCGCTCGACGCTGCGCGCCGCCTCGCGCACCGGAGCCATCAGCGGATTGGCGTCGGCCAGCAGTCTTCGCCGGGCGCGAGTAGGATGGACATTGCGCAGCGTCTCGGCGGCGGTGGCGGTAACCGCCGCCCGAACAAACGGCCGCACGGCCATATCGTAGATTTCGGCCCCGCGCTCCGACAGCAGGGAGACCGCGCCGAAATGGCGCTCTTCGTCGCGATTATCGCCGATGGCCAGCAAATCGTCGATCTTGCGCTCGTGGAAACTGACCAGGAAATGCGCATCGTCGCCTTCGCCGACCTGATCGTCGATGGTCATTTCATAAAGGCCCGGCGCCAAAGCCTCGATGGTCTTCAAGGTCGAGGTGACTTCGGTGTGCTCTTTCCTGGCGATCGAGGAGGAGACGAAAATGCCGAGATGGCCGACATTTTCGTGGACCATGTAGACGATCCTCTGGCCGCGAACGCGGATTTCATGCTCGTCGGTGAAAGTGTCGGCGATCCAGTTCAGCGCCTGCTGCGGCGGGGTGATATTGTCGCCTTTGCTGGCGAAAACGACGATCGGCGAGCGGATCGACTTGAGATCGAGCCGACGACCCCCGAGGCGCGCCTCGCCGCGCGACAGCTTGTTGCCGACGAAAATTTCCTCGACGATCCAGCGGATTTCGGCCTCGTTCATGAAATGAAAGCCGCCCCACCATTTCTCGAATTCGAGAAAACGCTCGCGTCCTTTCACCGGCTCGACGAACAGGTCGTAATATTTGCCGAAATAATTGCGTCCGGGGTTGAGCTCCTCGAAATTCGAGACGAGATGGGCGCCGTCGAATACGCCGGCGCCGAGATCGGCCATCAGCAAGGCCGGCACGACGCCGCCGAGCAGGCCGCCGTTATAGCGCATGGGATTTTCGCCCAGTCGGCCGGACCAGGCGGCGACCGGCGCGCCATTGATCACCAGCGGGCCGGAAATATCGGGATTGGCTGCGGCGAGCACGAGCGCCGCCCAGCCGCCCTGGCAATTGCCGACGACGATCGGCTTGGGCGCGTCGGGATGGCGGCGACGGATTTCGGCGACGAACTCCGCCTCGGCGCGCATGACGTCGGCCATGGTCTGGCCGGCTTCGGGCTGCGGCCGGAAGGCGACGAAATAGACCGGATGGCCATTGTTCAAGGCGACGCCGACCTGGCTGTCGGGCTTGAAGCCGCCGATGCCGGCGCCATGGCCGGCGCGGGGGTCGATGATCATGTAGGGGCGCTTGCGAGGCCGCGTTTCGACGCCCTTCGCCGGGACGATCTTCAGCAGGAAATAATTGACCGGGCGCGACAGGTCGCGACCATCGAGGATGACCTCGTAGTCATAGAGCAGCACCGGCGGCGTGCCGGCCGCTTCGTGGGCGATGTCGTTGTTGCCGCGTTCGCGCAGCACGTCCAGCGTCAGCACCGCGCGCTCGGAGGCGTCGCGGAGGTAATCTTGCGCCTGCCGCGCCAACTCGCCGCGCCGGGCGGCTTCCGCAGTCTGGCCGAGCAACGGCTTGAGTTTTGACAGCGTCCTGTGCAGCCGCTCATTGTGGCCCAGGGCAATTTTCCGCACATGCATGTTGGCGAGCGATGCGAGATTGCGCCATTGCTCGGCCAAAGTCGCTCCGTCCTCGGCGACGCGGCGCAGGGATTCCTTGGGGCTGCAGCTTCTGGTCATTGCATTTTCTTTCCAGGACGGGCGATCGAATCCAGGTCGAACTGAAAACATTCTTGCCCGCGCTCATGTTTTAGCCTGCCGGCTGAAGAGTGATTGGAGAAATGGGGCTGGTTCCGGTCAATGGGCTCGCCGCCGGCGATCCTGCGGATGCTATCGATCACCGACCGAAATATCGGTTGGCGATCCTGGCTTAGCGCCAAAGTCAATCGAATATGATGACAGTTCAATGAACCCTGTCTGCCGCCAATCGCCGCCTTTGAAGGCGCAACACCCGCCGAGCCTCCAAAACCTATACCGGCCCGGATTTCATTCCGAGGTCAGATGACTGGATTCAACGCTCCAGCGTGAAAGCAAGTCGCTTTTTGGGTGGAGCGATTCTCCCACCCCGGTCGCGAACCTGCCTTCGACGGCCACGGATATAACGGAGCAGGAACGAAATGAACTGCGCGAATATTGCAACCTTGACCTGCGCCACGAACATGGCTCGCACTCAACGCCGCAATCTCTTCCGCTCAAACCACCACGGTCAGGCTTTTGGCCGCCCGCGTCACGCCGGTATAGAGCCAGCGTTCGCGATTCTCGCGAAAGGCCCAGCTCTCGTCGAACAGCACGACATCGTCCCATTGCGACCCCTGCGCCTTGTGCACGGTCAAGGCGTAGCCGAAGTCGAATTCGTCGGATTCGCGCCTCTGCGCGTAGGACAGGCTTTCCTCCGTCCCTTCGAAAAAGGCCGGCAACACCCCTACCCGGATCGGTTTGCCGCCCGAGGTTTCTTCCGGCGTCAGCGACATGCGATAGCGGGAGCGACGCAGGCCGATGGCTTTGTTGACGCGGAACACCGCGCCATTGAGCAGGCCCTTGGTCTTGTCGTTGCGCAGGCAGACCAGCTTTTCGCCGACTTCCGGCATGATCTCCTTGAAGCCGAACAATTCGCGCAGCCGCTTGTTATAGGCGCGGCGCGTCTTGTTGAGCCCAACCAGCACCTGATCGGCCTTTTTCACCAGTTCGGCGTCGATGGCGGTGCGCGAAATGACGCGTAAAGCACCGTGTTCGCCCAGGCTGAGTCTTTCGCCGGCCCGCACCTGCATCGACAGTTTGATGATCGGATTGCCCGCCGCCTGCCGATGCACTTCGGTCAGCATGATGTCGGGCTGCTGTTCGGTGAAGAAGCCGCCGCCCTTTACCGGCGGCAATTGCGCGGGGTC
>NZ_JBKQOU010000275.1:0-5245 GCF_052145335.1 Rhodoblastus sp.
CAATCCCAGCACGGCGCGTATGAAATGAACGCGGGAACGCAATTCGTTGCGGTCGCGCCCCAGTCCCCGCAAGGCGTCGAATTGCTCGTCCGAAATCGGAATATCCACCGTCAATTCGCGAATGCGCACCGCCGCCGTTGCTGAGTCTGCGGGAATATCCATGGCAATCCCCTCGTCTTGCAGTTGGCGACATTCGGCAGGACCTGAAGCCCCCATGGAAAATCCACGCGATTAGACAGATTGCGCACCCTTGGCAAGACTACTGCGA
Source organism: Rhodoblastus sp. (assembly GCF_052145335.1). Lineage (GTDB taxonomy): Bacteria > Pseudomonadota > Alphaproteobacteria > Rhizobiales > Beijerinckiaceae > Rhodoblastus. The sequence goes on from NZ_JBKQOU010000275.1 coordinate 269, forward strand.
TTGACGGACCCGCCAACCAGTTCCTCTCGCCTATGGCGATGTCGTCTCGATCGCGGCGGCCGCCGTCGCGTCCTGCTCCATGGTGTCGAGATTTGTGGCGCGCGTTTCCTCGCTAAGTATCAGAGCGGCGAGCGTAGAGCCGCCGAGGCAGGCCAGGTAGAGGCCGACGGATCCTGGACCATAGCTGGATGCAAGCCAGGTCGCCACGAAAGGCGTCAGTGCGGCGCCCAGAATCGAGGCCGCGTTATAGGCTATGCCGGAGCCCGTGTATCGTGTGTTGGTCGGGAAGAGTTCAGGCAAGAGCGCCGACATCGGGCCGAAGGTGAGGCCCATGAGGCTCATGCCCAGGCACAAGAACACCAGCATCAGGCCAAGGTTCGCCGAATCTCCCGATCCCATGATGGCCCGCGACAAAAACCAGCCAAAGCTCAGGCCGAACAGGACGATCGCGCTCGTCACCGCGATCAGGAATCGGCGTCGTCCGAAGCGATCGGCGAGATAGCCCGAAACGGGAATGAACCCGGCGAAGAGAACCACGGAAATGAGCTGGAGATAAAGAAACGCCCGATAGTCTATGCCCAGCAGGCCCAGCTCGACCTTGCCGATGGCGTAAGACAAGATCCAGGTCGTCATCAGATAGAAAAGTCCGTAGGTGGCGACCATGATGAAGGCGCCGCGAACCAGCTCGCCAAAATTATTGCGCACCACTTCGATCAAGGGCGATTTCAGCTTTTCCCCGCGTTCCAGGGCGCGGACAAAAACCGGCGTTTCCTGCAATTTTATCCGCGCATAAAGACCGACCAGAACCATGACGATGGACAGGAGGAAGGGAATGCGCCAGCCCCACGCCAGAAAACGATCGTCGACCTGCGCCGCGCCCGAACGAAAGCCGAAGACAGTCGTAAGGACGAGGAAGAATCCGTTCGCCAATATGAAGCCGAAGGGCGCCCCGAGTTGCGGCCACATCGCAGCCTGGGCGCGCTTCCCCGGCGCGGCGGTCTCGGCGGCAAGCAATGCGGCGCCGGACCACTCGCCGCCCAGCCCCAGGCCCTGACAGAAACGCAGGATCGCAAGAAGCGCCGGCGCCAGCAATCCGATCGCGTGGTAAGGCGGCAGCAATCCCACGGCGAAAGTGGCGAGCCCCATCAGCAGCAGCGAACCGATCAGCGTGGCCTTGCGGCCCACCCTGTCGCCAAAATGGCCAAACAGAATCGACCCGATGGGCCGGGCGACAAAGGCGACGCCAAAAGTGGCCATGGAGGCCAGAAGCGCGGCCGTTCCTTCGCCTTTGGGAAAAAACAGCAGCGGGAATATCGAGACGGCGGCTGTCGCATAGATGTAAAAATCAAAGAACTCGATCGTCGTCCCGATCACGCTCGCAACAATGATTCGCCGCCGTTGGTCAGGGGCGACCGTTTCATTGCTGCTCATGCCCACTCTCCCGGCCCGGCGAAAAATTGTGAAAGGAATCCCTTGTTCCGACGTCGATCGCTAGTCAAGTCTCCGGTCAGAGACGCTGCTGGGGCGCGCGCATCTGCCGCGCGGCAAAATCGCGCTCAGGTTGCAAAAAAAGCGAGCGCGACGCAGGTGAAAAAAATGTGGAAAAAAGGCGCGGTTTTCGGATGATTTGCACAAAATTGCGTTCCTTTCCGCTCATTTTCGTTCGTTTTCAACCTGTTTTCACCAACTCAACCGCAAAGTTGAGTTTTACGGCGGCGCGGCGCGAAGTTTTTCGGGACGAAGGCAGGCTTTAAAAAAATCCTTTTATTTCAAGGACAAGGCACGGGACGGCCAAGCCGTGGGGACGAAGTGTTCCACGTGAAACAAAACAAGAACATTGTCGGCCTGGCAAATGGCGTTTCCGCATCGCCATTTTCACTTTTCCACTTTTTCACTTTTTCACTTTTCGCATTTCCGGGCGCCCACGGCTCCTGGCGTCCGTCATGGCCGGATGCACGCCGGCCATGACGTAGCTATTGACTTCCACTGGCTGATTTTTGAGACGGCCTCACCGCACCAGGATATTCCGGAACTGCCAGGGGTCGCTCTCGTCGATATCTTCAGGGAAGAAGCCGGGGCGGTTGGTCAGCGGCGTCCAGTCGGTGTAGACGCCAACCATCGGGCCGAGATAGGGCGTCTGGATTTCCAGGCAGCGCTTGTAGTCCAGCTCGTCGGCTTCCAGAATGCCCTCGTTGGGGTTTTCCAGCGCGTAAACCATGCCGGCGATCACGGCGGAGGTCACCTGCAAGCCGGTGGCGTTTTGATAGGGCGCGAGTTTGCGGGTCTCCTCGACCGACAATTGCGATCCGTACCAATAGGCGTTCTTGGCGTGGCCAAAAAGCAGCACGCCCAACTCGTCGATGCCGTCCACGATCTCGTTTTCGCTGAGGATGTGGAACTTGTCCTGCACCTTTCCGGCGTTGCCGAACATTTCATGCAGCGACAGCACCGCGTCGTCGGACGGGTGATAGGCGTAATGGCAGGTCGGACGATAGACGGCGTCACCCCTGTCGTTGCGCACCGTCAGATAGTCGGAGATGGAAATCGCCTCGTTATGGGTGACGAGGAAGCCGAACTGTGCGCCGGGAGTCGGCGTCCAGCTGCGCACGCGGGTGTTGGCCCCGGGCTGCAGCAGATAGACCGCCGCGCGGCAACCGTGATGATGGGTGCGGCCGTTGTCCGGCAACCAGGTCTCATGCGTGCCCCAGCCGAGTTCCGCCGGCTGCACGCCCTCTGAAACAAAGCCTTCCACCGACCAGGTGTTGACGAAAGTTCCACGCGGCTTCGGCTCCTTGGCCCGCTGGGTGTCGCGTTCGGCGATGTGGATGCCCTTGACGCCGAGGCGTTGCGCCAAGGCGCCCCATTCCTCGCGGGTCGTGGGTTCCGGGGCCTTGTCCCCGAGGTCGGCGGCGAGGTTGACCAGAGCCTGTTTGACGAACCACGACACCATGCCGGGATTGGCGCCGCAGCAGGAGACGGCTGTGGTTCCACCCGGCGACTTTCTGCGCGAAGCCAGCACTGACTCACGCAAGGCGTAATTGGAGCGCGCCTCCGGCCCGAGATGGGTGTCGAAATAGAACCCGGCCCAGGGCTCGATCACCGTGTCGATGTAAAGCGCGCCGATTTCGCGGCACAGTTCCATGATCGCCAACGAGGAGGTTTCGACCGAAAGATTGACGCAAAAGCCCTGGCCGCCGCCGCGCGTCAGCAAAGGCGTCAACAATTCGCGGTAATTATCCTTGGTGACGGCTGATTTGATGAACTCGTAGCCGCGCTCTTCGGCGAGCGACTTGTCGACGTCGGTCGGGTCGATCACCACCAGGCGCTTGTGGTCGAATTCGAAATGGCGCTCGATCAACGGCAGCGCACCCTTTCCGATGGAGCCAAATCCGATCACCACGATCGGGCCGGAAATACGGCCATGGACGGGCCAGTCTGTCATGATTTCATCCTTATCTGGAAGAGCGGTTGAATTGGGCGGCAAGGCCAAATCCCGGGGCCATGAGGAGTGGCCCAGGTTTTTGCGTCGCTTTATTTTGACGGCGGATATGTCAGCTTGACGACAAAGGCTCAAGCCGCGCGAAGAAGGAATTCGGCATCATGAGTGAAGGCGCCGGTAGCGCGCACCATTCCGCTGGCGCCGGCCAACGCGCCGGGTTGCAGTTCCAGCGCGAGGAAACGCGCCCGATCGACAGGCCCCGGCAGGTCGAGGTTTTCCGCGCCGACGCGGGAAAAGCCGAAGCGCTGATAATAGGGCGCGTCGCCGACCAGCAGCACGGCGCCGTGGCCAAGCTCTAGCGCAGCATAGAGGCCGTGACGGATCATGCGGCCGCCCAGTCCGCGCGAGCGGATAAACGGATCGATGGCGATCGGGCCGAGCAGCAGGGCATCGTGGCCGTCGCCGGCGGCGATCGACCAGAAACGCAAAGTGCCGACGAGAACGCCATTTTCATGCGCGGAGAAGGCGAGCCCTTCCGCCGGCAGGCGATTCTGGCGCAGCCGTTCGCAGGTCTTGCGCCAGCGCTCCGCGCCGAAGGAAAGGTCGAGCAACGCTTCGCGCGCGAAAAAATCCTGCGACGTCTCCTGACGGATGACGGCGCCTCCGAAGCAGGGATCGGTTTGGGCGAACTGGATCATGCGGACCTCCACGGGCCGAACTTTTCGGCCGCCGGCTGAGCCAACGGACGGGATGAGGAGGCCGCCGCCCGTTGCGGGGCGGCGATTGTTTTCGAAAAAAGCTGAGACGCGGGACTCAGATCACGTAGGATTTCAAAGGCGGGAACCCATTAAAACCAACGGCGGAATAGGTCGTCGTATAGGCGCCGGTTCCCTCGATCAGCACTTTCGCGCCGATTTCGAGACTGATGGGCAGCAAATACGGCTCCTTTTCATAGAGCACATCGACTGAATCGCAGGTCGGGCCGGCCAAGACGCAAGGCTCGCGCGGGTCCGAATCGCAATCCGTGCGGATCGGATAGCGGATCATCTCATCCATGGTCTCGGCCAGCCCGTTGAACTTGCCGATGTCGAGATAGACCCACTTCACCTTGTCGTCGTCCGATTTTTTGGAAATCAGCACGACTTCCTCCTCGATCACGCCCGCGTTGCCGACCATGCCGCGACCCGGTTCGATGATCGTCTCCGGGATGCGATTGCCGAAATGTCGTCGCAGCGCCGAAAAAATCGCGTCGCCATAAGTCCGCACCGCCGACACGCGCTTCAGATATTGGGTCGGGAATCCGCCGCCGAGATTGACCATTTGCAGGTTGATCCCGCGCTCGGCCAGATCCCGGAACACCGCCGCCGCCGACTTCAGCGCGCGATTCCACATGCGCGGATTGCGTTGCTGCGACCCGACGTGGAAGGACAGTCCATGCGCCACGAGTCCGAGGCGATGGGCGTGTTCGAGGACGCGCGGCGCCATGTCCTCGACGCAGCCGAATTTGCGCGAGAGCGGCCATTCGGCCCCGGCGCCAC
>NZ_JBKQOU010000276.1:0-8294 GCF_052145335.1 Rhodoblastus sp.
GCCTTGATTTCCGCCCAGACGCCTTCCACTCCTTCCGGCGTGCGCTGTTCCGGCACGCCGAACACATGGGGATGGCGGCGGATCATCTTGCTGGTGACGGCTTCGACCACGCCGCCGAAATCGAACAGGTCGCGTTCTTCCGCCATGCGGGCTTGAAAGACCACTTGCAGCAGCAGGTCGCCCAATTCGTCGCGGAGGTCGACGAAATCCTCGCGCTCGATCGCGTCCACCACTTCGCAGGCTTCCTCGATCGCATAGGGCGCGATGCTTTTGAAATCCTGGACCAGATCCCAGGCGCAGCCGGTGTTTGGCGTGCGCAAAGCGGCCATGATGGCCAGCAGGCGGGAAATTTCGCGCGAAGGCTGCATATTCGTGTCCATCCCAAAAGAAAAGAGCAGGGCGCTTCCGCCCTGCTCCGAATCAATTCACGGCAGCCAAAAGCTCAGGCGAGCGAAATGGCGACAGCTTCGCGACCCTTCTGGGTGTCGACGACCTTCATCATCACCGGCTGGCCTTCGGCCAGTTGGGAAATGCCTGCCGCGCCGAGGATCGAGATATGGACGAAAACGTCCTTGCCGCCATCGTTGGCCTGGACGAAGCCAAAGCCCTTGGCGCCGTCGAACCACTTCACCGCGCCTTCGATATCGACGGCGGAGGAAAGGTCTGGAGCGCGGCGCGCCGGCGGACGCGGCGAGTCGAAGGAGCGCTGCGGCGCCCGTTCGGCGGCGCCGGCGGTATCGACTTCCAGCACTCGGGTGACCTGCTGGCCCTTGACGCCATTGGCGACCTGAACCTTCATCTTGGCGCCGGGCGGCACGGATTCAAAGCCGGCAGATTGCAATGCGCCAATATGCAGGAAAGCGTCGCCGCTGCCGTTGGCCAGCTCGACGAAGCCGAAGCCCTTGTCGCCCTTGAACCATTTCACGACGGCGTCGACTGTCGCGCCGCCGCCAGCGGGAGCGGAAGATGGAGAGGCGGAAAAACCGCCTTCGCCGCCGCCAAAGCCTCCGCCCATGGGCGGACTGCCGAACGGCGCGCGGGGCTGGCGAAACTGGCGCGGGGCGTCATACGGTGAGGGCGCATCATCATCAAATCCGCGCTTCCTGGGTCCTCGAAAATCTCTACCTTTGCTCATGTCCGCCTATTAATCTCCGACTCATTTCATTCAGGACGCCCGGATCGAAAAACGATCAAGCGTCGCCATGCTCCCGCGCCAACCGTCTTTGGTCGAGCGGAAACGCTAGCCGATGGTGTGTGATTTTTTTATTCCAAAGCCCGCGCAATAGTCTTTTAGCAGCAAATGGGCGGATCTGCTAGATTGTTTGCGGCGGAAAAATGCGCGCAGACTAACGAAAATGCAGGCTTTTGCCGTGAAAAGCCGTTTCGTCACAGCCAATCGCCCTTGATCGCAGCAGGGTTCACAATTGCGTGAAACGGGCTTGGGGTTGGGCTTGTCGCTGAGGCCCTCGTTTTCACAAAAGCGCCGTCCCGCCGCATGGTGGAGGCTGACGCTTTAAGAAGACCGCTGCGGGGACTTAATCCGTTGTGGGGGAGCAGCTTCCTCAATCGCAGATTCGCATAATCTATATTATGGAACTTAAAATCGTGCTGAAATGCGGATGACGCTGAGAGAGTTCCTCCCATAACCGCCAAGGCGCCAAAATCTTGGTCGTGAACACATTTGTCATGGAAAAGGATCACGCCGCGTTCGGAAAAATTCGGGACCCAAGTCTCGAAATCATGCTTGATCGCTCCATACGTGCGCAGTCCATCTAAACGCAGGATTCCACTGACCGGTTGTTGAATGGTTCAAGCGTCTCATCAAACAGGCTTCGCATCATCACGCCAAAAGAGGCAAAATTATTCTGCACGAACGCCTGCAGATTCAGCCAACCATCGTCGACGTAACATCCGGCGTGCTCAGGCGTCCGCAAACTTCGACATAAATCCGATTTACGTCAGATGCTTCCACGAAATGCCCAGTCCATGAATTTAGCCGTTTTGTTTGAACGCAATCGACAAGCACAGCCCTCGATGTTCCGCGTTTACGGAGAAGGCGAGAAAGCCCCTGCCCTGAACCAGTCCTTGCGGAGGCCCGCAAGGACTGGGGTTGGCACAGATGTTATTTCTTGAATTTCCGCGTCATCATGTCGATGGCGGTCACGGCTTCCGAGGTGTTGAGCCAGTTTTCGGCGCGTTCCTCGCTCTTGAAATCCTTGCCGAGAAAAACCGGCTCGTCATGATCCGGCAGATGCAGGAAACATCCCCATTTGCCGTCGCCCTTCTCATCGACTGTCACCTTGCTCTCCGCCATGCATTGCCCTCCGAATGGGATTGTCCGACGCAGCATCTATGTCCGCTTTCGGCGGAGCAAAGCTGCGCCGGGCGAAAAGCAAGCGGCGCGCCAAATTAGATGAAACGTCCACCGAGCTTTCGCTGATCGCCCTGCTATTGGGGCTCAGGCCAGCGCGCCGCCTTCGCGTTTCCACGCGATGATGCCGCCCTCGATGTGGCGGGCGCCGGTGAGGCCGGCGTCCTGCGCCGCCTGTACCGCCATAGCCGAACGCTCACCGGCGGCGCAATAAAACAACAATGTCTTGCCTGGCTCCGAGCCGAGCACATGCAACACGCCGCTCGGGGAAATATTCTCCTGCAGGTCGTGATAGGACAGGTGCAGGGCGCCGGGGATTTCGCCGTGGCGCTCGCGCTCCTGTTTTTCGCGCAGATCGATCAGAGCCACGTCCGGCCGGCCGATCAGCGCCCTGGCCTGTTGCGGCGAAAAAGCCCAGCCGCGCCGGGCGATCTGCTCCTGCGCCAGACCCTGATGGACATTGGCGGGCACCGCGACATCCATCATTTTCGGATTGGGCAGGCGCAGGCTATTCATCAGTTCGACATATTCGTCGACGGATTTGACTTGCAGGCGCGGATTATAGGCGCGCTCCTCGCCGATGGTGCTGACAGTGTCGCCTTTGTAGTCATGGGCGGGAAAGACCAGCGTTTCGTCCGGCAGCTTTAAAAGACGCCCGAATAGCGATTCATATTGCATTCGGGGATCGCCGTTCTGGAAATCGGTCCGACCTGTCCCCCGGATGAGCAAGGTGTCGCCGGTGAAGACGCGGTCGCCAAGCAGGAAACTATACGAATCATCGGTGTGTCCCGGTGTGTAGATCACATCGAGGCCGATTCCCTCGATCTCCAGCAGATCGCCGTCGGTCACGCGGATCGACACGACGTCGACCTTGCTTTGCTCGCCCATCACCGTGATGCAATGGGTGCGATCCCGCAGCGCGCCGAGGCCGGTGATGTGATCGGCGTGAAGATGGGTGTCCACTGCCTTGACCAGATGGACGTCGAGTTCCTTCATCAATTGCAGGTAGCGATCGACCTTCTCCAACACCGGATCGATGATCAGGGCCTCGCCGCCGCGCCGGCTGGCCAGCAGGTAGGAGTAAGTCGACGAGACCGGCTCGAACAGCTGCCGAAAGATCATGGCTCTCGCGCCCCACGCGCAAATTGAGGATCATGCGCCATGCCCCGGCGCAAACGCCGGAGCAAATAGGTTCACTTGAGTCCTAAACGGACGAAAGCTTTTTCCGTTCAACCGTTGGGCTGGGCGACCACGCGCAGATAGGGCTTCACGGTCTTCCACCCGTCGGGATATTTCACTTTCGCGGCTTCGTCGGAAACCGACGGCGGGATGATGACATCTTCGCCCGGCTTCCAGTTGACCGGCGTGGCGACGACATGTTTGGCGGTCAGCTGGACGGAATCGAGCAGGCGCAGCACTTCATCGAAATTGCGGCCGGTGGTCATCGGATAGGTGAGCGAAGCCTTGATCTTCTTGTCCGGGCCAATGAGGAAGACCGAACGCACGGTGGCGTTGTCGGCGGCGGTGCGGCCGCCGGCTTCGCCATGGGCTTCTTCCGGCAGCATGTCATAGAGCTTGGCGACCTTGAGGTCCGTGTCGCCGATCATCGGATAGGTGACGGCGTGGCCCTGGGTCTCCTCGATATCCTTGGCCCAGCGCTCGTGATTGTCGACCGGATCGACGCTCAGGCCGATGATCTTGGTGTTGCGCTTTTCGAACTCCGGCAGCAGGCCGGCCATATAGCCGAGTTCGGTGGTGCAGACCGGGGTGAAATCCTTGGGATGGCTGAACAGGATGACCCAGCTGGAGCCGATCCAGTCGTGAAAGTTGATCGGGCCCTGGGTGGTCTGCGCGGTGAAATTCGGAGCTTCGGAGTTGATTCTGAGCGACATCGCGATTTCCCTCCTCCCAAGTCGCAGCGCAGCCGGCGCCCCCACGCTGGACGAGTAAATCTATCCTTCAGGTTGCACGCCGGAACGAGAAACTTACCATGAATCGGGGCTGCTTTCATGCGCGGTCAGAACAGCTGATCCGATACTTTCCGTCAGCGCCTCAAAGCCGCAACCAGCTTGCCGATCCGGCGTTGTCGCACTTCTGTGCTTCGGGGCCCAGGGCCTGCATGACTTCGGCGGGGACTTCGACAGCAGTGGCGTTTCCAGAGGGAATGACCGTAACTTGAAACTTCAAATCGCGATCTCCCTCATTCCCACTCGATCGTCCCCGGCGGCTTGGACGTCACGTCATAGACCACGCGGTTGACGCCCTTGACCTCGTTGATGATGCGGGTCGCGGCGCGGCCGAGGAAGGCCATGTCGTAGGGATAAAAATCCGCCGTCATGCCGTCCACCGAGGTCACGGCGCGCAAGGCGCAGACGTGGTCGTAGGTGCGCCCATCACCCATCACGCCGACGGTGCGCACCGGCAGCAGCACGGCGAAAGCCTGCCAGATCTTGTCATAAAGCCCGGCCTTGCGTATTTCGTCGAGATAGACCGCGTCGGCCTTGCGCAGGATTTCGAGCTTTTCGCGGGTGATGCCGCCGGGGCAGCGGATAGCGAGGCCGGGACCGGGGAAAGGATGGCGGCCGACAAAAGCTTCCGGCAAGCCGAGTTCGCGTCCCAGCACCCGCACTTCGTCCTTGAACAATTCGCGCAAAGGCTCGACCAGTTTCATGTTCATGCGCGCGGGCAGGCCGCCGACATTATGGTGGCTCTTGATCGTCACCGAGGGGCCGCCGGTGAAGGAGACGCTTTCGATCACGTCGGGATATAGCGTGCCCTGGGCGAGAAATTCCGGCGCCCCGCGCCCGTCGGCGGCGATTTTTTTCGCTTCCGCCTCAAAGGTCTCGATGAACAGCCGGCCGATGGTCTTGCGCTTGGTTTCCGGGTCCGCCTCGCCCTCCAACGCCGAAATGAACAGGTCTTCCGCTTGCACATGGACCAGCGGGATATTGTAATGGTCGCGGAACAGGGTGACGACTTCTCCCGCTTCGCCCTGTCGCAGCAGGCCGTGATCGACGAAGACGCAGGTGAGGTTTTCGCCGATGGCCTCGTGGATCAGCACGGCGGCGACAGCCGAGTCGACGCCGCCGGAGAGGCCGCAGAGAACCCGCCCCTGCCCGACCCGTTCGCGGATGGCCTTGACGGCTTCGCCGCGAAAGGCCGCCATGGTCCAGTCGGACTTCAGTCCGGCGACCTTGTGGACGAAATTGGCGAGGAGCCTGGCGCCGTCCGGCGTATGCGCCACTTCGGGGTGAAACTGGGTGGTGAATATCCGGCGCTTTTCGTCCGAGGCGACGGCGAAGGGGGCGTTTTCGCTGCGCGCCTTGACGGTGAAACCTTCCGGCAGATTTGTGACGCGGTCGCCGTGGCTCATCCACACCTGATAGGAGCCGCCAATGCTCCAGACGCCGTCGAACAGCGCCGAGTCTTCGATGATTTCCACATTGGCGCGGCCGAATTCCGCGTGATGACCGCCTTCCACCGCGCCGCCAAGCTGCTCGGCTATGGTCTGCTGGCCATAGCAGATGGCGAGGATCGGCACGCCGGCGTCGAAGATTTTTTGCGGCGCGCGAGGAGAATTGGGCTCCGTCACCGAGGCGGGGCCGCCAGAGAGTATCACGGCCTTGGGCTGGATCTGGTCGAAGGCTTTTTCGGCAGACTGGAAAGGCGCGATTTCGCAATAGACCCCCGCCTCGCGCACCCGCCGCGCGATCAACTGCGTCACTTGCGAGCCAAAATCGACGATCAATACCTTGTCGTGATGCTGGCGGATTTCTTCGTGCAAATCTTTCATGGCGGCCTGTCCTGTCGAAGCGCTTCGATAAGGTATGTGCCGGGGCGAGGCAAGGCGATGCGGTCGCGGACCCCAAGAAGGAGCGGGATGGCGCGAGTTTGAGTGCGCGGAGATTAGATCCCTTGCGGCCGACCACTTACGTAGTTTTTTTTCTCACGTTCCCTCCAAAGGCTTGATGACAACCCCAAATCCTTCGATTAACGTACCGCCGCTATCCCAAGGGATAGTCGCAGCCGGAAAATCGGCGCGTGCTTGCAGTCCAAGTCGCGGGAGGACGTTTTTCGTATCGAATTGCCGGGAGGCGCTGGGGAGTGGACCGTATTCGGCTTCTTCGATGCGAGATGGGACAAGGCGAGGCAGAGCGGAAAGATCAAAAGGTCTTTCCGCTCTTTCAATTTCAGGAACCCAGCGGCTCCCCGCCCCTGCCCCAGTCTTCCTTGGTCCGGCGGCGGAAATCGGCGAAGTTTCTTTCCGCGATCGCGCCGCGCATGCCGGCCATCAGTTCCTGATAATAGGCCAGATTGACCCAGGTCAGCAGCATCATCCCCAATATTTCCTCGCAGCGCATCAGGTGATGCAGATAGGCGCGCGAATAATCGCGCGCCGCCGGGCATGAGGATTTTTCGTCGAGGGGGCGCGGATCGTCGGCATGGCGGGCGTTGCGCAGATTGATCTTGCCGAAGCGCGTATAGGCGAGGCCGTGCCGTCCGGCGCGCGTTGGCATGACGCAATCGAACATGTCGATGCCGCGAGCCACCGATTCGATCAGGTCGTCGGGCGAACCGACGCCCATAAGGTAATGCGGCTTGTCCTCGGGCAGATGCGGCATGACCGTTTCGATCATCGCCAGCATGATCGCCTGCGGCTCGCCGACCGCCAGCCCGCCGACCGCCATGCCGTGAAAATCCATGTCCGCCAGCGCCTTGGCGCTCTCGATGCGCAGCGTCGGCTCGGCCCCGCCCTGCACGATGCCGAAACAGGCGTGGCCGGGCTGGGTCCCGAAGGCGTTGCGCGAGCGTTCGGCCCAGCGCAGCGACAGGCGCATGGCGCGTTCCGCCTCCTCGGTCGAACAAGGCAGTTTCACGCATTCGTCGAACTGCATCTGGATATCGGAGCCGAGCAGGCGCTGAATCTCCATCGACAGTTCCGGCGTCAGCACGTGTTTCGAACCGTCGATGTGCGACTGGAAGGTCACGCCGTTCTCGTCGAGCTTGCGCAGTTTCGCCAGCGACATCACCTGGAAGCCGCCGCTGTCGGTGAGGATGGGATAAGGCCAGTTCATGAACCTGTGCAGGCCGCCGAGCGAAGCGACGCGCTCCGCGCCGGGGCGCAGCATCAGGTGATAGGTATTGCCCAGCACCACGTCGGCGCCGAGTTCGCGCACCTGCTCGGGATACATCGCCTTGACTGTGGCGGCGGTGCCGACCGGCATGAAGGCCGGCGTGCGAATTTTGCCGCGTGGGGTGAAAATCTCGCCGAGACGGGCGCCGCCGTCGCAGGCGAGGAGCCGGTACTGGAAAGTTTCGATCAGGGGAGCTTCGTTCAAAACAACCTCATTTTATTTTTCTCGCCGACCGCGAGGTCGCGGTCGGCGAACTCCTCGCATCAGCTCGGCGTCGCATTCGCTCCCAACCTGATCTCACAGGTTTTCACCTATGAGATCAGGTGCGGGTTCAGGGCGGCGCGGGCGGCGCTTTCCGCTGCCGTCAATTGCGAAAAGACGATGAGCACGAAGGCCCTTTTGTCGAGATTGAATATTTCGAGATCGCGCGCCTCGCGCTCCAGATGCTCCCAGGCCATGGCGTAAGGCGCGAGGGCGCGCGGCCCCCGGCCCTCATCGCGGCGCAGGGCGGCGGCGAGCCAGGCGAAGACGGCTTGCAGAAAGGCGTCATATTCGGTCTCACGCCCGCGCCCGACCACGCGGTCGGCGATCCGATGGACATTGCGCCAATCGACCGCCGGCAATTGCGACAAGGCGCGCTCCACCAAAGCGTCGAATTCGGAGTCGGCGCTGGACATCAGCCGCAAGGCTTCCCGCACCGAGCCTGCCGCCCTGGCGCAAGCGCGGGAAAAGTCGGCTGCATCGACCTTTTCCCCGGCCGCTTCGAGCGCGCTTCGGGCGGCGGCGGC
>NZ_JBKQOU010000277.1:0-33592 GCF_052145335.1 Rhodoblastus sp.
ACACAATCGGACGCTTGACCGTGCGCAGGACGGCTAGCAGGAACAGCTTCGCCGGAGACACCTTGTCGGTCGCGTGGGCGCTTTCCAGCAGCACCAGGGTCAATGGCGAAACCGTGACGGAGCCGACGGCGATCGCCACCGCCACGCTCAGGGCGCTGGACGGCCCGTAGACGCTGAGCAGCAGCGGCAAGCCGACCGAAGCGTAATTGGGCAGGGCCACCGTCAGGGTCTGCACCGCGGCTTTGCCGGTCTCCACGTGGAAATACTTGAATTGCAGGAACAGCGTCAGCGCATAGACAACGAACATGCACAGGGTCAAAATCCCCATCAACTGCCCGTTGTCCAAGATCACCTGACGGGGCGTTCGTGAAATCGCCGTGAACAAAGCGGAAGGCAGGGCGAAATGCATCACGAAAAGGTTGAGGGTGGCCACCTTCTGATTGTCGATCATCTTTCGGTAGCCGGCGTAATAGCCCATGGCCATCACGAAGAAAACCGGAGCAAGAGCATTCAGAATCATTGTTTCCATGAACAATCCTCCCGATTGGCCTCCTGAACGGAACGTCCTTGGGCGAAAGCCTTCGAGAACGAGTCGGTGCAGAAGCATTTCATCAGCAAATTTTGCGCTCTGTTGTTGATTCACGTTTTTTCTTGACGCAATTTTTTCTTGCAGGAAGTCCGGCTGCCGCGCCACGACGCGCCAGCTGCTGGAGAGAGGTCCAATCCCTGAGTTTGAACTTCATTTTCCTCGACGGAAGCAGATGATCGGGGTAATTTGATACGCCTAACGGTTAGCTAGGCCTTATCGTTCCAGATCGCCAGGTTTCAGCGCGGCAAAAAGACTTCGAAACACAGCGAGATCGGACGGGCCGGCGGCGAACGCATCGATTCGCCCCCTACGGCGTCACGATGAAACCGACAGCCACGCTCGCGCGTTGAGCGTCGGCGCCCGAATGCGGGTCGGCAGCGCCTCGTAAAAAAAACCGGCGTCAAAACGTCGGAGTGTGGGAGAATTCCTGTCCAGGGAGATAGCCGATGAGGCAATGGGGCGCGGACCGAGTGGAGCTGGCGAAGCGGATCGCCGCGGGTTCCGCACTGGCGGACGGTAAAATCGTCAGCGCGGGCCAGGCCACAGCCCTTCTCGAGGCGGTCATTCGGCCCTTCGACCGCGTCTGCCTTGAGGGCGACAACCAGAAACAGGCTGATCTTCTTGCGTCCGCTCTCGCCGGGGCCGACCCGGCCAGGATCCACGATCTCCACATGGTGCAATCGGGCGTTGTCCTGCCCGAACACCTCGACGTGTTCGAGACCGGCGTCGCCAAGCGTCTCGATTACGCCTATTCCGGCCCGCAGGCCGGACGCATCGCCAAGATGCTGTTCGGCGGCCAGATCGATCTTGGCGCGGTGCACACCTATCTGGAACTGTTCGCCCGCTACTTCATCGACCTCACCCCCAACGTCGCCCTGATCGCCGCGGTCAGCGCCGACCGCGACGGCAATCTCTATACCGGTCCCAACACCGAGGACACGCCGACGGTCGTCGAGGCGACCGCTTTCAAGAGCGGCGTGGTCATCGCGCAGGTCAACGCCATCGTTGACACCGTTCCCCGCGTCGATATTCCCGGCGACCGCGTGCATTTCATCGTCCCGGCGGGCAAGCCCTTTTATGTCGAGCCGCTTTTCACCCGCGACCCGGGTGCGATCACCGAGACCCAGATCCTGACCGCCATGCTGGCGATCAAGGGCATCTATGTGCCTTACGGCGTGAAGCGGCTCAACCATGGCATCGGCTTCAACACGGCGGCGATCGAACTGTTGCTGCCGACTTTCGCCGAGCGTCTCGGCCTCAAGGGCAAGATCGCGACACATTGGGCGCTCAACCCGCACCCAACCCTGATTCCCGCGATCGAATCGGGCTTTGTCGAACAGATCCATTGCTTCGGGTCGGAAGTGGGCATGGACGACTACATGTCGGCGCGATCCGACATCTATTTCATCGGACCCGACGGATCGCTGCGTTCCAATCGCGCCTTCTGCCAGACCGCTGGTCTCTACGCCTGCGACATGTTCATCGGCTCGACTTTGCAGATCGATGTCAACGGCAATAGTTCAACGGTGACCACTTCGCGCATCGCCGGGTTCGGCGGCGCGCCGAACATGGGTTCCGATGCGCGCGGCCGCCGGCACCCTAGCGAGCCTTGGCTCAAGGCGGGCAAGGAGGCGGACCCCGACGGCGTGCCTGCGCTGCGACGGGGCCGCAAGCTCGTCGTGCAGATTGGCGAGACTTACGGCGAGAAGAACGTCCCGACCTTCGTCGAAAAACTCGACGCGCTGGCTTTGGCGGAAAAGCTCAACCTCGACCTGGCGCCGGTGATGATTTACGCCGATGACGTGACGCATATCGTCACCGAAGAGGGAATCGCCAATCTCCTGCTCTGCCGCGACAAGGACGAGCGCGAGCAGGCCGTGCGCGGCGTCGCCGGCTATACCGAGGTCGGCCGCCGGCGCGACGCCAAAATGGTTCAGCGGCTGCGCGAGCGCGGCGTCATCCAGCGGCCCGAAGACCTTGGCGTCGACGTGCTCGACGCCGACCGCAGCCTGCTGGCCGCGCGATCCATCAAGGATATCGTGCGCTGGTCTGGCGGACTTTACCGGCCGCCGTCGAAATTCCGTAACTGGTGAGGACACCGACGAATGGAAAATCTGACATTTCGTCACAAGACCGAAAAGCCGGCCGGCGGCGGCCAGCGTCAGGCAATCGTCGGGGTCGTCGCCTCCGGCAATCTCGAAGTGCTGGTCGAGCGCGTCTTGCCCGAACAGGATTGCGTCGTCGAAATCGCGACCGCCGCGCACGGGTTCGGCGAGGTCTGGGCGGCGGTGGTCGCCGATTTCGTCGAGCGCTATTCACCCGGCGGATTGCGCCTGTCGATCAATGATGGCGGGGCGCGGCCGGACACCGTGGCGTTGCGGCTCGCCCAGGGCGTGCGGACGATCGAGGAGGACAGAGTTTGAGCGCCTTGCCGAACGCCGATCCAGGCCCGATGAACAGGCCGCCCAGCTGGTACGAGGCGAGCGCCCGCGCCCGCGTCCAGAGCCTGCTCGACGCTGGCAGTTTCAAGGAATTCATCGGCCCGGAGGCGCGCGAGGAAAGCCCGCATCTCCAGATTTTCGACCTGCCGAAGCAATTCGACGACGGCATGATTATCGGGCGCGGAACGCTGTCAAATCAGCCGGTGCTGGTGGCGGCGCAGGAAGGCCGCTTCATGGGCGGCGCTTTCGGCGAAGTCCATGGCGCCAAGCTCACCGGAATTTTGCGCGCCGCCCGCGCCGCGGGCGACGGCGTCCGCGCCGTCCTCATCCTGTTCGATACGGGCGGGGTCAGGCTGCAGGAAGCCAATGCCGGGGAACTGGCGATAGCCGAAATCATGCGGGCGATGCTCGAACTGCGCGCCGCTGGCGGCCGCGTGATCGGCCTGATCGGCGGGCGAGCCGGTTGCTACGGCGGCGGCGGCTTGATCTCAGGCTGCTGCAGCGGCCTCGTCGTCTCCGAGCAGGGCCGCATCAGCGTCTCGGGCCCCGAAGTGATCGAGACCAACAAAGGCGTCGAAGAGTTCGATTCCGCGGATCGAGCGCTGGTCTGGCGGACCATGGGCGGCAAGGGCCGCAGGCTCCTTGGCGTCGCCGACGCCTTCGCCGACGATACGATCGAGAGTTTTCGGGCGGCGGCTTTGCAACTGATCGAATCCGCGCCGCGTTTCGATCTTTCCTCCATGCTGGCAGAACAGGCCCGGCTTGAGAAGCGCCTCGAGCGGTTTGGCGGCTGCAAGGACGCCACCGAGATCTGGGCCGGACTCGGCATCGCCGCGCCGACGCAAATCCCCGACCTCGACGCCGACGCATTCGTTGAAATCGCCGACAAGGTTCAGGAGAAAAGCCATGACGCTCGATGATATCCTGGCTTCACTGTTTCCCGGGGGCCATGACGTCGCGGTCGACAATGAGGGTCTCGTCGCAGGCTCCGGCGCGCTGGCGTCCGGCGGTCGTGCGGAAATTATCGGCGTCGCCAATAGAACGGCGCTCGGCGTCGATGGCGCCGCAAAACTGGCGGGCAAGGTGATGTCGATCATCGAGGCCAAACACCGGGGCCCGCTGCTGGTTCTCATCGATAGCGACAGCCAGCGCATGAGCAAGCGCGACGAGATGCTGGGCCTCAGCGAATACCTCGCGCACCTGTCAAAAAGCCTGATCCTCGCGCAAATGCTGGGCATTCCGACGATAGGCCTGCTCTACGGACACACGGCGGCGGGCGCATTCATCGCGACCGCCCTTTCGACGCAGATCCTGGTCGCCCTGCCCGGCGCCGACCCCGAGGTGATGGACCTGCCCTCGATGTCGCGGGTGACGAAACTGTCGATCGACGTCTTGAAAGAGAAAGCGAAGTCCACCCCGGTGTTCGCGCCGGGCCTCGACAATCTTGCGCAGACCGGCGCGGTGCTGGAAACATGGGATCCGCAAAAATCGCTGGCGGCGCAATTATCCGCGCTGCTTGAGCGTGAGCAGGAAACGGAGGATCGCCGCGATCTCCTTGGCAAGGAGAGAGGCGGTCGCCCGAAAGCCGCTGACATCGCTGCGCGGGTAAAGTCCCTCGTGGCCGGCGATGCTTGAGCCTGCCCGCTCCGGATGGGGGACGCCGGTATCCCCCGCGCGACACGCTTTTCTGCGCGTCGACGCCTGTGCTTACGGGCTGGCGCTGCGCGAGCGCGCCGAACTTGCGAACGAAGCTCTCCTGATCGATTGGGCCGCGCTTTCACGACCTCTCATCGCGAGGCGCCGGACGCCCCGCGACGCTCCGGGGTTGGTTCCCATGGGGATCGCCTTGCCGCCGTCGCACGGCAAAAAGCGGATCGCCCTGCAGCTTGCGCCCGCCGCGGTGCTGACGCTTGAGCCCCCGCCGCCCCTCGACGCTGGCGCGCCCATGGTCCCCGACCCGTGGCGAGCGACGATAGAGGCGATCGTCGAGCTTGGCGCTCGCGTCGGCGTCGAAGTCCGCGCGTTCGGCGCTGTCGCCTGGTCCGCGCTGACAGGCCTCGATTATCTGAGCTCGTCTTCCGATCTCGATCTTCTGTTTCCCCTGACGCCGCAGGCGCCTGTGCGGGCGCTGCTCGAGGGTCTGACAATGATCGAGGCTAAGGCGCCGATGCGCCTCGATGGCGAGATCATCCGGGAGAACCTGGGCGCCGTTCACTGGCGCGAGCTGTCCTCCGGCGCTGGCGAGGTTTTGATCAAGTCCCTTGCAGGAGCAGCTATGGGGCGGCGCGACGCTTTCCTTGGCTATGATGATGGTCATCATGGAGAAACAAAAGATTGGCTGGCGGCTTCATGAGCTTCGCGCCGCCGCTCCGCGTCGATCAACCCGCGCGCGAATATGATTGCTGCAAAAGAGAGGCGGCGCTTGCGCCGGAATCGATCGGCGCGCTGGCCATGTCCTGTCTCTGCCTGGAGGTCGAAACCTGGCCCAAGCCGGGACTGGTCAGTCATATCGACAATGGCAGCCACCACGACATGAACGCCGCCATGCTTTACCGCAGCGCTTCCGCCCTGGAGCCGTTTTTCACGGCGCTCGCGGCGGCGGGAACAGCGGGCGCCGGAATGGATCGCCTGCGCGCCATCGGCGTTGCGGCGGAGGCGGCGATGCTGGAAGCGACGGGCGGCGTCAATTCGCATCGCGGGGCGATCTTCGGCCTTGGCCTTCTCTGTGCGGCGGCAGGCGCCAGGGATCGCGACGGCGAGGGTCTCGGCGAGACGATCCAGCGCCGCTATGGGCTGGCCATCGTCAAAGGACCCATTCCATTGCACAGCCACGGATCGAGAGCGCTTCAGGTTTACGGGGCGACCGGCGCGCGCGGAGAGGCGGCGGCGGGATTTCCAAGCGTCTATGATATTGGGGCGCCAGCGCTTGCGGAAGGCTTCAGGCTCGCGCCAAATGACCCGGAGGCCGCGCGCGTTCAGGCGATCTTCGCTCTCATCGAAGGCGTTCTCGACACCAACCTGCTGCATCGCGGCGGCGCCGCGGGCCTTGCATTCGCCCGCAGGCGTGCGAGGGAGTTTCTCGATGGCGGCGGCGTCGCCGCGGCGGGATGGCGCGCGGAGGCCGCGCGCATTCATGCCGAATTTGTCTCGCGGCGCCTTAGCCCCGGGGGCTCGGCCGATCTTTTGAGCATGAGCCTTTTCGTGCATGCGATCGGCAAAAATCCTGAGCAGGCCGCTGGCCCGGCAAAGAGCGGCGAGATCGCATGACGCTCGCCATCCTCTGCTCCGGCCAGGGCACTCAACACGAAGCCATGTTCGCCCTCACTGCGGAGGCGCCGGAAGCGGCGGGCGTTTTCGCGGCGGCGCAAGAAGCGCTCGGCAGCGACCCGCGCCGTTTTATCCGGGAGGCCGATGAGCAGGCGACCCACGCCAATGTGGCAGGCCAGATCCTTTGTGTGACACAGGCCCTTGCCGCCTTCGCGGCGCTGAAAGACACATTCGGCGCAAGAATATCGATCGCTGGCTACAGCATCGGCGAACTGGCGGCCTGGGGCTGCGCCGGACTTTACTCGTCTGCGGCGGTCGTCGATCTTGCCCGCCAGCGCGCCTTGACGATGGACGCCAACAGCCGCCCGGGCGATGGCCTTGCGTTCGTGCGCGGCCTCCCCCGCGACAAGATCGACGGGCTTTGCGCACGCCGCGCTTGCGACGTGGCCATCGTCAATCCGGGCGAGATGTTCGTCATTGGCGGCGGCCGCAAGGAGCTCGACGGGCTTTGCGCCGAGGCGTTGAACCTGGGAGCGGCGAAAGCGGGTCCCCTCAAAGTCAATGTCGCCTCGCACACGCCGCGGCTTGCCGAGGCCAGCCAGCGCTTTGCCAAGGCGCTGGCCGCGCATGAAACGCTGACGCGCAGGCCTGGCGTCCGCCTTTTCAGCGGCATTGATGCCAGGCCTGTGATAAATGTGGGAGAGGGGCAGGCCAAGCTCGCCGCCCAGATCTCGCACACCATCGATTGGGCGGGGTGTCTCGAGGCTTGCGTCGAAGCCGGCGTCGACACCTTCCTGGAGCTGGGCCCTGGGAGGGCGCTGGCGGCGATGGCGGACGAGGCATATCCCAACCTTCGCGCGCGCAGCACCGAAGATTTCCGCAGTCTCGAAGGCATACGCGCATGGCTCGCCAAAGCCTCCCGATCTTGAGCTTCCGGAAAGGCGCGTGCAGGCGGCTGGCGTTGCGGTAAAATTCAGCCCGCTCCGAACGTCTTCAAGGTCGAGACGCCAGTCGATTGCCCCAAACATGCATGGCGTCGATTTCACCCATGGCGTTTGGTTGGCGTCCAAGGATCGAGGTCCGGCCCTTTCGGCACGACGCCGGTCGGATTGATCATCCGGTGGCTGCCATAATAATGGGTCTTGATCTCGTCGAACCGCACCGTTTCAGCAATGCCGGCCATTTGGTAGAGCGTGCGCGTAAAATCCCAAAGTTCGGGAAAATCGGCCAGGCGGGAGCGATTGCATTTGAAGTGCCCGTGATAGACCGCGTCGAAGCGGATGAGCGTTGTGAACAATCGCCAGTCGGCTTCGGTCGGCCTGTCGCCGAGCAAGAAATTTCTGGATTTCAGCCGCAGCTCCAGTTCGTCGAGCATGGCGAAGACCTGGTCGTAGGCTTCGTCATAGGCGCCTTGGGTCGTGGCGAAGCCGGCGCGATAGACGCCATTATTGATGGCCGGATAGATCGCGGCATTCAAAGCGTCGATTTCTCCGGCCAATTCCGGCGGGCGCAACAATTCGCCGCGCGCGCCGGGCCAGGCGTCGAACATCCGGATGATCTCGGCCGATTCATTATTGACGATCGTCGCCCGCTGGCGATCCCACAGCAGCGGCACGGTGACGCGGCCTGAATAATTCGGATCGGCCTTGGCGTAGATCTGCCAAAGCGCGCGGGCCTGAAACAAGGGGTCGGCGCCCTCGGCGAGGGTCCAGCCGTTTTCCAGCATCAGGGGCTCGACATAGCTGATCGAGATGGCCCCTTCGAGCCCTTTGAGCTTGCGGTAGATCATCGTCCGGTGCGCCCAGGGGCAGGCCCAGGACACGTAAAGATGATAGCGGCCCGGCTCCGGCTCGAACGGCCCGCCGACCTCGATTCGGGAGCGAAAAACCGTTTGCGGGCGTTCGAACTTTCCGCCTGTGGCGGCGGTGTCGTACCATTGATCGCGCCAGATTCCGTCAACCATCAGTCCCATTTTGGACGACCCTGCCTTGATTGCCTCAGCGCGCGGCGGCGGCAATATCCACATCGACGCCGACTTCAAGCGCGACCATCCCCCAGTGCTGCGCGATCGCCGTTTGGCTGTATCGGGCGATGGAAACGCGCATTGGTCCGGCTTTGGCATGCTTCGCTTCAGGCTGCGATCAGCTCCGCTCGAAGGCGGCGCTGATGATCAGGTCGAGGTCGTCGCCGATCAAAGGCGCGTAGGCCTTCACGCCGAAATCGCTGCGCTTGATCTTGCCGGCGGCCTCGAAGCCGACGGTATATTTCTTGTCGAGCACATTGACGCCGGCGCCGTGAAACTTCACCGCCAGAGTCACCAGTTTGGTGACGCCATGCAGCGTCAGGTTGCCGGTGACATTGGCCGTGTCCTTGCCGGTCGCAACAATTTTTTCGGCCTTGAACAGCATTTCCGGATATTTGGCCGCGTCGAGCCATTGATCGCTGGCCAGCTCGCCATTGAGCTTGGCGTTGCCGGTCGAAACCGAGGCCGTGGGAATGCGAATTTCGAGCGTGCTGGTCCCGACGGCCTTGGGATTGAGGGTCAGCGCGCCGCTGACATTGGGGAATTCGCCGAAGTAATTGGTGAAGCCCATGTGGTCGATGCTGAACAGCACGCGGGTATGGGCGGGCTCGACGCTATAGACGCCTTCCTGTACGGCGGAAGGGTCATGGATGACTTCCTGCGCACACACGGCGCAGGACAAGGAAACGGCCAGCAAGGCGGCGGCGGGAACGACAAGAAATCTAGGGAACATTTTCGATGACCTTTTTTGGGGGTGCGGCCGGAGTTTTACGCCCCGGCCAGAAGCGATCAGGCGGCGATCTGGGCGATTTCGCCCCTGGCGGCGGCGATGGCTTTTTCCCGCTGTTCGGCGCCCAGCGCGACGCCCTCGGCGCGGATGAAGGTCACGTCGTCAATGCCGAAAAAGCCGAACACGCCACGCAGATAGCTTTCCTGATGGTCGAGGAAGGCGGCCTGCGTATCGGGCCCATAGAAGCCGCCGCGCGACGAGGCGACGATCACTTTCTTGCCGGCAGCGAGGCCGACCGGTCCCTTTTCGGTGTAGCGGAAGGTTTTACCGGCGACGGCGAGGCGGTCGATCCAGGCCTTGAGCTGGCTGGGGATCGAGAAATTATACATGGGCGCGCCGATGACGACGATGTCCGCCGCCAGAAATTCCTCCAAAGCCGCCTGTCCAGAAGCGACATCGGCCTGCAACGAGGGCGCTTCCGGCGCCGCGCCCTGGAAGGCGGCCAGGTGCGCGCCGGAGAGATGGTCGACAGGTGCGGCGGCGAGGTCGCGATAGGTCACGGAGAGATCGGCGTGGCGGCTCTTTTCGCTGGCGACAATCGCGGTGGAAAGCGCGCGGCTGACGGAGCCGGCGCCAAGAATGCTGGAATCGACATGCAGGAGTTTCATGGTTGCTGCCCTTTGCTGACGCTATGAATTGAAATCGGATGCGTCCGGTGCATCTGATGTCATTTCTGGCAGCAGCAGGCTTTGCTGAACAGCCGAATAAAATCCAACATTATATTCGACTTTTTAGAAAAGAGGCGTCCGCGGAAAGCAGTCTAGATCCGATCGCCCGCGCCGCGCGCCGCGAATTGACGCAGCAGCCAGGAGGCCGCCGGGCCAGGCGGCGCATCGCGGCGGTAGATCGCCGAAAGGCAATAAGCGCTGACAGGACAATCCGGCATCGCCAGCCTAACGAGCGCGCCGGAGTCGAGATCGGCCTCGACCATGGCCAGCGGCATATTGCCCCAGCCGATGCCCTCGCGCAGCAGGGCGTGTTTGGCGCTGAGATCGGCCAGCCGCCAGGTGCGCCGGCTCAAAACGGCGAAGTCGCGGCCTTCCGACAGCGTCGAACGGTCGCTCAGCACCAGCTGGATATGGTCGCGGCCGGCGCCGGGCGGCAAATTTCCGGCGCGGGCCAGCGGATGGTCAGGAGCCGCCACCGGAATCATTTCGATCGATCCGGCGGCGACCCGCTCAATCTCGTCCTTTTCGGCGACCAGCGGCCCACTGACGCCGAGAACGGCGCTGCGGTCCAGCACCAGTCCCATCACCGCGCCCAGCGCCTCCACCGAAAGGCGCAGCGCGACGGTGGGATATTGCTGGCTGAAGGCGCGCAAAACGTCGCCGAGCCGCGCGGCGGGCAGCATCACGTCGACGGCGAGCCGGACTTCCGCCTCCAGCCCCTCGAGCATGCCCTTCACCTTGGCGCGCAGCCCGTCCATGCCATGCGCCACGGTGCGCGCCTCGGCGAGCACGGCCTGTCCCGCTTCCGTCAGGCGCGGACGCCGGGTGGCTTCACGGTCGAATAATTCGACGCCAAGCTGGGCCTCGAGATTGGAAACGCCATAGCTAATCACCGAGGTCGCGCGATTGAGCTTGCGCCCGGCGCCGGCAAAACTGCCGTTTTCAACCACCGCGAGAAAGATCTGGAGCTGATCGAATGTCGGGACGCCCGGCTCTGACATTTCTATTCCTTCGAATATTTTATCTTAATTTATCTGGCTTTTCCGAAAAGAGCAAAAGCCCTACATAGGCTTCAACCCAAGCCCGTAGGCCCCTGACGCCGCTACGGGCCCTTTTCAGGAGATCCGCGATGATCGAACTTCGCCCATTCGCCAGCCTCGGCGGCGCCAATCACGGTTGGCTCGACGCCAAGCATCACTTCTCTTTCGCCAATTATCACGACCCGAACCGCATGAGTTGGGGCAGTTTGCGCGTCTGGAACGACGACACCATCGCTCCGGGTACGGGATTCCCGACCCATCCCCACCGCAACATGGAAATCATCACCTATGTGAGGAAGGGCGCGATCACCCATAAGGACAATCTCGGCAATGTCGGCCGCACCGAAGCGGGCGACGTGCAGGTGATGTCGGCGGGCTCTGGCGTCGCCCATTCCGAATATAATCTCGAACCGGAGGCGACGCAGATCTTCCAGATCTGGATCCAGCCGACACAGACCGGCGGCGAGGCGAACTGGGGCGCGCGACCCTTCCCGAAAGGCGAGCGGGCGGGCGGTTTCGTCACCCTGGCCTCGGGCTTCGCAGACGACAGAGACGGCTTGCCGATCCGCGCCGACGCTCGCGTCGCGGGCGCAACGATCAAGGCCGGCGAGAGCGCCGAATATGCTCTGGGCAAGGGTCGGCGCGGTTACCTTGTCGCGGCTGCCGGCGCGGTGGAAATCGACGGCGTGCGCGTCAACGCCCGCGACGGCGTCGCCATCAAGGATGTCGAAATATTGAAGGTGACGGCCCTCGAAGACAGCGAAATCGTCCTCGTCGACGCAGCTTGAAAACATCGCCGCCCGACCCGTTGGTCCGGCGGCGATCCAAAACAAGTTTACACGCAAGGATAAAGCCATACCGGCGAGACCGTGAGAGTCACCCTCAGGCAAACCCTATGCTTCGTGTGCCCCCATGGAAAGCCTGACGAGACGTTCCCGATCCACGACCCGCACGAAGCCGCGTCTCGGCGCGATCAGCCCGGCCCGTTCCAGCTGGTGGACCGCTTCGGTGACGCCTGAACGGCGCACGCTGAGAATCGCCGAGAGATCTTCGTGCACGACCGGAATTTCTGCGCCGATGCGATCCGAGCACATCACAAGCCATCGAGCCAGTCGGCTCTCGATGCAAAGCGTAGCGTTCGCTGTGGCGGCCGCAGCAAATTGCATATCGAGATCATGCTGGTAGCGCATCAGGATGGCGCCAATTTT
The DNA here is from genome assembly GCF_052145335.1 of Rhodoblastus sp. Taxonomy (GTDB): domain Bacteria; phylum Pseudomonadota; class Alphaproteobacteria; order Rhizobiales; family Beijerinckiaceae; genus Rhodoblastus. Next base: position 12,027 of record NZ_JBKQOU010000277.1, read on the forward strand.
CGGCGTCTTCTCCATCGCCCTTTGCAACGCCTGCGCCGGCAGCGCCGCGGCCATTCCTTCAATTTGGACCGTGATGCGAAAAGGCGTCGTTTCGACGTCTGCGCCAATCCATGCCCCAACGACGCCTTCGTTGCCGATCAAGCCGATTTCGGTTTCATTGGCCCCCAGCTTGCCGATGACGGCGCACATGCCGGATTCAATGAAAATAACGTCGCGCACCGCGCATCCCGGACGGGACAGGGTGCGCCGGACCTGGAGCGCATAGGGCGCCAGCAGGTCTCTTAACGGCTCGCACTCCGCCAGAAGTTCCGCCAAAACGGGATTTTCTTTATTTTCCGACTGAGGCGCGTCGGCGCACGTGGTGATGAGGTGCACAATGCGCTCCCGCTGGAGCGGTTTCACGAGCTGCGGAACGCGCGCGTAGCGAAGAGGGACGCCTTCGCCATGATCGTTGACCGTGAATATGAATGGCAGGCTGCGTTGCGACAGCTTGTCCGCCACGCAGAGCATGGACTCATTCTGGAAAGTCAGGCTGAGAATGGCTCCGTCCCAGCGGCCGCGCGCGGCGCGACCGAGCGCCTTGGCCGGATCGTTGCTCACTTCCGCTTCGACTCCGATCGTCTGGCATGCGCGCAGTAATTTCGTTGCGTCATGCGGATCGTTTTCGACAATCAGGAGCCTTCGCCCGCTCAATTCGGAATTTACCATGACCATGCCGTTGATTCCTGTTGTCGGATTCGATCCCCCCGATGGCCTGCCGGGCATTTGCGCGCATGGTTTCCGCCGCGGATGGTCTCGACTCATTTCCGCGCGATAATGTAAGCGTAGCTTGCGAAGTTTCGGGCATCGAGCGCCTCCACCGTTCGGTCGAAAGCGCGCGCGACATGTTTGAGAACCGGAACCACCGGAAAATATGGCGTGCCAAAAAATGGCGTCACCACAACTTCGCGAAATCCTATCTCCGCAAGTTTCGGGGCGACCGCCTTTGCGTTCGCACGGCAGAGGTCGTAATAGGCAGGAAACTTAGGCACGCGCTCAGCCCTGCGATCCGGGTCGATCTTTTTCAAAACCCATGCCGATAAAACTTCCGGCGTCATACGGTTGAAAAGGAACGGCGGAGACCAAAGCGTCGGGACGTAGGCGAAGCCCACGCCTCCGGGCGCGAGCAGGTGGTAAATGTTGCTCCATGCTTTTCGCGCGTCCTTGACATGTTCGAACACCATTCGCGAAAAGATGAAATCGAAGGAGCCGAGTTCAGCATCGTCGGGAAGATTTCCGGCGATGTCGAAACAGCTCTTCGCGAAAGTGTCGGGCGCGAGTTTGAGCTCGGCCTCGACGACGTCATTTACCGTCAGCTCGAGACCCCGCTCGCGTATTTCGTCCAGCTGCAGAAACGGAAAGCGGCCGCCGCCGACCTCCAGGACATTTCTGGCGCCTGTACTGTCGATAAGGCCTAGGATCGTCGGCCGCAGATCACGCCATCCCGACTCCGCGTCGCGCCCGATGTTCATGGCGCCGACCTGCGAGGCAAGCGTTTGCGCGCGTGGCGCTGAATGGTCCGCGACCTCAGACGTCGCGATTGCATCATGATTTCGCATAGGCCCTCACATAATCCACGAACATGTCCGACGGACTGGGCGTCGCGTCGATCGAAAAGCCGGATCCCATCGCCAGACTGATCAAGATGAACATTTTCTGTTTGTGTTCGGGAGGCGTCGGCGTGCGCGCCACCTCGCGGCGGTCGAGGTAGAAGACGATTGTCTCTGCGTCGACCAGCACGCCGTAGGTATGAAAATCGTTCACGAGAGCGGCGGGCGGCACCTTGATCGGATATCTCGCCTCGTAATTCCGGCCCATTCCGTCGCGAGGCCATACATGCACGGTGGCTTCGTATTTGGCGGTGTCGTGACCGAGATATTCAAGGACATCGATTTCGGCCGAGCCGCCCTGCGCCTTGTTGCCGATCAGCCAGAAGCCCGGCCACAGGCCTGGGCCTGGGGGCAGTTTCGCCCGGATTTCGAAATAGCCATATTGCTGGGAGAAGCCAGCCCCGGAGCGGTCGGTCGATGAAAGCAAGCCGCTGCTCCACTTGCCGTCCGAGCCTTTGCGCGCCTCGATGCGCAGGCGCCCGTCCTGGATCGTGAAAGGGAAGTCGGGGGTGGGATCGGCGAAGGCGGCGTCGCCAAAATCGCCGTTCCAGGGCGTATGCGCGATCCATCGCGTTCCCGGTCCCCAGGCGGAAACATCCAGCGTCTTGAAATCATCTTCGAACGTCAACTTGTAGCCGGAGAGATCCAGAACGGAGGACGCGTCCTGTCGTTCTTCGCCGAACGCCATGGTCAGGCCAAGTAAACTGACCAGCAGCGGAATGATTGCACGCATCTTGATCACCCTTGTCTCAGGCGGGGGCCCAGGTCCCCCTTGCTGGCTGGGGCGAAGCCATAGCCGGCGCCGTTTCGCGGCCGCCGGCCGCCATCGCGGCGAAAACGAAAAAGGCGAGCCCCAGGTCCATGAAGGTTCCCGCAAAAACGCCGGCAAGCAGTTGCGCGAAACAAGCGAAGCGCGCCGCTGTCCGAACCGCCCTCTCACGGTCAGGCAGGGCGCGCGCGAGTGGACTGAGCAGGACGCGATAAAGAAACGCCGCAAAGACGAGCGTTCCTGGAACTCCAACGCTGGCGGGGACAGCGGCCAGCACGCTCGACGCGCGCACGCTTCCGACGCCGGCGCCGAGAAAAAAAGTTTCCCGGAAATTCAGGAGCGCCTGCGTGTTCCACATCGAGCGTTCAATCGCGGAGGCCGACGTCGCCTTCTGGAAGACGGTCTGGTCGAGCAGGCTTGTCACCGTGGACCACAGCGGATCATAGAGCTTGGCCGCCGCTACGACGCCAGCGGCCGCCAGAGGCGCGACGCAGACGAAGGCCACGCTCCCCGGCGTGGCGCCGCGCAGGAAGAGGCGTGCGACAGCGTCGAGATAGAGCACGACGAGGCAAATCGCGGCGCCCGCGTAGGCCGTGGTCGACGTCGAAAGAAGCAACGCCAGCAGCGAGAAAGCCGCGACCAGGCTGGCGGAGCGCACATGGACGCCGGTCAGCGCCAGCCGGCCGGAAAAGGCAAAGAAACCGAGAGTGGCGTAGGCGAAGGTCGACGCTTCCGGGAACGAGCCAACGATGCGCTTGAAGCCGACGATTTCGACGTCGTCGAGCATGCGGTAAGTTGCGTTGCGCATGAAAGAAAGAAGCTCGGCGGTCCCGGTCGTGAAAGTCGCATAATCGACCGCCGCGAACAGCAGGTTGAGGAAACCGCAAAACAGCGTCGCCCGACAAAGGCTCTCGAGACCCGGTCGCGTCGTCGCGACGCTGGCGCAGGCCAGGAAGCAGACAAGATCGCCAACGAGATAGATGGTCTGCGTCACGTTGCCGGACACCGGCCCGAGCGGCGCCCGCATGAGTCCGGGGCCTGAATCGCCGCGGGCGACCGTGAACACGTCGGTCGCGCCAGCGAACAGGCGAGGCATGAAATAGGCCGCGACCACGCCATAGACGACTGTCGCCAGCAACCAGAATCCCGCGCTGCCCGGGGAAAGCGCCCGAAGGCCGCGCGACAGCGCGCCGCGCCGCAAGATCACGCCCAAGGCGAGGAAGCCGAGCATGATATGGGCGGGCAACATGTTCACCGATCCCAGGCTTTCGAAAATGACGCCGGCCGCGGCGCCAAAGAGCAGCGAGACCAGAAAGGCCCAAATGTCGATCGGCGGTCCTTTGACCAGGCCGACCAGGCCGATGAAAAGCGCGACGACGCCAATGAACTGGATGGTCACGCACGCTCCCCATTGGTTGCAATTCGAGAAGAATCAGCGAGGGTGGCCACAGACGCAGACGCCAAGCCTCCTCGGATCGCGCCGCTGGGTGGCGCGATCCCGGAGAAAAGCCCGCGCGCCAGCGCGCCGCGCGCCGCGGGCTCAAGAACCTCTGAAACGACCAGTGCGAGCGCGACCGCGAGGGCCATGGAAAGCACCAATGCAGGGGCGTCGCTTACCCCCGAATAAATCAAAGTCTGGATTGCGATCGAACCGATCAGGCTATGGAGCAGATAGAGCGGGTAAGTCATCAATCCGATGCGACGCGCCCATCGCGATAGTGACGGGCGTTCCGCATTGCGACCGAGGCGGATCGACGCGACAATCGCGAGCATCGCCAGCGCCCAGATCGCAAGAGGCGTTGCGACGGACAGATCGGCGCCCGCAATGGAGGACTTGCTCGCGGCTGACGCAACGATTTCAAGCGCCCCGCCGGCGCCGCAGAACAGCGCCAGCGCCAGCACCGGGCGCGACAAGCAATCGCCCATGCTGGCGCACAGAATAGCCCCGATGCAAAAAAAACATCCGTGCTGCAGCAGAGCCAGTTCGGTGTAACGCGATGTGGCCGCCACATTGAGAAACGCCAAGAAGCTTGACGGGCCGGACGTCCCCACGGCGGCGCGCAAGATCCAGAACGAGGCGCTTGCCGCGCCGATGGCGCCGACCACGGCGGTGATCCAGGCGCGGCGCCCGAAAGCCAGGACCGCGGCGACGACCATGTAGAACGCGATTTCGACACCCAATGTCCAGTAGGCGTCGTCGATCCAGGGAGCGGTCGGATAGAATGCGAGGGTGCGCAGATAGCCGCGCGAAATGTCGCGCATCTCCACGCCCGTGAACGCCAGCGCGACGCAAGCCGTCAAGGTCGCGCAGATCCAGGCTGCTGGCGCGAGCCGAAGAATGCGGCTCGCGACGAATTGAAGCGGGGATGCGTTCTGTGCCGACCACGTGATGACGAAGCCGGAAATGACGAAGAAAATCTCGACGCCAATCCAGCCTGCCGATGCGAAAGGCGCCAGTTTCGGAAAACAGGCGTGAACCTGCAAAAGGCTGTTGGTGCGTGAATGCGGCGCCGCGCATCCCCAGAAGCCCAGATGAAACAACATGACCATGAACGCCGCCGCAAAACGCAACAGGTCGACGCCTGCAACCTCGCGACGGCGGGGAGCCTCCTCGATGCTGCGCTTCATGATTTCAGCCATGAGGTCACTCCGCGACTTCGACCGTTCGCGGCGCACGCGAAAGGAAGCTGAGCGCTCGGTCGAAAAGCCGTTGCACGACGCGCGGCGAACGCGCGCCGATCGCGCGCAGCCGCTCGACATCCTCCGGGGGCAAGGCGTCAAGCATTCGCACCGCCGCCCAGTAGACCAGCGCGCCAACGCCTATCGCGATCGGCAGGGCCAGAGGTCCATGGACAAGTTGCAAGACGGCGCGCGCGGCGACGCCGCACAACGCGGCGGAAGCCGCGAGGCGTGCGAGATGGCGAAAGGGGACGGGACAATTCAGCCGGCGCGCGATGAACCAAAGGCCAAGGCCCAACATGAACATCTGGACCGCGGCGCGCGAAGCCGCGGCCCCCAGGACTCCATAGCCGGGGATGACGGTCAAGCCGGCGGCAATGGAAAGCGCCGCGCCGAGAATATTGCTGTAGAAGATGAAATCGCTGCGGTTTCGCGCGCACATCATATGCGTGCCGACGGCGCCGCTCGCGGCGAAAGCAGCGGCGGCGACGACGATCTCAGCGGGCTCGACGGCGCTGTCGAAGGCTGAGCCATACAACAGAGGAACGAGAGCGGGCAGCACGGCCGCCGTTCCGAAGCCGAGCGGCAAGGCGAGGAAGGCGAGCATTCGCGTGCCGGCGGCGAAGGCCTTGTTGATGACATCCAGGGGCTGGGTCTCGACACGCTCGGAAAAGAAAGCCAGCAAGGCGCCGGTCAGCAGCAGCGGCCCCTGTGCGGCGATATTTGAAAAGGTCAGCCCGACGGTCAATATGCCGACCGACTCCGCTCCCCAGGATCGCTGCAGGAAGAACACTTCCGATCGAGACCACACAAAAGCCGCGGCCAAAGCGCCCAACCAGCTGAAAGCCGCAAAGCGAACGATCTGCGGCTCGATCACCCGCATGTCCACGTGACGTCGCCAAAGCCATCTCACGGCTCGAATGGCGAGCGGCGCGCTGCCCACACAATAGCCGGCCAGCACCCCGGCGCCGCCCCAAAAGCGCCCGCCAATCGCTACGCACGCGATCTGAAGGCCGAACGAAAGAACGGTCATTGCCGCCGAAGTTTCGAAACGTTGCATCCCGCGCAAATATCCGAGCGCGAAATTGGCAAGCGCCTGAAGCAAGACCAGCGTCGCGACGAGGAACGCCTCCGACGCCGGCCGGCCGGACGGGTTCGCGAGCGGCCACGCGGCATAGGCGCACAGGCCGGCAAAGGCGGCGACGCAGGCCGCGGCATAGGGCCGGAACAGCGCGGCCGTCAGTCTGTCCGCGCGCTTTTCCTCATGTCCGGCCACGAGTTGCGGCAGGAAGCGCGCCAAAGTCGAGGGTACGCCGAAATCGAGGAGGGTGACGATGAGGCTTGTGAGCCAGATGGCATAGGCGATGGCGCCCGTCTCCGCCACGCCCAACAGGCGCGCAATGAGCACCATTGACAGAAACCCGCCCAGCGATGTCGCCGCTCCGGCAAGCGCGCTGAGAAAAGTTTTACGAACGATCGTTCTCGGCATCGGCGGACCCGTCTAACGGTGAGAGAAAAGACGGCCAAGAAAGGGACCGGCCCTCCTGGCGCGATGGACCTCCTCGCAAGCCTCCCGGTAAACGGCCAGAGTTTCGGCGGCCATTCGGGAGCATGTCAGCCATTCGACGTTCTCCGCTGCGCGTCGCTGCAGATCGGCGCGCAGTCCTTCGTCGGTGAGGACGCGCTCGAGCGCCTCCGCCAGGGCCGCCGGATCGTTCGGCGGCGTCAACAAGCCGGACCGGCCGTGCTCGAGCACCTCGGGGACGCCGCCGACGGCCGTGGCGACGATGGCGCACCCCGCTTCGCGCGCTTCCGCAAGCGCGAGCCCGAAAGGTTCGCTGCGCGACGCCAAAGCGAAAACGTCGGCTTGCGCCAGCAGGCGGCCCGTCTGCGCGACGAAACCCAGAAAGACGATCCGTCCGGCGCAGGGAAGGCGCGCCGCCTGAATTTCGAAGGCTTGCCGATCGGGTCCGTCGCCCGCCAGGTAAAGGCGCACTGCAGGATGGCGCGCGGCGATTTCCGCGAAGGCGTCAATCAGCTCCGCGACGCCCTTCCGGCGATACATGCCGCAAACCGTCAGGATCGCGGGTCGCGCGAGTGTTTGCGCGGGGAGCGGCGGCGCGGGAAGCAGCGACTTGTGGCGTGGCGAGCCGAGCGGTCCGTTGCGAACCGTGCGCAATTTCGCTCGATCGATTCCGCGCGCCGCCAAGGCGTCGCGAGTGGCGTCGCTGACGGAAATCACCACGTCGCCCACGCCCATCAGCACGGCGCTGCTTTGCCAATCGTTGTGAATTGTGGTGACCAGCGCGAAATCGCCGAACGGCTTGAGCGCGCGCGCCATGAGCGCGCCCGACACCATATGCGCGTGGATGATGTCGGGCGCTTGTTCGCGAATGATTCCGCCCAGAGCGCGAAAGCCGGCAAGCGCGGCGGCAGGCTTGCGCCAGTGCTGTCGAACGGCGAAGTGGCGGACGCCCGATTTTTCCAGCAAGCCGACGTAGGACCCCCCGGCGCTTCCAAAAGCCACGGTGTGGCCCATTCGCGCCTGCTCGCAGGCGAGATCGACGGCGACATTCATGATGCCATTGCCGATTTCATGGCAATGGTTGGCAAGATGGAGAATCTTCATCGGCGTTGCGCTCCGTTCGCTTTCGACCCGGCAGACACCGCGAAGGCGCGCCGCACTTGCCGTGCGCCGTGAGCCAATTCGATGCCGCTGTGCAACAAGGCGCGAAGCGCCGGATGCGCGCGCGTCACCGCTCCCTCTCGCCACAGGCTCGCCTTCAGATGCGAAACGGAGAGAGCGGGCCCCGCGGCGATGGCGCCAATCTTTTCCTCGCGCCCGAAGTCTCGGGATCGCTCGCCGATCGACATCAGCGCGAGATCGGCGCAACGCGGGTGCGTCACGAGACGCTTGAACTCCGGCCATGCCGTCGCGCTGTCGTCGTAGAGGCGCCGCGAAAAATTTTCCGCCGTGAGGCTTTCGACGTAAGACAGCACGCCGGCGAAAATCTCGGTCCTATCCGGGCTGATGGCTGCGCGCCAATCAGGCCGTTCGAGATTGGAGCGCGGCCGCCCGTCTTCGCCCAAAACAAACATCCGGACGCTTTCGAGATCGGGTTCGAACACATGCTCGATCAAATGCCAGAAGCGCAGGACGGAACTGCGAAGATTGAAAGGCGAATAGAAATCCGACTCGACGCATAATCCGCTCGTCCTGGCGAAATGTTCGGTGTCGAAACCCTTGTAGTTGCTGCGCGCAAACATCACGCAAAAGATCTCTTGCGCCGGATCGGCGGCTTGCAGCAATCGCATCGTGCTCCCGTAGAGCCCGGTATCGCAAAGAATGACGCGCCGCCCTTGCGCCTTTTCGTCGAAATGGCGACGAAAAAGCTGGGCCTGAACGAAGATGGCGGCGCGCGCCGCCCTGGCCTCGTCATCGTCCGCCCAAAACAGCTCCTCGAACTGCGTCCGTTCGAAAACCCCGTCCCAGCGCGACGAAAGCGGCAGGTCCGTCTGGACTAGCGCCGTCACGACCTTGCGCATGGTTGCGCCGTCGAACTCCCTGCCGATTTCGTCGAGCGCGGCAGGCGCGCGGGCCAGCAGCGCCGGCCGCGCCGCAACGAGCCGCGACACCATGAGATCGTCGACCGGAAGCGGCGAGGAACGTCCGATGCTTTGCAGAAACGTCTCGTAAAGCAGCCGCAGCCGCAGGCCTCCACGCGCGCAGAACAGGATGCGCGCGTCTTTGGGATGGCTTTCAGCGAAAAGCCATAACCGAAAGGCGAATTCGGCGAGGATCGGTCCCAGCACGCATCGGCCAAAATGCGCTCGGTCGCGCAAAACGGGGCGGCGTTGGGTCATGCGAGCCTCCAGCGTGCGTCCCAGTGCGCCGCGCGCCAGACCGCGGCGTCGAACTTGCGGCGAAAACGGACGTGGGAGGGTCGGGGCGCCCAATTCGCGCAGACCCCTTTCGAAGCGGCCATCAATTCGTCGGCGCGGCGATCGTCGCCCCAGTGAAGCACAGCGCCAGGCGCGACGTTCTCGGCTCGCAAAACCCGCGCGAACAATTCGCCGCTTTTCTTGGTCGCATTCCAATCCGAACTGGCGTAGACGGCGTCAAAGGGCGTTTGTCCGAGAATTTCCGCGAGCAGCCGGCGCAAGACCGCTTCCGGATAATAGGTGTCGCTGACGGCGATGACGCGTTTTCCGGCTTTCCTGGCCAGTGGCAGGATGTCGGCAAGCGCGGCGTTCGGGCGGACGAATCGACGCTCTGCGGCCATGTCGGCGTCAAGGAATATTGGAATCGCCTCGACCGGCAAGCCGAGCAGATCAGCCTGAAGGCGGTGGATATCCGAAAGCTTGACGTCGCCGTTCGGGTTGGCGGCGTCGAGCGCGCGATAGGCGGCCGACTGGACATCGAGTCGGGAACGCAGCAATTGCTCCGCCGAAAGCAAAAACCCCTTCCGCGCTAATTGAAGCGCGGTTTCACGGGCGATCCACCAAAAACGTCGCCGCTCCGACTCATTGCCGCGAAGGAGAACCGTATCGAAGACGTCGAAGGACAGCACTTCGTATCTGCCGAGGGCCTCGACAACAGACTTGTTGAAAGCGCTCAAGTCGACCTCCGCTCACGTTGCAGCGAAAGCTCGATTGACGAGCGGAGCGAGGACGCAGCCGCGACCAGTCTTTGACCCAGATCCGCGATCTGCGAAAGGAGCGCGGGATGGCCACACTTGTTCAAAACGACATAGTTCAAAATGTGCCCGGCGTCGCCTATTGCCGCTTTCAGTTCGTCGACATGCGTCTTGCGGTATTCGGCGACGAAGATCATTCGGTCCACGAGCGCGGCGACATTGTCGTCGACGACCTCCAGCGAGGGCGGCAAATCGACGAAAATCATGTCGAATTGCGATCGCGCCTTTCGCAGCAACGCCGCCATGGCGGCTGAACGCATGATATCCCCGGCATTTGCGATCCGTCCGCGCTTGATAAGCGGCAGGAAGGTGAAGCCGTAGCATTCGTTTCGCGTCAGGCAGCCGTCTTCACGATTCGAGAGTAATTCGATCAACCCCTTTTCAGCTTTCGGCGTCAGAAGTTGCGACAGCGACGGATTGCCGAAGTTGGCGTCCAGCAGAAGCACGTTTTTGCCGGAGCGCGCGTAGACCGCCGCCAGGTTCGCCGCAATGGTCGTGGCGCCCGCGCCCGCGACAACGGACGTCACGCCGATGCATTTCTGGTCGGCGGCGTCGACTGCCCTGTCGAGGGTGGATCTGGACGCGCGAAGCGCTTCGCTGAATTTTGAATAGGGATGTTCGATCGCGGCAAGCCTGGAGGGCGAGTTCGCGAGGGGCTGGTCGGCGATTGGCAACAGGCCAAGCAGGATCGTTTCCCGAACATCGCCGATTTGATCGAGACTGCGAATACGTTTGTCCAGACCATCCAGGCAAATGGCGAGCAACATGCCGAACAATAGGCCGGAAACTCCCGCGAACGGGAGGATGAGCGTAGTCCTCGGCGCGCTTTTGCCCGACGGCGGCATTGCCGCGGTGATGACCTGGGCGTTCGTCACCGCGAGAGATTCCCGATTTAGCTTTTCGTTGAACCGCCGGAAGGCGTCGGGACGCAGGTCGTTACGCCAGCCTCCCCCGAGATAGGCCGCGACCACTTCGTTGGCGATACGCGCTGACTTGGTCGGCGAGGACGCGCTGAAGGCGACTTCTATCGCATTGGATTGGCCTACCCGCCGCACGGCGAGATGATCGAGGAAGACGAAGGTGGCGGCGCGCATGCCGTCCGTCGCCGACGGCTTGACGAATTCGGGATCGTCGGTCAGCGCCAGCGTCTCGATGACTTCCTGCGCGACGCTTGACGATCGCAGCACTTCCGCCTGGCTTTCGACTTCCGCGCTGTCGACGTTTACATCGGCGCCAAATTCCTGCCAGGTCGGCCGCGCCCTCTGCGCTTCGATCAGCACCTTGGCGCTTGCGACATAGGACGGCGGAACAGCCAGGACATAGAGCCCGGCGCCGATCAGGAATGCGGCGACCGTTCCCGTTATGAGGAGGGCGTGGCGCCTGAAGAATGCGAGAGCGTCGGCGAACGAAACAATCGTCTCGTCGCCAGTCAAGGCCATTCGATCATTGGCGACGGATCTCGATCCGACATGCAGCATTGGGCCCCCTTCAAACAAACAGAAAATTCGCTTCTGCGAACATCGGGCGGCGTTGCGCCGCCGCTCCGGAGGCAGATGTCAGTCGGCGAGGGCGCTCTCTTGAGGCTCGCTGACGCGCAACACGTCGCCGGGCTTGACGGCGTCGCTTTCGGACACCCGTATGGGCTGCGGAGCGCCTTGACGAATGATTTCATAAGACCGCGCGGAGGACCGAACGACATCGTCCGCGCGATGCATCAGCATCGTTTCGGCCTGCTGGACGAGACGATGCGCCGTCGCAAGATTTTCGTCATTTTGGCCAAGTTTCGCCCGGTTCAGTCCCAGTTCCACAAGCGCCTCGTTGCGCCTGGCGTTGAGCGCTTCCATCTTGTCCCGTTCGGCCTTGCTGATCGCTTGTTGCGCCCGCACGATAGAAAGTTCGAGATCGAGCCTGGTGCTTTCGAACTGCGCGGCGTTCTGCTCGAGCGCGAGTTTTCTTGGCGCCGTCGTGAGGCCCTTGCTCATGAGCGCGGAGATGCCGTCCAGTTCCGCTCGGTTCAGGCTCGCCTGCCGGGAGATGGATTGCACCTTGCTCTTCAACGTGTCGATTTCGGCCGCGTAGAGAGCCTTGATCTGATCTAGGCCGTCGACCTGCGACTTGAGCGAGTCTTTTCTCGAGTTGAAAAGCATCGTTTGCTCTTTCATCGCGGCGGCGATGCGCGCCTCGTTTTTCGCGGCTGTCAATTCACTCGGAAACTGTATTTCGGCGTCGGCGCCAATTTCCGCCTTCAGCCGCGCCAGCGCGGCCAAAAGGCCGATGCGGTCCGATTCAAGGACGCGCTCCGAGCCTCGCGCCTGAATGGCCTCGCGCTGCAAACCGTTCTCAACATCGGGCTTTCGATAAAAGCCTCCCGCGAGGCTGATCGCCTCGATGACCGTGATGCCTGGCCGATAGGGATATTCCCCGGGCTTGTCGACGCCGCCGGCGACATAGAAGGGCCGGTGCTGGATGACCTCAAGCGAGGTCTCCACCTTTCGAATGAGCCCTACCTCCTGTTGCAATCGCGCGCTGATCATGTCGGACAAGTCAGCGGCATTGCGGCCTGCCGCGTCGATCCTGCCCAGCATTGGAAGCGACAGCTCGCCACCGGCGCTGACAGTGAATTCCCCGGCGAGGCCCGGCCAATCGTAGGGTTCGCCGCGACCCGGCCGCCATTCCAGTATTTTCAGGCGAAGATGATCGCCGGGACCTAGAAGGTAATCATCGGCGTGAACTGCGCTTGAAGCGAAGGCCGTAGCGCAGGTGACGCCCACACACATCATTGCTCGCAGGATGTTTTTGGCTAACATAAAGCCAGCTCCTACCCGTAATTGTAAAGCAATTGAGCTAGTGTTCCGCCTAAACGATATTATACAAATTGCTGCAACGCAACATACGCTAGTTCAAATAAATGTTACCTTTATTTACGTGGTATCACGTAGAATGCACCCAGTTTTTGCAGCCATGCATAATATCCATGCATGCCGACGTTGCGTAAGCTGTGCAGCTGTAACCCCTGTGTCAGGCGGCGTAGGACGTATTTCATATTGCTTAGTCGGACGCTGCTGCCAAAAATATGTGCTACATCAAATTGATGGGTCGAAATGGCCTAAGGCGCATGGAGTGTACGGTTCCGTACCGTGATCGAGGTTGCCTGACTTCATCCCGGTAAGCATTATTCGTTTCGCTGCAGCGCAGCAGATTGGTGACTTGGCGCGCAAGCAGCGCCTCGGCTTCGCCGTCTGCCGTGCGCCTGGATGGAAGGGGGGCCGATGAAAGTCGCGATCGTACATTATTGGCTGGTCGGCATGCGCGGCGGCGAAAAGGTGGTGGAAAATCTGTGCCGCTTATTTCCGGAAGCGGACATTTTCACCCATGTCTACGCCCCGGATCGCGTGTCGGAGGAAATCCGGCGACACCGCGTCATCCCATCTTTTATCAATGCGCTTCCGCGGGCCAAGACGATGTATCAACGCTATCTGCCGTTGATGCCTTTGGCGTTGGAGCAGTTCGACCTGCGCGGGTACGATCTGATCCTTTCCAGCGAGTCCGGACCCGCCAAAGGCGTCCTTGCGCCGCCAGGCGCGCTTCATGTCTGCTATTGCCATTCGCCCATGCGGTACGTCTGGAACATGTATCACGACTATCGCGAGCGCTCCGGCGCATTGACCAAGGCGCTGATGCCTGCGGCTGCCCATTACATTCGAAACTGGGACGCACTGTCGTCGATGCGCGTCGATCACTTCATCGCAAATTCGTTCACGGTGCGCGATCGCATTCAACGCTATTATCGCCGCGACGCTCAGGTCATCCATCCTCCCGTCGATGTCGAAGCATTCGAAGTCGTTCCCGAGGAAGTCTCCGATTATTTCCTGATGGTGGGAGAGCTCGTTCCCTACAAGCGGTCGGAACTCGCCATCGAAGCCTTCAATCGCATGGGCTTGCCGCTTGTCGTGATCGGCGGCGGCGAGAGGCTTGACGCCATGCGCGCCCTCGCGGGCCCGACCGTTAAAATTCTCGGAGCGCAACCTTTCGCCGTGCTTCGGCGCCACTACGCCCGATGCCAGGCGCTGATATTTCCAGGCGAAGAAGATTTCGGCATCGTTCCGGTCGAGGCCCAGGCGAGCGGCAGGCCGGTCATCGCCTATGGACGCGGCGGCGCCACCGAAACTGTTTGCGACGGGCAATCGGGCTTGTTGTTCCACGAGCAATCGGTCGAAGACCTCATCGCAGCGGTCCAAAGATTCAAGACGATGACATTCGATCCGCTGCGGATCGCGAAAGGCGCGCGTCGCTTCTCCGCCGACCGTTTTCAAAGCGCGATGCGGCTATATCTGGAAAGACTGACCAGCCGGTCAAAGCGGTCTTGCGAAAATGAACCGGAGGCCATCGTGCCTCTGTTCGCAGGGAATTGAATCCTTCAGGGAACCCTATCGATGTTCGAAGCGGCTGAACGGGTCGATTTGACCGCAGGCGATGAGCGAGGATGCGAGCGCCTTATTTCGATGACGAGTCCGGAGAAATATCCCGTCTGCGCCGCGACCAGCGCAACGATGATGTCAACAGCGATCACGCTCGCAGGCATCGCCGCCGCGAGGCCGGCAAGGATCAAGGCCACGATGAGCGCAAAATTCAACGCGACGAAGGGAGCCAGCGTCATTCGCGGTTGGCTCAGCAAGCCGAATACGAATGCAATGGCCGCGAGGACGATCATACCGCAGTCTCCTTGCGCTTCGTCGTCAAAGGAAAATCAGCTGTTGTGGCGGAACGCCATTGTAGCGAGGCCACAGATCCTTGGCAAGACTGAGCCCTCGCCACCGACGAGGCTGGATTGGATTATCGCGACCGAGCCCGTTCGCCAAAAGAAAAGCGCCAGAAAGCCACGAAAGTCTTCGCGCTTGCTGACGTGAGGTAGAACAGAAAAAACCGGGAGACGACGAGTAACGCCTGGAGTGAATCGCCCTTGTTCGTGCGAGGAGAAGAGCAAATGGCCCTATCTCGATTCATGGTTTTCAAAAGTCCCGCGCACCGCGCCGAGGCAACCACTCCGCTTGGCGGAATGGGGAAAAGGATATTCGACGTGGTCGCAGCCTCGGTTCTGATCGCCGTCATGTCGCCGATGATTGTTCTGGTCGCCGGATTGGTCGTCATCGGGGATGGCTGGCCCTTTTTCATTCGCCATTATCGGGTCGGGCGCGGAGGCGAGGAGTTTCCTTGTCTTAAATTTCGGACAATGGTGGTCGACGCCGAGGAGCGTCTGAGGGAGCATCTCGCCAGAGATCGGGCCGCCGCTGAAGAATGGCTCCGCAGCCGCAAGCTTCGCAATGATCCACGGATCACCTTGGTGGGTCATGCGCTTCGCAAATCGAGCCTCGACGAGCTTTTACAGCTGATAAACATCCTCAAGGGAGAGATGAGCCTGGTCGGTCCACGCCCGATCGTTCGCGACGAAGCCGCTCTCTATGGACCGCATTTTCGCGAGTATGCCAAAGCGCGGCCCGGCTTGACCGGCCTCTGGCAGGTCGAGGGGCGTAGCAATACCTCCTACGATGAACGCGTGCGCCTGGATTGCGAATACGTCCGGTCCTGGTCGTTATGGAATGACATCATGATCATTTTGAAGACGATCCCCGCAGTTCTTGCAGCGCGAGGCTCCGCGTGAGCGGCGCGGCGGATTGTTCGCCGGAGGTTGGGATGAGTTTCGCCAATCCCTCCGGGATTGACCGCGTTGTGGTGATCAGCGACGAAATCGGCGCTGGCGGCGGCGCCGCGGCTGTGGCGGCTCAGTCTATCGAGCAGCTGCTCGCCCGAGGCGTTAGAGTCGCTGCATTGCTTGGCCGTGAGGCTGCAGGTTTCGCTGCGCCCGCCGGGGTGGAAATCCTGTCGCTCGGCGGCTCGAAAATCTCAGAAACCGCCGGAATGGGCGAGGCCTTGGCCGGACTCTACGACGCTCGCGTCCATCGGCGCATCGGACGATGGATTGCGCAAAACGACACGCCTGCGACCGTCTACCATCTGCACAATTGGCACAAGCTCCTGTCGCCTTCGGTTTTCCAGGCATTGCGGCCCGTAGCGTCGCGGCTTGTGATAAATGCGCATGACTATTTTCTAGTTTGTCCAAACGGAGCTTATTTCAATTTTCGTTCGGGCGAAATCTGCGCACTGCGCCCCATGTCGGCGCAATGTGCGAAGTCCAATTGCGACAAACGCCGATACGCGCACAAGGCCTGGCGGCTGGCCCGCCAAGGCGTGCGCTCTGTCCTGTTTCCGCTGCCGGCGAGCGAGGCGCTGGTGCTGGCGCCCCATGAGGGCATGTTGGAATTTCTTGAGCGCGGCGGCGTGCGGCGAAGTTCCGTGCGTATTCTGCGCAACCCTGTGACGCCCTGGCGCGCGCGGCGAGTGGAAGCCGAAATTCAAAACCGGATATTTTTTGTCGGAAGGCTCGAACGCGACAAGGGCGTCGATCTGCTCGCCGAGGCTGCCGATCGCCACGCCGTCAGCCTGAGCATTATTGGCGATGGGCCCCTGCTCGACCCGCTAAGGCGGCGTTTTCAGCGTCATGACTTTTTGGGTTGGAAATCACGGGCGGAGCTTTCGGAAATCGCCGGGAGCGCGCGTCTGGTCGTCGCGCCGACGCTCTGGCCCGAGACATTCTGCCTGACGGCCTTTGAAGCCGCGACGAGCGGCATCCCCGTTCTGATTTCCCAAACCGCGCTCGCGGCGAGCGAACTGACGGAGCGGGAGGCGGCGGAAGGTTTCGATCCTCGGGACCTCGACGCGGTCGGCGCCAAATTGCGGCGTCTGCGCGACGATTCGGGGCGCATTGAATACCTGAGCCGACGAGGATTCACGCAACGCCACGACCTCGCGTTGAGCGCGGAGCTTTGGTGCGAGGGACTTATCTCGATCTATGACGAACTGCTTGCGCGGGCGGCCAGAGATCTCTCTTCGTGCGGCGGGAAGGCGCGTCTCGCCGGCTGCCCAGGCGGGATCGCGGCCTCGCGCTAGACCCCTCACGTCCAGTCGATACAAACAGGAGCGCACGCCATGAAGATCGCCGTTGGAATTTCGACCGCGGGTCGTCCCGGCTTGTTGCACAAGACGCTGGGCCAACTGGAAAAGCAGAGCCGGCCCGCAGACCGAACGATCGTCAGCGTGGCCTCTATCGAGGACGCAGGCGACGGAGGCGCGCTCGCGTCGCGCGGCGTCGAGATGGTCGCAAGCGCGCGCGGTTTGACGCGTCAGCGCAACGCCATCCTTGACGCCGTTGGAGACTGCGATCTTGTCGCCTTCTTTGATGACGATTTCATTCCCGCCGTCTCCTATATTGAGGCGGCCGAGAAACTATTCAGCGAACGCTCGGAGATCATGCTATCGACAGGCGTGGTTTTGGCGGACGGCATCTGCGGTCCCGGACTCGAATATGCGGATGCGCTCACGCTCCTCGAGGGATGTGCGGATAACGCGCCCGACGAGACCCCGTTGCAGCGCGTCTACAATGGATACGGCTGCAATATGGTCGTCCGGATGCGGCCGATCCGCGAACACAGCCTGCGGTTCGATGAGAATTTGCCGCTTTACGGTTGGCTCGAGGACGTCGATTTCAGCCGCCGCTTGGCCGCTTTTGGCGAGATCGTTCGCGCTCGCTCCATGCGCGGAATTCATCTGGGCTTCAAACAGGGGCGACAGTCGGGCGCGCGTCTAGGCTATTCCCAGATCGCCAACCCCTTGTACCTGATGCGCAAGAAAACGATGAGCCATAGTCGGGCGCTCTGGCTGATGTCGAGAAACGCAGGCATGAACCTGGTCAAAGGCCTTTGCCCCGAGCCATTTGTCGACCGCCGCGGACGTCTTGTCGGAAACGCCCGGGCGCTTGTCGATCTCGCGCGCCGGAAGCTCGATCCCCAGCGCGTGCTGGAGATTTGAGGATGAAGCGGCGAGGAAGCCACGCTCCGCAAAATCACCGGCAATAAGGCCGTGAGCACGCCCTGAGACAGCCAACGCAACTTCGCGGCTTGGCTTTTTTCGTCACGCAGCCCGGCGCGCGGAACATTGCCGATTGGCAAATGCCCAGAACCTCCTGAATTTTCTCCATTCCTTAAGGTAACGTTGACCCATTGCGACTATGCTGGTTGAGCAAGTCGCGTAGCGTGTCAAAGGCGCAGCAGGTTCCAAATTTCGCATGGATCGGATTGGCATGACCTTATTGGCGCCAAGTGCAAAAATCGCAACCCTCGTGGATGTCGACGCGGTCACCAAAACCTTTGGCGAAAAAACCGCCCTGAACGGAATTTCGTTTTCGGTTCCTTCCGGACAAATTTGCGGACTGCTTGGCCCCAACGGGGCCGGCAAGACCACGTTGTTCCGATTGCTCATGGGCATCTTGAAGGCGACGCGAGGCCGCCTGGTCATCGACGGCAAGGACGCCTTCGAGGACAGGGTCGAGGTCAAGCGGCTGATCGGCTTCCTCCCCGATGAACCTGCCTTCTATTCCTATCTTTCCGGCCTGGAAATTCTCGAGCTCAGCGCCGCCATGCATGGCCTCGATGTCGGCGCGACGATGGATCGATTGAACCCGATGATCTCCAGAATGCGGCTGACCGACGACATCGGCAATTACGCCGAGGATTATTCGCGCGGGATGAAGAAAAAGCTCGGCCTGCTGCTCGCCATTCTGCATCAGCCAAAACTTCTGGTGCTTGACGAACCGACCAACGGACTCGACGTCGAATCGACCCATCTTTTCTACGATCTCATTCTCGAACTGGCGCGGCAGGGAACGACCATCCTGTTTTCGACCCATCTGATGGATCACGTGGCGAAATTATGCTCGCACGTCGTCATCCTCAACCAGGGATCATTGATCGCCAAAGGCTCTCTCGACGGGTTGCGCACAGCTTACCAGGGAGCCGAGCTCGAAGACATCTTCCTGAAGCTCACGCTCCGTCCGGCGCAGCCATGAGCGTGAGCAGCGAAGCGCCCGTACCTCCGTCCTTCTGGACGACGGTGCGCCTGCTGCTCGGCGCGGCGCGAAAACGCTCGGTCGGCCGCCGCAAGCGCCAGCGGGAATTGTTGACCCAGCGCTCGGGGCGACGGGCCACGAACTGGGCAAACGTCGGCTCCGTCCTGGTCCCCCTGATGATGGTCCTGCTGAACGGGCTGGCCGCTTTCATGGTCATCGGCGCCGTCCAGGGCTGCGAGCGCGCCGCATTGCCGCAAAACGTCATCGCGGTCGACGGATGGTTCGCAACAAGGGTGAGAGACGCCGCAAGTCACGCCGCGACCTATCCGACGCCCGCAGGGGCGCGCGATTGGGACCTGGGCCAAAGCTACGCCGACGAGGCCAAAAGTCTGTCCAGACAATTTGGCGGCGATCCCCGGGTGCTGGAAAAGTCCTTGCGTGAAGCCGCGCAAAAAAACGGCGGCAAGGCGTTCGTCGATCTGGAGAACGCCGCGCCCGGCCTTTCAGCCCTGCCCCGGTCCGGCCCGCTGCCCGCCATGCTTGGTTCGCTCGCGCTGCTCCTGTGGAGCGCCATGCTGGTCTGCCAGGGCGAAGGGCTCGAACTCGACGTGACGCGCCGCCGCCATCCGATGTGGGAATGGCTGTTCAGCCATCCCGCGCCGGTCGGCGCGGTGTTCCTGGCGGAAATGCTCGCCCCCATGGCCGCCAACTCGATCTATTACAGCGCGCCGCTGTTGCCAGCCATCCTGTACGGCGTCGTTTACGGGGCTCCGCTGGGATTCGCCGCGGCCTTCGTCGTCGGCGTTCCGCTCGTGATCGCCGCGGCTTGTCTGGGCAAGGCGCTCGAGGTCGCAATCGTCCTGCGATTTTCGCAGCGAACCCGGGGCGCGATGATCGGCTTGATGGGCTGGTTCGGCTCCGCCTCGATGATCCTGATCTTCATGGCCTCGGCGCAAATCAGGCAATACGCGGCGCCGCTGGCCCATCATCTCGCGCCGCTCGCCATCGTGGACTGGCCCTGGCTCGGACTCTTCCTGGGGCAAAGGCCCGACGGCTCCTTCTCGTTCCTGGCGGGGGCGCTCGCCTGTTGGGCCGGCGCCGCGCTGATCGTCGCCGGATCGGTGATCTTCTGCGTCTGGGGCGCGCAGCAGGGGCTCAGCGGCAAGTTCGAACGCGCCGACGCCATGTCGAGAACGCAAAAGGCCAAAAAATTCCGCTTTGGCGCGGATCCGCTCTATTCCAAGGAGTTGATGTGGTTCGCCCGCGACAGGAGCGCCATCGTTCAGGCCATCCTGATCCCCCTGTCGATGGCTGGCATTCAGCTTTTCAACATGCACGTGCTGCTGGCCGAGGTTGGCGGATCGTGGAATTATTTTTGCGCGGCGGCGATCCTGTTCGGCACTTATTTTCTGATCACGCTCGGCCCCAAATCGCTCGCTTCCGAAGGACCGGCGCTGTGGATCGCCTTGACATGGCCGCGCGGCCTCGAAAACCTGCTGAAGGCCAAGGCGCGGCTCTGGGCGAGCATCGCCTCAGGCGTGGTGGGGGCGGCTTTGTGCCTCGCGCTCTGGCTTTTTCCCGACAGCGGCTGGAAGATCATGCTGGTCGGTCTGGGTTGGCTGGTTTTCTCGCGCAGCCTCGCCGAGAAATCGGTCACCCTGGTTTCGGTGACGTCGGAATCCGGCGAAACCGAAAAAATTCCCCCAGGGCGCCGCTGGGCCGTTCAACTGGGGACCATGACGTTTTTCATTGGGGTCGCGACGCGCCAATGGACGCTGGCCGTCACCGGCGTGGTCTATTCGATCATGACGGCTGCGGGCATGTGGCAGAATTTTCGGGCGCGCCTGCCCTATCTTTACGACCCATGGTCGGAAAAGTTGCCGCAGGCGCCCAGCCTGATGCACGCCATGATCGCCATCAGCGCCCTGGTCGAGATCTGCGCGTTCATTTCGGGCGCGGCGATCTTCGTTTTCGGGCGCGACAATCTCGCCGCGGCGCAGACGGTCGGCTATGGCGCCGGCGCTGTCATCGTTTCGCTGGCAATGGCGCAATTCCTGCGCAAACGCGGCGTCGCCCAAAGCGAAATCTGGCTGTGGCGAGACCCGAATTCGGCGCGGGCAAGCGGCAAGGGAATGTTTCTGTCGCTGGCGGTCGGCGTCATGCTGGGTCTGGCGCTTGGCTTGTTTGCGCTTTTTTACCTGAAGCTGCTGCATCAGTTTCCATCGACGGCCGCAACCCTCGACGAGGCCAGCCGGAAACAGGCCGCGATCCCCCATCTGCAAATCGCACTGCTGGCGATGGGCGTGCTGTTTGCGCCCGTCGCCGAAGAATATCTCTTTCGCGGCATGCTCTATCGGGCGCTCGACCGCGAATGGGGAGGCTGGCTCGCGGTGGTGGGCAGCGCCGTGTTCTTCGCGATCTACCATCCGCCGCTGGCCTGGGCGCCGGTTTTTGCGGTCGGTTTGTGCAATGCCTTGCTGTTTAAACGCACGGGCCGCCTCGCGCCGGCCGTGGCGTTGCATATGGTCTATAATGCGACCGTGTTGGGCTATGCGCTTTAGGCCGGCGTTCCTTTTGGAACGGTTTTGCTGGGCTTCAGCGTCAGGGCGAAGAAGGTGATCATCAGGCCGACGAGCGCCAGCGAAAAGAACACGTCGATATAGGCCCACAGGCTCGCCTGCGCCTGAACCTGCCGCCCGATCCACGCGGTGGCGCTGCGCGCGGCGCCGGCGAATGGCTGGGCCTGGAAATAGTTCTGGACCTGCTTCAACGTCTGGTTATAGGCGAGGCTCCAGCTTCCGACATGTTCGACC
>NZ_JBKQOU010000278.1:0-2873 GCF_052145335.1 Rhodoblastus sp.
ATAGGCCGCCGATAACGCGGCGACGTGGCCGCCGCCATACGACAGGGCGTCAGCCCTCCAATCTTGAAAACGTCTCCAAATCGGAGCGAAGTCGCTGAACCGCTGAGTTTTTCAACGGAATCCGCCACAACCGGAAATTCGCCGTTGGAGCTGGCAATCCGAGCCTTCTTCAAAAAGCGGTCGTTCAATTAAGCCAATCGATGGCGAGGTAAAATCGTTCTCGCGCTTACTTACTGGCGTCGTCATATCTCGACAAAGAGCAGCCTTGGCCGCCGTGGAACCGATTCAATGTTGCTCAAAGGGCGAATTCACTGGCGATGAGGTATAAAAATTTTCGTATGGAACCCGCGTTTTGTCCGGGGGAATGCCACGGAGGGAGTCCTAACGCCCCCGACCTGCCCCGCTGAAGGCCGAAGACTTGTAATCGTGCCGGTTCACGTGAGCCGCGGAGCCGCTTTGGAATCGCTGTGAGTTCGCGGGAGAGTGGCCGTTGGAGAAGCGACAGCGCTTTGTGCAAGGATGCGTGCTTAATGCCCGGTCGGTGGCATTTTGCCTGGCGCGACGGTCATTACGTCTTGCCATTCTGGATGCCTCTCATAGCGCGAACGGACATAAGAGCAGTGCGGGGTGATCTGGAAGCCCATAGCTCTCGCGTCGGCGATCAAAAAGTCAACCAGCGCTGCCGCCGCGCCAGTTCCCCTTAGGCTTTCGGGGGCGATAGTATGATCAGCGCTGATAAGTCCCGGACCGGAGCGCGTGAAGGTCAGCTCGGCCGCGGCATCATTGCCTGAAGCACGAGCAACATAGCGACCTCGGCCACCATCGTCCTCCTTGTCAATCTTAATCTCGGCCATGTCTTTTTCCTTCGTTGCCGATCACATTCCGATCAGCGCCGCCCGTAAAACTGGTCGTCTGGCTGGTGCGCATGGTTCCTTTAGTCTACGCAGCCTGGTGTCGTCGCGGCAAGGGCGGAGAACGAGGGCGACTGAGTCGGATTTATTCCGCTGGGCCCCCCCCAGGCAACAGCGCCCCACCTTCTATGGAAATCTCACCCATCGGAATTTGTGGGGGCCATTTCCCAAAGACGTTGCGCAGCCGCAACGAAAGATTTCACAACGCCGATAAATGTCCGCGCCTGCCCCCAACGAAATAATCAAGGCGTCGACGCCTACGACCAGGCTGGTCATCAATATGGAGCCGGCATGTGACAACCTCCCGTCGCCTCACCGGCATTCGGATCCGGCACAAAACTTCGATCAGAGTGGAAGTGACTCTTATCACGAAAGTTAGCGAAGACGCATGGCGCGCGCGCATTCATCCTGCGGAAAGGGTGGATGCCGGCGATCGCCTGCGTTTTGGCGACACGTCCGAAAACCCGGCGTGTTTTTTGGCCTTTCTGGACGCTGACGTCGTCGAAAAGCACGGCGAAACTGCTCTGCTGTCGTTTCACTTCACGGGCGGCGCGCTCGACGACGCACTCGTCCGATTGAGCCATACTTCGCCATAATGCGATTCGCTTTTCATTGTTTTTCGGCTCTGATTCTTGACGCCGTAGCTCCACTTTTGAACCTTTCGTCGGCGCACCCGTGTCCGGCTGCCGCACGACTGAATGCGGCGGCGCAGTTGTTTTTTGAATGCTCAGCCGTTGAAGCGCGGGAACAGAATGTTGTTTTCGATATGGATATGATCGATCAGATCATTGGAAAGCTTGCGCAGGCCAGAATAAAGCGCCCGCCAGGAACCGCAGGCGCCCTGGGGCGGCTGGATGTCGTGGGTGAGCGCCGCCAGATCCTCCAGAGTTTGACCGTGATCCACGTGCTCGGCTTGCATCGCGGCGATCGGGGCGCTGACCATTGGATGCCCCGCGCGAAACATCGGAAAGAGAACCAACTCCTCCTTCTCCATATGCGAACCGAGGTCGGCTTCCATTTGCGCGAGAAAATCAGCCAATCCTGTTGGAGCTTCCGGATGTTCCGAATGTACGCGTTCGACGCGCCGCGCCAACTGGATGAGTTCGGGCAACTCGCGCCGATGCGTGTCGTGATAACGGGAAATAATGAGATCGATGATCCCTTTGGAATTGTCTGGAAGGTCGGTCTGCTGCGGTATCAGTTGGGCGAGCTGCCGCTCGACGTCGGCAAGCGCGATCCCGCGTCTTTGGACGGCGCCGGCGAGTGAAATCGCGCCGCCGCAGCAATAGTCGAGTTTGTTCTCGCGGAAAATAGCGGTGGCGCCCGGAAACTGCACCGCAATTTCGCCGATGGGCATTTCACCAAAATTCAATTCCTGCACATCCAAATCTGTCATCGCCTGCCTCGTTACGAGCAAAAAAACGCCAATCGGCATGGTCAATGTTTGCGCCGCGGCAACGATAAAACTTTGCGCCTCCGCAAACTTTCATCCATTGCGGGATTCGTGGCAGGTGAACAGAATTCCTTTGCCACACGTCCTGTTAGCTGAAGCCAAACAATGAGCTCGACCGTCATGTCGAAACCGAAAAATCCAGAAACGATCGCGGCGGCCAACGGCGTCGCCGCCGATGCCGCATTCGGCGCGGTCACGCCGCCGATCGTGCTATCCAGCACCTTCACTTTCGCCGGTTTCGAACAAAAGCGCGCCCACGATTATTCGCGCGCAGCCAATCCTACTCGTGAAATGCTGGCGGACACGCTGGCGAAACTTGAAGGCGGATCCGGCGCTGTCGTTGTGTCGTCAGGCATGGCGGCTGTCGACCTGGTTTTGTCGCAACTCGCGCGCAACGATTTGATCGTCGCCCCCATGATTGTTATGGCGGCGCCTATCACCTGCTCACCGCTCGAAGCGAGCGTGGACAATTCCAGGTCGCTTTCGTCGATCAAAACGACGAGGAAATG
>NZ_JBKQOU010000279.1:0-3470 GCF_052145335.1 Rhodoblastus sp.
CTCCCGCTCCGGGGCGTAGCTGGCGGGGTCTTTGGCGTGCCATCCGGCGGCGAGGTCCCGCCGCTACTAAGTGCTTCGCTATATCCCGTTTATGCATGGGGCCATTCGCCAGCAAGTCTTCTATCGCCGCATTGACCCGATCACGTTTTGACCCCGGTCTAGTGCGCGCGTAACGAGCTGAAGGCCCCTCATTCTGTGCGAATTCTTGGTCCGGTTGGGTGAGAGAAGCGGGCGCAACCGATTGCTTCCCACCTGATGCGTATTCGCGTTCAATCATCGAAATTATGTTCGTGAGTCTCTGATATTCTTCTTTGGCGTCAGAGACGCGGCTCTTAACAAACGCAAGCTCTGTTTCGGCGGCTTCCAGAATCGATAGCGCTTGCGCTGCTTCATTCCTTATCGGTTCGAGTATACGGTCGAGTTTACGGTGAAATCGAAGCGCATCGATGTTCGGTTGCTCGTCCGGCACGACCGTCGGATTGTCTTCGTCTGGCAAAATGTACCTCATGGTACGCGATAGTTGGGTGCAGCTTACCACCCCGCAAGCCCTTATACGAAATATATTTTTCGATTAAGGCCCCGTCGCAGCCACCTTCGGAACCGCTAAGAAAAATTGTTTACCCGGTATTTTTTAGACAATCGCCTGCGTTTTTTGACATACGGCCTTTCTTAGCCAAAGCTTCCCGCAAGGGGAGAAGGGCGCAACGCTCGAAGGCGAGCGCATCGACAACATCACCGACTGGGGCCTGAAGCAATTCAACGCCCATTACAAAAAGGGCGCCCTCCCTTCTCCCCTTGCCGGAGAAGGGAGAGTCCAGCCCTACGCCCCTGGCTCTGGCGGTTCCTGCGGCGCCTTCACCTGCTTGATCCTCTTCCTTGTCTGCGGTTTTTCCCTCGGGCCTTCGACCAGACGGACGATCGCGCCCCACAGGGTGCGCACGTCCTGCTGCGACAGGTTCATCCGATGCAGCATGTTGCGCATGTTGCGCTGCATCACCGGGCGTTTCGATTCCGGCCGGAAAAAGCCCGCCGCGTCGAGCTTTGCTTCCAGGAACTCGAAAAAGGACAGGGTCATTTCGCGCTGCGCCGGCGGCGAACGTTCAGTCATGTCGAAGGGGACGGCCCCGCCCTGCCGCGCCTTGAAGAACTCGTAGCCGCACAGCAGCACCGCTTGCGCCAGATTGAGCGAGCCATAGGCCGGATTGACCGGAAAGGTCAGGATGGCGCTGGCCAGCGCGATATCGTCGTTATCGAGTCCGGTGCGCTCCGGTCCGAACAAGACGCCATGCTTTTCGCCCGCCTGAACGGCGGCGGCGGATTCCGCCATGGCGACTTCTGGAACCTCGATGCGCTTGTGCTGGCCGCGTTCGCGCGCCGTCGTCGCCCAGACGAAGTTCAGATCGGCGACGGCCTCCGCGACGCTGTCGAAAACCCTGGCGTTCTCGAGCAGATGCACGGCGCCGGCGGCGGCGGCATAGGCGCCCTTGCGCCGCGCGCCCGTTCTCGGCCAGCCTTCGCGCGGAGACACGAGGCGCAGGTCCGACAGGCCGAAATTGGCCATGGCGCGGGCGCACATGCCGATATTGACCGCCAGTTGCGGCCGCACCAGCACGATCGCCGGGCCGCCCTCGAAAAGCTGTTTCGTTCTGTCCGTACCGGCTCCGACCAAGACGCTTGCCCACCCTAAATTTCCAGCAAGGCGAGAGCCGCCCACGCGCTCACCCGATCGTTACAGGCGAAGTCTGGCCCTTTAAGCGTAAAGAGCGACCCGAATGCAAGCTGGCGGTCAAAATCACACACGCTTGGCCCCTCGCCTGGGTTCACGGAAGTTTGGACTGCTTTGGACCAGCCTTGTGGGTTACACTCCGGGTCCGCGACGTGGACTGAACCCTGACCACCTCAGGGGCTGCGATCGATTAGGCACCCCCGACCGAAGGAAAACGGCATGAGCAAGACCGACAGCCCCAAGCAAGCGGCCGTTACAGCCACTGTCACCGGCGCCGATATCCAGAAGGTCGGTTTCCGGGCCATGATCCAGAAGGAGGCGATCATGTACAATCTCGCCGGCTCCGCCCGTAACAACCCGGACGGAACCGTGTCGGTGAGCCTGCAGGGCGACAAGGACAGGATCGAGGACACCCTCGCCGCCATTCGTGGCGGCAGCAAGAAATCGTCGAAGAACAACACGGTCAACCAGGCCTCGGCGGCATTGGACCCCAATCTGAAGACGTTCACGGTCTTCGCCTGGACTTCGACCACCCGGAATATCACCAATCCCTACGACCTGGTTTTTACCCTGCGGCCCGCCGATGACGAGATTTCCCTAAACGACGCCAAGGCGGCTTGGAACAAAATCGCGCTGAGCACGCTCAAGGGCGACGACCTGACCAAGTTCAACAATCATATGGCTAGCATTGACGAATGATCATTCCGGTCGAGGGGCTGGCTTCTCCGATCGCCGGGCCGCCCAGTTGGCCAGTCACCGACCCGGCCAGCCCCGTTCCGCCTCAGCCTCCTGCTCCAACTGCAAGATATGCTTTCGCACGGCGTCGAACCTCTCTTCGACGCGTTCGCTGAAAAGCGGATCCTTCCGATCCCTCAATGTCGAGGCGATCTCCACCCAGTCCTGAGGTTGCAGAGCCTTGACCGCGGCCGGAAAGAAATCACGCTCTTCCATGGCGATATGGCGCCGTCCATGCACGATGAAGTCGCGAATCATGTCGTCGACCGTGCGCCGCGGGACGTCCGGATCTCTCAGCACACTCTCGACCGCCTGCACAACCCGGCGCAAACGTTGGGCGCCTTTCCGATGCTCGTCCGCGAGATCGCCAATAACCGCAGCCGCGGCAGGATCGCGCGCTCTCAGCTTCTTGAACACCATGTCCTCTTGCGGATGATGGTAGACCTCGGGATAGACTTTGAAATAGCAAATAACCGCCCAGACAACCTCGTAGTCGGGCCGCTCTCCCCGCTCAAGAACGCCCAGCTCCCGCTCGAGAACCAGGAGCAGCTTTTCGATGTTGCGATGTTCTCGGCTCAATAAATCAATGATCATCGGTTTGATCTTTGCGAACGCTCGTTACCCTACCACCGGATCGGCCTTCCGGCCATGCGAGAGATCAGTTCGGCGCCGGAGCCGCGACACGATCCCGTCGGATCATGGACTGCCGGGGCGCCCGCGAGTGACGCCGTTCGTCCGTGGTCAGATTTCGTCACGCTATGCGGCAAGACAGGAAAACGTTCCAAAACAGAATCGAGCTGAGGAAAGGAATAGAAAAAATACGGCTGTACAACGGCTTTTACACCTTGCTGCCTGCCGTTATTTTTTGTGGATAAGTTATCACTCCTCACAAAACAGCCTTATTGCATCTTCCTGATATCGACCCTTGAGTTCCGACGCGAAGTGCAACACCCCCCGCCGATCTGGTATCGGCTTGGCTGTTCAGGACCAATGGGAGTGTTGCCATGCG
>NZ_JBKQOU010000280.1:0-5452 GCF_052145335.1 Rhodoblastus sp.
GGAAAGTGCTGAACTGAAACTTCTGCACGGCGCCCCATGGCGTTGAATGTTCATGGCGTCGGCTGTCCACCAAAGCGAAGTCTGTGCCGAGTAAGGCCGCAAGGCTCTCGGCGCTGTGTCGCGCAACCGGGAGTCCGCTGCACTTCTCGGGGCCATCGAGAGCGAACGTCCCGATTATCACATATCCGCCGACCCGCAGAGCATGCTTGAGGCGTTGAATATATGCATTCTGTTCCTTTTCGCCCGTAAGAAAGTGGAACGTGGCACGGTCGTGCCAAACATCGTAGATTTCGGATGGCTGCCATTCGGTTGCATCGGCCACAATCCATTTGACCCGGTTTCCCTTGCTGCCAAGGCGAGCGCGCGCGGATACGAGGGCGGCGGCGGACAAATCCAAGACCGTGACGTTCTCGAAGCCCTTCGCCAACAGACTATCGACAAGGCGAGATACGCCGCCGCCAATGTCGATGATGGCGGATGAGGACTTCGCACCTGTGAGGCCGAGTAATTCGAGGGAAGGCGCGGGGGTTTCCTGAAACCAACTTACCTCCGTCTCGCCCTTGGTCGTGTAGACGCTTTCCCAATGGGTTTCACGGTCGGTAGTAGACATCGCTGGTCCCCGATTTCTGGCATGCACCTGCCGAAACCATATCGGTATCGGTCGCGGCCTGAGCAACCCCGACTATCTATAGCGCAGCAAGAGTGGCCACAAACACGCGGTCACAGAACGTCGTTCGGTTCGCGTCGCGTCGCGTCAGGACAAGCATGAAATGTCCCGGACCCGCAAATCGAGCACTCGAACTTTTTCGCTCGACAGCCAAACCACCGTGGACGCGGCAACATCGATTTGCGACCGCATCGGTTACCTCAGCGCAGCGAATGTTGTGAATTGGGTCATGAACTTGGCCTTGGCCTCTATATTTGATAACATGCTTTATCTTCTGCTTGGAAGACGCCTCATGCCCGATGTTAATTTACCGCTATCCGGTCCTGTCGCCCAAGCGTTCAGTTTTTGGACGTCCCTTTTAACGCTACTGGAAATCAGGTCTGGCTCATCAACGTAAATATGGGCAAATCTTCGGACCCAGTCGTTGAGCAGGGAGTGCTCTCGGAAGCCGCAAGCTGCGGCAAGCAGCTTGGCCGCATCGAAGACGCGCTCGTGGTTCTGGTCAAGCATTTCGTTCAAAGCTCTTTTTTCGATAAAAGCTCCCTTTCGGACGAAGACAAAAAAGCGCTCAGCGAACTTAAGCGAATGATTGATGATATAGCCGATGTCCGAGATCGGCATTCGCGCCAGCCCGTCCTTCGTTTGCCATGACAGCACTGCTTCTCTTCGCAGCCAACCGCGTCCCAGCCCTCGTCGCCACCAGCGGCGAGCGCGCCTCCTACCGCTTTTTCGAATTCTTCTCGGCCAACATCAGAAACCCAAACACGCGCCGAGCGTATGCGCACGCAGCCCATGAGTTTTTCGACTGGCTCGACCAGCGCGCCGAAGGGACCTCTATTCCGACCGGTATCACCGCTTATCTCAAAAATGGCGGGACGTTGGAAAAGGCCGCAGCCATGGCGAACCATTCATCGACCCGGACGACCCAGCTCTATGACCGTTGTCACGATGAGATGAGCCTCGATGAAATTGAGCGCATCGTGATTTGAGCGCTCACGATCCGCAGAACGGCGGTAAGGAGCCCTTCGCAGGCCGGGATCGTTGCGGTCGATTGGCCTGTTCGAGACAGGCAGGCCAAGCTTCAGGTCCATCCGGTCAATCAAATTTTCGTCGCGGCAGGAACCCAGCAGGGAAGTTTTCGATTTGTCCCATGGGTCTTTTGACGGGAGTTCCCCATGTTGGATCAGGCTTCTACGGACGCGCGGTCGCGTTTCGACGGCGTCATCCTCATTCTTGCGATCCTACTGATCGCCGCGCCATGGCTCCTCGGCTATTCGGGCGATCACGACGCGACGGCGACGAGCATCGTGGCCGGTCTGGCCATTTGCGCCTGCGTCATCTCCACCCTCAGCAACTATACGCGCGCCTTTCGCGAAGTCGATTTGGCGCTCGGTTTGCTGACGGCGGCGGCGCCGTTCTTCTTTCATTTCGGCAGCGACCGGCGGGCGGTCATCGCCCATCTAGTTGTCGGCGGCGCCGTCGCGCTGATTTCCGCCAGCGAATTGCTGATCCGGAAACATCAACAGCAACAGGCGCACGCCTTCTGGCATTTCTGGGACGACAAGCAATAGGGAACGTCGCCTTCGGGCTTATCCCAGCCATAGCGGACGGAAATCGCGCTCTCCTTTGCGGAAATTGTAGCTGGTCGGTTCACGGCAGTGATCAGTTTATCTGCGATGTTTTCTGGGGGAGCCCCCTTTACGTACCGCTAGAGTCCGCTCAGAGCCGATCTCTGCCGATGGGCATCGCCTGCGAACGGCTCATCGACGCGGACTACTCAGCTCTACGACCGGCGCGACGATGCGGTCAGCCTCGACGAGATCGAGAGGATCGTGATTTAATCGCCGACGATCCGTACAGACCGACTTGCTCGTCATGGGATTTCTGTGCCAGGGTCTGCTGTAGCTCTTTGTCCGACAGAGTTCGCGCATCGTGTCTGGTGGCAGAAATCTAACCCGGGGTCGCTGCGCCTACGAATGACGAAAAACTGCGGGAAGCGGAAGTCACGAGCGCCGCCAGCAAGGGCGGGGTGGCTGAATTCCGGATTCTGGTGGAGGTTTCGCGCTGGCTCAGAAAGACTTTTTGAACTCAAGCCCTGGCGGGTTCAATTTCGGCGATAAGCTTTCGCCCGGAGGCATTTTGTCCTGACTTTCAAGCGTCGTCCCATGTTCGGGCGGTAGCGTTGCCGCCGATAGTGAATTCGGATCGGGGCGCCCATCGATGACGCGCTGAAGATCAGTCACGCCGGGAGACCTCAAGACATCCCCCGAAAAAGCCGGGGTAGCGAGGAGGAAGGAAGAAACCACCACAATATGTTTCATATTTGCCTTTTCTAGTGCGCAAAATACGCCGAAACTGATGCGCCACGACTCCAATGGATTCAATTTTTGTCATCTTTTTGGCCGTGCGACGCATTCTTTCCGGTCGATATTGGACCATGGCGGGACCATCATGTCGGAAGACCGCAACGAGCCGAATCCCGTCATCGCCCTGACGAGCTGACCGGAGCAACAGAGAGTTGGGCGCATGCAAGATGGCCGTGGTTTAGCCAACTCGCCGCAAGACTGGCATAATAGCCCGATGTGCAATTTGTATTCGATGACTAAACCACAAGACGCGATTCGAGCGATCTATCGCGTCGTTCGCGACCGGACCGGCAATTTGCCGCCCATGCCGGGCATTTTCCCGGACTATCCAGCGCCGATAATCCGGCTCGCCGATGGTGACCGAGAATTAACCACTGCGCGGTGGGGCATGCCTTCTCTCGTCTTCGCGCTCAAGGGCAGGACGACTGATCCCGGCGTCACCAATGTGCGCAACACGGCCTCTCCGCATTGGCGGCGGTGGCTCGGGCCAGCAAACCGCTGCGTCGTCCCATTCACATCATTCTCTGAGTATGAAACCGGGCCTGACGGCAAAAAAACTCCGGTCTGGTTTGCGCTCGACGAAAGCCGCCCTCTCGTAGCGTTTGCAGGCATATGGACCAACTGGACGTCGGTTAGGAAGGCCAAGGAGGGAGAGGTCACGACGGACGTGTTCGCATTCCTGAC
Organism: Rhodoblastus sp.; assembly: GCF_052145335.1. Taxonomy (GTDB): domain Bacteria; phylum Pseudomonadota; class Alphaproteobacteria; order Rhizobiales; family Beijerinckiaceae; genus Rhodoblastus. Next base: position 3,718 of record NZ_JBKQOU010000280.1, read on the forward strand.
GACTGAGCCGAACGCCGTTGTCGCCCCGATCCATTCGAAAGCCATGCCGGTCATCTTGACCAACGATGAAGAAATTGACGTTTGGCTCAGAGCGTCGGCGGCTGAGGCTATGGCGCTTCAAAGGCCATTGGCAGACGATGCACTGAAGATTGTGGCAAGGGGAATGCGGCAGGACGACGGTTCGATGGGTCCGACGTAGGCAACTCGTCACGAGATCGCGCGTAGGCGCTGCTTTCATTCGTGTCTCGTTAGTTCCCGGCAGGACGTTTCAAACTTCTTGGGCTAAAAAAGAGGGCGCACGCGTTGCGAGCCACAGCCCTTCATTTTCGTTATCACTAATCGTATCAAGTTACGGAGGCGTCCATGTCAGACGATGTCGTGAGAATTCTCTCGATTGATGGCGGCGGAATTCGCGGAATCATTCCCGCGATGGTGCTGGGCGCACTACTTAAAGACCGCAATGCGCAGGATGTATTTCATTTGATAGCCGGGACTTCCACCGGCGGAATCATCGCGAGTGGGCTCGCGAAGCCAAATCCAATGACGCTTACTGAAATCACCAGCCTTTATGTGGATCACGGGGCGGACATCTTTAATCCGGCTACTGGCTCACCCGGTGGAATTTTGGGGCCTAGATATAGCCCTGACGCGTTGATTGCACTTCTCGGCGAGGAGTTTGAGAAGACGCACCTTTCAGACATTAACGCGAGCGGCGATAAAGCGGAACTGCTGATCCCCAGCTATGCAATCGGCCTGCCCAAGGAGAATCCGCCCGGCAACACATGCGCGCCAATGTTTTTCCGAAGCTGGCAAGCGCGCGGAGTTTTGCTGGAGGGCGACGCGACAGCCGCCGAATATGATTTTCGATTGAGCGCCGTGGCGCGAGCGACTTCTGCGGCGCCGACATACTTCCCCCCGCAGGCCTTGTTAAATAAAGCGGGGCAGCAGTTCACGATGATTGACGGAGGTGTGTTCGCCAACAATCCGGCGATGTGCGCTATAGTAGAGGCACACAAGCTGTATAGCGCGCAAAACTTCTTGGTTGTCTCGATTGGCACAGGCAGCGAACCCTCGCGCATAGACGCCGTTGCGGCGGCGACATGGGGAGACGTTCAGTGGGCGCTGCCACTGATCACGATACTGATGGATGGCGCCTCTCAGACCACATGCGTTGAAGTCAGCGAACTTCTCGCAGACAACCATTGGCGGTTCGATACTTCTCTCGCGAGCCCAACGCCGCAGGGCGAGCAAGTCGATCCTGCTATGGACAACGCGTCGGCGGCGAACATCAAGGCTCTTCAGGATAAGGCTAATCAGCTCATAAGCGCCAATTCTGCGCAACTCGCCGCGTTGGCGGAGCTGTTGGCGCCGCCAAAAGCTAACATTCCACCCGGCCAAACGCGAGCACTGAAGGGTATGTTGGTTTCGACGACGACACCGCCAAGCGCTTAGCCTTAAACCTCCGGAAAGCCGTGGCTCCGCGCGCTCTGGGCCGGAAAATAATTCCAGATTTGGAATGTCGGTCGCAATTGCGTTTCAATTACCGCCTAAAATGAAGACATGAATAAATTCACAATCTTGGTCGAAATCGATGCCAGCAACGGTCATGGGGTCGTTGTGCATGATGACGCGCGCAAAACCGTAACTCGGTTCGACGCCTTTTCAAAAAAGCATGCTCAAGGGGTAGCTTTGTGCCTCCTCGAATTGTTGCCGAAGCTCCACCGCCAAGCGACGG
>NZ_JBKQOU010000281.1:0-9394 GCF_052145335.1 Rhodoblastus sp.
CGCATGGCAACACTCCCATTGGTCCTGAACAGCCAAGCCGATACCAGATCGGCGGGGGGTGTTGCACTTCGCGTCGGAACTCAAGGGACTTAGCCGGAATACCGGCGCGATGATTTCCGGTCTGGCCAGCCCGCCGCCGCTCACTCATTCGATGCGACCCGCATGCTGCATGTGGTCTGAGACGATTGGAACCGATTTAACGAGAACGCTTAAGTTTCGCGAATTTTGCAGTTGTCTAAAAGCCGCGACACTTGTCTGAAAAATTCGTATTTTTTAGCCAAAGCCCCTTGCGGGAGAAGGTGGCCCGAAGGGCCGGATGAGGGGTCGTCGCTCACAGCCTCGACATAGACGCCAAGCCGCGACGACCCCTCATCCGCCTCGCCGCTTCGCGTCGAGCCACCTTCTTGTAGGCGTCGTCGATCTTTTCGCGCAAGGCTTCGAGCACGGCGGGAAGGTCGGTGGAGAATTGCGCCACCGCCTTGCGGAAATCGGCGATTTCCTGACGCTCGTAGGAGAAAAACAGCGAAACCAGATGGCCGAGTTGGGCGACATCGCGCATGTCGCAGCGAAAAACCTCCTGCCGGTTCTGGATCAGGACGGCGGTTTCCGAATTTTCGAAAATGATATTGTCCTGCGGATAGCCCTTGGCGAGCTTTTTGCGGATTTCGACGTCGAGATCGTCGGCGCTGTCCTTGGCTTCCCAATAGCCGAGCGGCACGCGCAGATCGTGCAAGATGGTTCCGTCGGGACGGATGCGGTTCTTTTGCGGCGACAGGAATTCATATTGCGGAATGAAAATCAGATTGGCGCGCCTGGCGCAGCTTTTCAGCAAATCCTTGAAGGCTTCGGAAATAACGCCTTCGGTGACGGAGCCGGAATACTTTTTCAGGCGGTCGATTTCGTTGAAATAATCCTGGATCAAAATCTGATTCATGTATCCCGCTCCGGCGACGGAGACATTAGCCGCCGTCGGCAGGCCGACGCAAATGCGAAGTTTGGGCGATGAAGGCGGCGCGCGTGTTCCAGCGCTGAATTGTTTCGCTTCGCTCGCAATGACCGCCTGATTTGCGAAAAATCGCGCTCAGGTTGTAAGAGATGGCAAACGCGGCGCCGGTGGGAAAATGTGAAAAAACGCGTGATTTTTTGATTGATTTGCGCAAAAACCTGTCAATTTCCGCACTTTTTCGTTCATTTTCACACGTTTTTCACCACCGCAACCGCGAGGTTGCATTTTGCTGCGGCGCGGCGCGAAGCGTTCCGGTTCTCGAGCGGACCGAAGGCGGGAGGCGAAAAAATCATTGTATTTTCAAAAAGTAAGTCGCGACGGCGGCGAGGTGCGCCCAAATCTCGTTTCACGTGAAACAAAACGGGAACATTACTCTGGCGGTTTCCCCGCGCGATTTTTTCATTCACTTTTTTGAAATTGCCGGAATTCGGATCAGCCGACCCGCGTCCAACCCTCGTTCCCCAGCCGCTCCTGGGGCAGGTAATGCGCCTTGTAGTCCATCTTTTTCGAGCCGGCGACCCAATAGCCGAGATAGAGATGCGGCAGGCCCATCGCCCTGGCGCGGAAAACATGGTCGAGGATCATGAAGGCGCCGAGCGAGCGATGGGCCAGTTCCGGATCGTAGAAGGAATAGACCATCGACAGGCCGTCTTCGAGCACGTCGGTGAGACAGCAGGCGACCAGGGGGCCGGGCTCGGCGCCGGGAACGCGCAGGCGGTAACGCGCCAGCCGGCTTTCGACATGGCTGTCCTCGACCATCATCGCGTAATCGAGCATGGCCATGTCAGCCATGCCGCCGTCGCTGTGGCGGGAATCGAGATAGGCGCGAAACAGGGAGAATTGCTCGCTGTCCGCCCGCGACGGGCCCAGCGCGCCGACCACGTCGGTATTGCGGGCGAGCACCTTTTTCTGGGTGCGCCCCGGCAAAAACTCGTCGCACAGAATGCGCACCGAAACGCAGCCCTTGCAATTTTCGCAGGCGGGGCGATAGGCGATGGTCTGCGAGCGTCGAAAGCCCGAATGGGTGAGCGCGTCGTTGAGACGGGAGGCGCGGCGCCCGACCAGATGAGTGAAGACCTTGCGCTCTTCCTTGCCCGGCAGGTAGGGGCACGGCGCGGGGGAGGTCAGATAAAACTGTGGCGGATCGCGCGGTTCGCTGGTCAATTCTTCCTTCCCCCTCCACCCAAAAGTTTGCTGGGCCTCACACGCGACGCAGCACGATCACGCCGGCGAGCATGTCGTGCAGGCAGCGCTTGTCGTCGGCGAACAGCGAAATCAGGAAGATCGGCGGAAACATCCAGCTCAGATAGAACAGCACCGCGTGGACGGCGGCGTTGATGAACGGCGTCGGCGATCCGTCGACCAGCCGCATTTCCAGATCCATCGCCTTCATGCCCGGCGTCGCCATGCGCCAGCCCGATATGGTCAGGCCGTTGTAGAAAAAGGCGATGAAGGGAAACAAGGGCGGCAGGATCAGCCAGGCGATGCCGAGCGTCAGCAAGCCGAGAACGATGAAGGTTCCCACCGACATGATGCTGACCAGGATCAGGTCGAGACAGATCGCCGCCATGCGCCGGCGGCGCACGCTTTGCAAGGCGCTGGCGGGCAGGGGGGCGAGAGGATAGAAGGTTTGACCGGTGGCGTTCCAGCCATTCACATTGCTCATTTTTCCACGCGCTCCGAGGTTGCAGCCAGATGATGGCGCCGAGGATATTATCTGGCTTTTCGACCCGCCCGGCGCAAGAGGGGCGCAATCGAACGGGGAGCCCGACTATTCACGCCACCGCCTCCGGCGCCTTGTAGGTCAGTAATTCCGCGCCCCTGCGCGCCCCGCTCACGCCGCTGGGGCAGAAGCCGAGCCGCATCAGCAGCCGCCAGGAGGCGGCATTCTCGCGCGGACATTCGGCGACGATGCGCCGCTCCGGAAAGGCCGCGCGCAACAGGGTCAGCATGGCTTGCGCCGCCTCGGCGCCGTAATGCTTGCCGTGATAGGGAACGCCAAGCCAGAAGCCCATTTCTATATCGTCTCCTTCGCGCGCCAAGGCGCCGGAGCAACCGATGAACGGGCCCCTTTCGCCGAGCCGGATCGAGGCGAAACAACCTCTTTGGGCGCGGGAAAAGGAAATCAATTCCTGCGCGTCAGTGAGGGTGAAGGGCTGGCGCAACAGGGACACCCCGGCGGCGACCAGCGGATCGTTGGTCAGCACGACCAGCTGAAAGGCGTCCGCCGCCTGCAGCGGCGTCAGGATCAGGCGCTGCGTTCGCGCGAAACCCTCGGGGAAAAGCTTTGCGCAGCAATCGGTGATTTTCGGCGCGCCCATGACCCTTCCTCCTCCCGGTATCCCATCCCAGGGGCGAAAATGTCTGGCGTTCTTGCGGCGCATGCGGCGAAATCCCCGCCGAGCCGCTGTTCGCAATCGGCTTATGCGCCTCTTTTCAGCATTTCCGCCACCTTTGGCGCGAAATAGGTGAGAATGCCGTCCGCGCCCGCCCTTTTGAAGGCGAGCAGGCTCTCCAACATGGCCTTATCGCCGTCGAGCCACCCATTTTGCGCCGCCGCCATGATCATCGCATATTCTCCCGAAACTTGATAGGCGAAGGTGGGAGCGCCGTATGCGTCCTTGACGCGATGGACGATGTCGAGATAGGGCAGGCCGGGCTTGACCATGATCATGTCGGCGCCTTCGTCGAGATCGGTCGCGACCTCGCGCAGGGCCTCGTCGGAATTGGCCGGGTCCATCTGATAGGTGCGCTTGTCGCCGGTCAGCACCGCCTTGGTTCCTATGGCGTCGCGGAACGGGCCGTAAAAGGCCGAAGCGTATTTGGCGGCGTAGGCCATGATTTGCACCAGCTGGAACCCCTCGCTGTCAAGACCGGCGCGTATCGCCGCGACGCGTCCGTCCATCATGTCCGAGGGAGCGATCACATCGGCGCCGGCGCGCGCCTGGTTGAGCGCCTGTTCGACAAGGATCGCCACGGTTTCGTCGTTGAGGATGGTTTCGCCCTCCATCACGCCGTCATGGCCGTGGCTGGTATAGGGATCGAGCGCGACATCGGTGATCAGGCCGATCTGCGGCACGGCTTTCTTGATCGCGCGGCAGGCGCGGCAGACCAGATTGGCGTCGTTGAGGGCCTCCGAGCCATTGGGATCGCGTAACTCCGGTTCGGTATAAGGAAACAGGGCGATTGCCGGAATGCCGAGTTCAGTGGCTTTCCGGGCGGCGGCGACGGCTTGGTCGACAGACAGCCGGTCGACACCGGGCATGGAGGCGATTGGCGTGAGGACATTCTCGCCTTCGACGACGAAAATAGGCCAGATCAAATCGTCCGTCGTCAGCACGTTTTCGCGTACCAGCCGGCGCGACCAGTCCGCCTTGCGGTTGCGGCGCGGGCGGTGGGTCAGACCGAGCGAAAGATCGAGTGGATGGCGGGCGTTGGTGGACATGGCTAGGTTCCAGGAATGATCCGGCTGGGGAGGCTTCCAATAGCATAGTGCCGGCGCCCGAGAAAATTTTTGCGCGGACGTGGCAAATGGATTATCGCATCGTCAACGCTCGGTGCGCGTATCATTGAAATCCGCGCCGGGAAAAACAGGAACCATTATGGATTTTTACAAAGGCGCGGAAAAAAACGATGAGACAGGGGGGTCTTTCGCCGCCATCCATGTCGGGGTGAAAGCCGGACCCGACGCGCAAGAGGAGCGCTGGACATTTTTCCTTACCGTGTTTTTCCGCCTTGTTGCCCTGCTGTGGATATTCGAGGGTCTGGAGCAATGGCGGCGCATTCTCGCGCCGGACGCCGATTCATTTCTCGACTATTCCACCGGCAGCGTGGCCGCGACGATCTTTTTCGCCGTGCTCAACCTAATCGCCGCCGTCGGCTTGTGGCTGGTCGCACCTTGGGGCGGCGTGGTCTGGCTTTTGACCCTGCTGGCGCAGGTATTTGTCGCTTCTATCAAACCGTCGTTTTTCTACGGCGGCGACTGGATCAGATGGTTCGACGGCCTTCTATTCGCGCTTTATATCGTGTTGTCCTGGAGGGCCAATGTCGCTTCGGGCGAAATCGGTCCCATCGACCGGGGACTGAAAAAGGCACATGATCTGGTCCGGAAGCTGATCGCCTACCGGCCGCGCGACGCGTGACTCTTTGTCAACGTAAATACTTGATTTAATTCATCGAAGATTCACCTCAATTCAGTGTAAGCACGGTAACTCGGGATTCAGCTTGTTGCTTAAACCGGTTTTCATCCGTTTCCCGCTATGGTCTGTCCATCGAAGCCGCCGGAACATGATCGGCGCAAAACAGATCGCTGGAGTTGAGCTATGTCGAACGCCGCCAAAATGGAGATTTCCACCGCCCGCGCTGAACGCGGCGTCGACGTGCGTCCGGCCTATCTTGAAGCCTTGACGCTGGTTGAGCGGCTGCATCGCCGTCTGTTAGATGTGATCAAGGACGAATTCGATCGGCGCGGCCGTTCCGACATCAACGCCGTGCAGGCGCTGCTGCTCTACAATATCGGCGATTCCGAACTGACCGCTGGCGAATTGCGCACCCGCGGTTATTATCTCGGATCCAACGTCTCCTATAATGTAAAAAAATTGGTGGAAATGGACTATTTGCACCATTCCCGCTCGCGCATCGATCGTCGCTCGGTGCGCATCAGTCTGACCGCGGAAGGGAAGGACGTCCGTGACATCGTTGCGGCGCTTTATGAAAAGCATGTCTTTACCGTCGAACAGATTGGCGGCGTCTCGGCCGATGAATTCAAGGTCGTCAACAACGCCCTGACCCGTTTGGAGCGTTTCTGGACCGACCAGATCAAATATCGCCTCTGATCTGACACGCCAATTCGCTTCGATCGATCAACGCTGCTAGCCGGGCTGCAAGGTCCGGTTTTTTTGTTTCTTATGCGATAGGACGTGACCCAATTGCCGCAACGTCCGAGATTATCCTCAGCCTATCGTTTTCGCCTTAAAATCGCCGCGCTATTCGCGCCTTTTTAACCCTCGTCATGGATTCGTTACCCTAACAGCCCGTCGGCGGGCGCCGCTCTCCGACCCCTCCGGCTATTGGCAATTGGAGTTTTGGATTTGAGCAGACCCGATTTGACGCGATTCGTTACCTGTTTCGCGCTTGGCAAGAACTCGGCGCGTCATCTCGGCGCCGCCGGCCTGACGTTTGGCGTCGCCATGAGCATGGTCGTCGCCGCGCGCGCAGGCGATGGTTTCAGTCAGGCCGAGTGGGCGCAGCATTATGATTCCGGCGCGAGGCTTGCTGTCTCCCGCACGACGACGCCGCTGCTCTCACCGCGCACGCTCGCCGCCACCGAACAGGCTATCGAGACTTATCGCGGCATTGTCGCCAAGGGCGGTTGGAACAAGGTTCCGACTGGCGCAACGTTGAAACTCGGTTCGTCCGGCCCGGCAGTCGCCTCCTTGCGCCGTCGTCTGATCGTCACCGGCGATCTAGACCCAGCTTCATCCAGTTCGGGCGTTTACGATTCCTATGTCGAGGCTGGCGTGAAGCGCTTTCAGGCGCGTCATGGTCTGATCGAAAGCGGCGTCGCCAATCCGGCAACGATCGACGCCATGAACGTTCCTGCCGACTACCGACTGCGCCAACTCGAGACCAATATCGTGCGGTTGAGGACGTTCTCGACCAATCTCGGCGAACGTTTCGTCGAAGCCAATATTCCAGCGGCCATGGTCGACACGGTGGAAAATGACACAGTGGCGACTCGCCATGCTGCGGGCGTGGGCAAGATCGACCGCCAGTCGCCGGTGATGCAGACCCGCGCGCTGGACATCGACTTCAATCCATATTGGACCGTGCCTGCCTCGATCATTCGCAAGGATCTGATCCCGAAAATGCAGGCCGATTCGAATTATCTCAAAGACAACCATATCCGCATTTTCGACAAGAACAATAACGAGGTGCAGGCGGAACAGATCAACTGGCATTCGCTGGAGGCTACCAATTACCGCTTCCGCGAGGATCCGAGCACCGAAAACTCGCTCGGCGTGGTCCGTATCAACATCAACAATCCCTACGGCGTCTATATGCATGACACGCCGGCCAAGGGCGTCTTCGGTGACGATTTCCGCTTCGTCTCCTCCGGCTGCATGCGCCTGCAGAATGTGCGCGACTATGTCGCGTGGCTGTTGAAAAACAATCCGGGCTGGGACCGGGACCGGATTGACCAAGCCATCGCCTCCGGCGAGCGTCTCGACGTCAAGCTCGAGCCGCCGGTCAACGTATACTGGGTCTATATCACGGCCTGGGGCACGCCCGAAGGGCTCGTTCAGTTCCGCGAGGATATTTATCAGCGTGACGGCTTTTCCTCCGTCGCCGGCGGCGCCTCCCCGGTGCAACCGGTCGTCCAACGCGGCGGCGGCGTGGCCGTGGAACCGGAGCCGGACGAGCAGTAGTTTTAGATTCGTTTGAGAAACGCCCCGGCGAAACGTTCCGCCGGGGCGTTGTATTTTCCCGGCCTTTCTTCCGCGCAACTCGCGTGATATTGGGCCAGTTAATCCGCAATAGATCTTGCGAATTTTGCCCCATTCACGGAGCCCTAGCATGAGCCGATCCAGCGCCGCAGCGGCGAAATTTTTTTCCAACAACTTTTTTGGCTCCTCTCTTGCCCAAGCCGATCCGGAAATTTTTCGCGCGGTCGAGTTGGAGTTAGGCCGCCAGCAGCGCGAGATCGAATTGATCGCCTCGGAAAACATCGTTTCGCGCGCCGTTTTGGAAGCGCAGGGCTCGGTGCTGACCAATAAATATGCCGAGGGCTATCCGGGAAAACGCTATTACGGGGGCTGTCAGTTCGTCGATATCGCTGAGAATCTCGCCATAGAGCGCGTCACCAGATTGTTCGGCTGTGGTTTCGCCAATGTGCAACCCAACTCCGGCAGCCAGGCCAACCAGGCGGTGTTTCTCGCCTTGCTCCAGCCTGCTGACGTGTTCATGGGCCTTGATCTGGCGGCGGGGGGCCATCTAACCCATGGTGCTCCGGTCAACATGTCGGGCAAATGGTTCAAGCCGGTGTCCTATGGCGTCAGCCCCGAAACCGGCTGCATCGACATGGATCAGGTCGAGACGCTGGCATACCAGCACAAGCCGAAACTGATCATTGCCGGTGGTTCGGCCTATGCGCGTTTCTGGGATTTTCCGCGTTTCCGCGCTATCGCGGATTCCATTGGCGCTTATCTTTTCGTGGACATGGCGCATTTTGCCGGTCTGGTGGCGGGCGGCGTCCATCCCTCGCCCTTCCCCCATGCCCACGTCGTCACCTCCACTACGCACAAAACCCTGCGCGGGCCGCGCGGAGGGCTGGTGCTATGCGATGACGAAAACATTGCCAAGAAGATCAATTCAGCAATCTTCCCTGGCCTGCAGGGTGGTCCGCTGATGCATGTCATCGCCGGGAAGGCGGTCGCCTTCGGCGAGGCCTTGCGCCCCGAATTCAAGCTTTATGCCAAGCAGGTGGTGGAAAACGCGCGGGTGCTGGCAGAGACGCTCTTGGCCGGCGGCCTCGATCTCGTCACTGGTGGCACTGACAATCATCTTATGCTCGTCGATCTGCGGCCGGAAAAACTAACCGGCAAGGCGGCCGAGGCGGCGCTCGGACGTGCCGAAATCACATGTAACAAGAATGGCGTGCCGTTCGATCCGGAAAAGCCCTGGGTGACCTCGGGCATCCGTCTCGGCACTCCCGCCGCCACCTCGCGCGGCTTCGGCGCCGCCGAATTTAAACAGGTCGGGCAACTGATACTCGAGACTTTGGGCGGTTTGGCGAGAGGTGGAGAGCTCGGCAATGCCGTCGTGGAAGCTTCGGTACGCGCCCGCGTCGAGGAGTTAACCCGGCGCTTCCCGATTTACTGAAACCACTCGTAACCAGAATTTTCGCGCCGGGATCGTCTTTACATGGGGGTCCTCCTGTCAAGAGCGGCAAGGATCTGGAATGCCGGTGATTTGTCGATGGTTATTTTCGGCGCCGATCGAGCGGATTGGGGGTCGCTACCGCAAGCAGCGAGCGCTGCATAACCTTACATACGGTCCCGATCGTGACGCCCTGCGTCTTTTTAATCGGCAACCACAATGCCTCATGCACGAGGCTTCGACCCCGGCTGACGTGACCCACCTGAAACGCGGGAGCGAGAAGCTCCCATTGACGAAGACGGTCACATCCTCCGATCGATCGCCGAGATTATCGACGATCGAAACTCACGCCGCGACAATGGCTCCTTCCGGCACGATGCCATATTTGGCAAACCGCCAGACCGCGATCAACAATTTGCGCGCCATGGCGACGATGGCGATGCGGCGGGTTCGCCCTTGAAGCTCACCCACCCGTTGCCGGAACCATTGCGCCAAGCTGCTTTCGGGCTG
>NZ_JBKQOU010000282.1:0-8059 GCF_052145335.1 Rhodoblastus sp.
ATATGTGCGTGCTGCAGAAGCTGTTCTCGATCCATACTGCCGTCTGCAACATCTTCAAGATCCGACGCGATCGCATGTCGGGTCAAACTCACCGTGCGCTTCGCGCTGCGGCCATGGCAGGCCGCACGGCTCGCCAGGACTTATGCCGATCTTCTGGCGAACTTAACGCAAATGTCAGGCGGATCGTGCCGGCGATGAAACGGATGATGCCTGCGGCCAGCCTCGAGATCGTGGCGGACGCCATCGAGTTGGAAGCCTTGTCTGAAGAGCTTGATGTCGCCATGGCGAAGGCAATCGGCGCAAAAGCCAACAAGCTGTCCGCGGGGACCTACGGAGCCGCATATCGCAAGGTCGACCGGCGCGCCGATCGCGAGCGGCAGATTGACCTCATCGGGAATCTCGGTGAATCGCTCGACCGCCTCGTCCATCGACCTTTCATGGGGACCACGCTGTCGGTGACGCGAGTGCCCGCAAGATTGCTCGGCCTTGGCGAGATTCATGATTTTCTCGAGCGAGGGTACAAGGCTTTCACAAGAATGGGTAATGCTCGCGAGTTCCTCGACTTGGTTGTCGGCCGGGAACGCAAGCTGGTGGACGCTCTGTTTGCCGGCGACGACAGCCTGCTACGGAAATGACGACTTCCACGCCTCGCGCGGCAATTGTCCCTTAAGGCCGGACCGTTTTCGAAGAGATCCAGTTGGCCGGCGATGTCACTGAGCTTGACGGCACAGCGCGCCCTGGCGCCGATTTCAGGCTGGATAGGGGAGGAACGGCTATGCGCTGAATGGACGCACGCCCCGGATATACGGACGTGCATTTTCTCTTGTTGCCGTCTGCCGTGAGCTGGAATGACGGCTGCCGGCCGGGCAAGCCCGGCCACGATAGCGGCTCAAGCGCATCGGACCTGTTCGCGGGTCATGCCCTCATTCGACGGCCGAGATGAGGATGGTCACGCCGCCGGTCGCAAAATTCGCCAGATCGCCTTCCACAGCCCGTCCTTCGGGCGACCCCATGGCGGCGGCCATCGCCGCCTCGCTTTCGAACCAGAACTCGGCCATCCGATAGTAAGGCGGCTTCTCGCCGCTGGGCGTGGCGAAGACCTTGGATGTTTCGGCTCGAACGAAGCCGGACAACTTCGCCACCACGGGCATGTGCTTCGCCGCATAATAGCTCTCGAATGCGGCCGGGTCAGTGGGGTGGCCATACAGCGCGGTGAGCTTGATCATTGTAACCTCCCAATTTGGCGCTCGGCGCACGACCCGACCGAGATCCGACCGATGGAGGGGAGCCCAACAAGTCATAGTGTCGCCTTTGGCGGGCCGCGGCAATTCGACTGCCGAACACATCGAGTTCCGGTTTACTGACGACTTCCCTTGGCCGTTGGTCGCGCACACAATGTGAGAAATCGGAAGTCCGCGTTCGGCTCAAAGCGGCCCTCAGATCAGTAAAATTAAGCACTACCCAACATGTCAGATTTTTGAACAGCTAATAGCATGATGTTGCCTAATTAATTGTCTATACAAAAGCTTTAGTTCTAAACAAATGTCTACAATAAGTATCAACACACGACTTCAATAATTCGTGAAATCAATCTTGCTATGCGTTTTCCTCGTTTTTTTGTAGAATATGAGGATTTAATGTATATTGACATCAGGTCTTCATCATTGGCAGAGCTTGGTTTCGTGCTCCTTGCAAGCGGGATTGTTTATGCGGCGTGCATAAAAAAGCAATTAGATTGCTTGGAATATGTTCCAATTTAGCTCAATCGTCCAAACGGCCTGTTGGAAATAAACAGGCGTCCGTTTTCTAGTGCCTAGGTCGCGTTGTTCAAACTCGGAGGATCATCCAATGAAACAAAGATTTGGCATCGTAAAAGCCGCCACCTCGTCGGCAGCCGCGCTTGTGGTCGTCAGTTTCACCGCGACGCAGCCAGCGCAAGCGCAACACATGAGGACCGTCGATGGACAGTCGTACTGGCAAGGCGATCCTGGGCCGATCAATCCGGGAACTTTCTGGGAGGGCGGCCAATATAAATACGATCCGCATCACTATTCCAGTAACCGCAGCGCGGGTGCGATGCTTATTACCGATGTGGTCTATGCGAGCCATTCAGGAAGCGCGCGCTGCGTCTGGCGCCAGCGCGTCGTCAACTCCGATTGGGAATTCCGCCACCCCTATGTGCAGGTGTGTCGTCCATAAAGGCGCCGGTGGCCCCGCCAGCATTGGGACGATCAACAGGACGAAGGCCGGCTGCGAGCCGGCCTTTCCGTCTCCCACGAGCAAAGGGCTCGGATGGAAAACGACGGGCCGATTGAATCCGAAGGCGTTGGCAAAAATGGGCGGCCGTTCGGAGCCGTCCCCAACCGCATGTCGAGCTGAGCAAATCCGCGCCTGCAGAAGTCTCTGCGATATCGACCTTTTCCGTCATCGCGGTCGAAGGTCCGCTTTCCGCCGAGGCCGTGTGAAAACTCCGCGCGCTTGAGAGCGAGAGGAAGAATATCCTCTTTGCCGACCAGCGTAAGCGCGAGAACGGGGTATGAAGCCAGTTTTCGGCCGACGAATAGAATATCATTCTACCCATCAATCTGGTGGTCGAGTTTTCGCACAGGCTGCGCCGTGAGCTGCCGTCGCTTGACTCCGGGCCGCCAAAATGTTCCACGTATGTTCTCGCGTCGAGACGGAGCAGAACCATGTCGGATTTGGCCGAGCAGCATCCTATTGCCGACGCCACGGACGAGGAGATCGACGAAATCATCGCCAAGTTCGGCGGCGATCCGCTCCGGGCTATTCGGGCGCTTTTGCACGACCTGACGCAACTCGCCTTGGATTCTGAGGTCGTTGTTTCGCGTGGCTACGCGCGGGGCTGGCTGTTGCCTTTCTGGGCGCGTGGAATCGCGGAGGGGAAGCCGTGAACAGGCGCGCGACCCGCTCCGATGCCTTAAGCGGCGGCGATTTCGCTGTCTCAATAGTGCTTCATGGCCATCGCCGAGCAACGTTCTTTCGCATAAGGGATTGTGACATCCGCCCAGGATGGCTTTTCCGCTGTTCGCTGCAAAAAGCTGGCGGTGTGAATCGTGGGAACCAAAGGCACGCGCCCGGGTCGTATGTCGGTGGCGAGGGTGGCAGAGTCTCATGCGCGCTCGTAAATGGTCCCATCTCGGTTCATTACGGCAAATGCGAAGAACGAAAAAAACAGGCTTCCCTGCTGAAGGCGAGCCGCCGATCACCGTGAAATTAACGGGCGAAAGGGAAAGATATGCGAATGAAGATTTTGGCTATATGGATTTTGCTCATCCCTTCGCTGATTGCTATCGATAGCCGCCCGAGTTGGGCACTTGAGCCGATCACCGACGCACTGCTCGACAAAGCCGACTCAGACGCAAAGGACGTCATTGCCCGCGCCGAGGCTGCCGGCAATGCTGTCGCAAAGGCGGTCGGCGAGCAAGTGCTGCAAGCTATCAAGGCGTTACGCGAAGCCGTTCACAGCTCAATCGGCGATGCTAAGGAGGCATATCTCCAAAGCGAACGCGAGACCTACGACAACATCAGCAAATTGCTCGATCAGGCCGAAAATATCGAGAAGGTTTCGATGACGGATGTTACGTCGCTCCTTGCAACCGTGTCGAACGAAGTCGGGAATCTTCCATTTATCAACATGCCGCCGTCCGTAATGATCTATCATCCACATGTATTGGTACCGGATGGCGCTTCAGAGATTCCTGTGCATATCATCGGCCCCAAGTTAGCAGCAAGCGATCCCGCCGTGACGTTGAACAATGCATCCGTACAGATCCAGAAAAGCAAGGATGTCGAGGTGATCGCGCTGCTTGACCGAAATACGATGACTTTCTCTGAGCGGGAGCCACACTATGTTACGGTACAGATCAAATACGACCAAACCAAGAGGATTTGGTGGAAACCGTGGACGTTGTTCACGTATGATATAATCCAGCGCGATATGACCTTGTTGTTGTTGCCAAAAATTATGGGTAGCTACTCAATTCAGACTAAACTCAATTCCGCGGATTATAAATACAAGGACATTCAACGATCAGCAGGCGGACACGGGAAAGATCACGTCGTGGACTTGGGAATTCGGTTGGACCCTCCTGATGTCAAGGACGGCTGGAAGATCGATGTCGATAAGCTGGTCAAAAACGGCCTAAAATATTGGGCGACTTCCGCGGACGCAGGAGCATCCTGCTCGGGATTGCTGTCAGCAACTTTGACTCCGGACGGATTTTCGTTTCGACTGACGCACGGCCACAAGACTGCGCGGGGTGGCCACAAATCCGATGTGGACGTTCAGTGCGCAATGACCGTGCCGCTCGTGAAAGCGACCCCCATCGTTATCGACGGTCCAACCCTGACAGCCGATATCGGTTGGTTGAAGGACGTTAGGCAACCGTTGCCCGCCGGCCTTGCTTCCTACGTCATCGCACTCAAGCTCTTCGACAGTAAGGAATATCTCTTGGATTCCGACACGAAGGTACCCTATGGCCTGATCGAGATCACCCGAAGCAAAGATTTCGTCCAGTTTCGACCCAAGCCCCCGGCAGATTTCTGACTAGCCCGCAGCGGCCCGCGCTAATGTCCGGGCCCGAACGTACCCCAAGACTTGGGACGTGGGGCAACCCTGCCGTGTCGTCTCGGTGCGTTCTCCGTCCTGAACCAGACCTTCGGCCTATGACTGCAATCCGCCGAAGGCTGCCATTCTGACGCATCGGGTTCCTGCCCTCTGACAAACAGTGGGATAGTCGAATTTCAAAAACGCTCGCAATTTTCGGAGGCCGACCTAGAAAATATCGACCCGCGTCCCTAGGCCGGTTGTTTCCCCGACTTCGCGCCTTGAACAGCAGCGCCGCTAGCGATGGGGCAGCCTAACCCCTGCCGCGCGACACCTCACGCGAATAGCGCGGGCGGAGAGCCTACATCATAGGAAGGGAGCCGCTCGGACGCGGCGAGCGGGAGATTGTGCGGAAACCGCTGGCTTCGCCTTTCAGGGGCCCCCGGGGGTCCCCGATGAAATGACGCCCCAGAAAAGCAAAAGCCCCGAACGCTGATTAATCCAGCAAATTCAGGGCTTATTTTAGAAATGGTGGGCGCGACAGGGTTCACCCGAGCCGCAATATCACTTGGATCAATGTTCGCGCGCACAGCAACTGCAAACGTTAGAGCTGCCATTGGCACCCTAACCGGACAATCCGCCTTGTCGTTTAAAACGACATCGCGTCACCGAAAAAAGAGCCAAAATTTTGCAGAGTGTCCCGGCCCGGCGCCCTGCAAAAACCTTGCAAAAACAACCAAAACTTCTCCTGCGGCACCTTGGCGCTTGCATTGGGCAACGGCGAAGCTACGCTGTCAATCGAACGCAATCCGTCCTTGAAGCTGCAGTTCGACGTGGAATCGATCTTAGCGGCCGCTACGTTGTCTCACGCAATATTTCCTGCGACGCAGGCGTTTTTTAATCGCAGCATTAGTGACACTTAAGATTCCAGCTGAACTGCGTTGCACAATGATTTCAAGAACATATACAGAATAAAGGCCTGTTGAAATCTATTGATAACTATAACTGTCATATTCTCTGTGACAAAAATGCAAACTTTTTATGAATATTTCGGCAACGCAACCGGAGATTTTAATTTGCACCGCAAATTCGCTTTTGCATTGAATCGTATGGTGATCCTTCCGATGACGCCCTGGTGCGAGGCGTCGGCAGTTTGACACAAGCGCCTTCTATTAAGATCTCAATTCCAGGGCGCGCTCGGATGTACAGCCGCCTTGGAGCGCGCCCCGCACGGAGAAAACCGGACGCGGGGTTTTTCGTTATCACAGACGAAAGCGTTTTCGATCGATCGCAGTGGGCCGGCTTGAAAACGCTCCGGCGCGCGGCGCTCATTAAAAAGCCCCCGGTTTTGCCGGGGGCTAATCGTTTGCCAGTTCAAGGTCTTGCGTCAGCAGTTCAGGCCACGCTGCCGAAACTGTTGTCGGTCGCCAAAAACGGCGCCTTCAACCCGGCCAGCCTGCAGCCTTGCGCGATCGGCCCGCCGGGGAGGATCTCGTATAGATATTTGAGGCCGCCGAGGAAGTGGAATTTCTCGTCCAGTGCATCGTGCAGTTCGCGCATGTTGATCACGGGCTCGTCATGGCGCGCATAGTAGTTTTGCAGCGCCCGTATCAATTCGCAATGTGCGTCGGTAAGCTTCAGCCCTTCCTCTTTGGCGGTTTCTTCCGCCGCCTGCGGCGCCCACGCGCTCGGCGCATCGGGAAAGTCCGGGTCCCGATTAACCTCTCGCGTCAGCGCGTTGATGTCCAGCGTTTCGGCGACCATGATTCCCTCCACGATTGCTTTTTTTACTGTGCTTGGGAAATAAACGTCGAAGACTGAGCCTCGCCTTGCGGGATGTCAAGGTCGAACCGAATGCAAGGCGAGGAGTTCCATTCCTTGACCTGGGTGTTTGATCCCGGATTTTTATGGTGCAATCTTGTCTCGGGAACGGAGGGATACGCTATCGGGGCAAGCCAGCCAATTAGTGGAAACGATCACCCGTTTTCTCATCAAAGCCAGGGAAGTAGCGAACGGGAGCGCGCCGCAAGCGAAAGCCCTAAGGCGTGACTTCCGACGCAGTCGCCGCATGACGCCTGATCGCGCTGACCGGCCGAGCGCTGGTTTTTCCAGCAACTCGAAGGCTTTGGGAATGGTGGGCGCGACGAGGACCTCAAGCGACGGCGCTGGCGATTGTGGCTTCGACGTCGTTTAAAACGACATCGCATCACCCAACTCGCCACCGAAAGTTTTGCAGAGCGTCCGTGCACACGACTCTGCAAAAACTTTGCAATAACAGCCGAAATTCCCGCTGACAGGAACGTTGCGGTCACCTTAGCAGCGCGATGTCGTTCCGGAGCCGCTGAGCACGGGCATGCAATTTGAGCGCGTTGGCGCCTTCAACACTTTTCAGCTCGCTTTCGATCTTCTTCAGTTCGCCCATCAACTTCTGTATATAGTCCTGCCAGATGATGGGAACGTTTTTCATGGTGGCGATGTCGGTTCTCAGTTCAACCACGTGGTTTTCTCCCGTAATCCCGCGACTTAGGCGACGGCGACCCGCTCATAAATAATGCTGAAATAATGCTGAATGTGACGACGTTTTTTTAGGGGCACAGACAAGTTGCAGGCAAGATCGTAATTGCCCTTAAGTATTTCGACGAATCTCGGAAACACGACAACTCGCCCGCACGCAAGCGGCTTCTGTGATCGCCGATCGATCACGGATTGTCGGATTATGCCGATACGAAATTGCGGCCCTTGCGTCTCGCGCATCGACGACACGTACGTAGCGACCCGACATGCGGAAAAAATAATTCCAGATTTTGGAATGTCGGCCGCAATTGCGTTTTAATTGCCATCTAAAACGCAAACATGAATAAATTCACGATCTTCGTCGAAATCGATGCCAGCAACGGTCACGGGGTCGTTGTGCATGATGACGCGAGCAAAACCGTAACTCGGCTCGACGCCTTATCAGAAAAGCATGCTCAAGGGGTAGCTTTGTGCCTCCTCGAATTGTTGCCGAAGCTCCACCGCCAAGCGACGGTTGTCTTCGCGTAGGAGACGGGATTCAAGCGCGTTGCGGGTATCCAATGGGTATTACGATTGCGCGGAGCCCAGCAAAGCGATAAAATTTAGAAAGATTTAATATAAAGGCGCACGCCGTGATGCGGCCGCCGAAAATCGTTCGACGACCCTCCCAGAATGTACGCGCCGGCTGCCGAGGGAGGTTGTGATGCCTGTCGCCGCGAAGTTGCAGAAATATCTCGCCCGCAAACAGATTCGCTTCGATATCATGGAGCATCGACCTACGAACGATACGCTATCCACGGCCGAAGCCTCTCATGTATCTCCTGACTGTCTGGTGAAAGCGGTCGTCGTGCGGTCGCATGAAGGTTACCTTCTGGCCGTTCTGCCGGCGTCGCAACGGATCAGTTTATCACGTCTGCAGCTGGCGCTCGGTCAGCCATATGCGTTGGCTACCGAACGAGAACTCGACCAGTTGTTCGA
>NZ_JBKQOU010000283.1:0-25138 GCF_052145335.1 Rhodoblastus sp.
ACGCATAAAAGAATTGAGCCTGATCAGCGGACTGGCGTCCCATCATCGGCGGAATCCCCTCGCAAATCGCGAAAATGGAATCACGCCGCTCCGCTTAAGGCAACGAGTTTTTCAACAGCATCGGTCAACTTGAGACCTACGCGGATAGCCCGGCGGACGGCAGCTTCGAAGGGCTTGCGGACGTTAGTCGTCGATCTCGGCAACAAAAGCGCAAAGGCCCTAGCAGCGAAAATTGCGGGCATTATTGCGGGTATCTTTAAAATCATATTTATTTTTTGTGTTGTAATTCAGATAGTTAAATTTAGTTTGCGGCTCCCTCAAGCGCACCAGTTTTTTGTTGTCCGATCCGGACACATAGGTAACGGAACGTACCTAAGACATGGGTGACAACCTCGGGCCGAACGGGTTGTCGAGGGGTTGCAAGATTTTCTGCTCCAGATCGATGAAGCCGAGATCGTAGCTCATAAAGCTGACGAGCCAAATGCCTTGGTCGACTTCCTTGATTCCGAGCCGCTGGCCGGCGAGCACGCTCGAGATATTGACGCCCTTTCTGTGCATGCAGATACGTCCGCGGGCGGTGACGAGGACGTAGCGATCATGCAGCGGATAGGTCAGGTCCGGCAGGCCGTCGTAGGGCTTTGCGGACGGCGCATAGACCTCGGCGGGGCGTTTCATGTCGAGCGCCTCGTGCGGCCTCTCGCCCATTGAACTCGCCCAGAAAATCATCGAAACGCGCCTGCTGCTGCGGGAAATTCATGCCGGGCGGCCGGGTGGCCTCCTGCTTCGAGGTCAGATGCATGCGCTCATGGCGTCCGTTCTGTTGCGGGCGCCCGGGCTTGATGCGTTCGATGGAGACGCCGAGCCGCAGCCGCCAGACGGAGAGTTTGGAGAGATTGAAGAGGCCGTTGGGGCTGGCGAAGGGAAGGCCGTTGTCGGAGCGGATGGAGCCGGGCAGGCCGCGTTCGCGGAAAAGGCGCTCGAAAGCCTCGATGACCGGGACTTGGCGGGTCGATTCCAGGGCCTCGCAAAGCAGCAGAAAGCGCGAGGCGTGATCGGTGACGGTGAGCGGATAGCAATAGCGGCCGTCGCCAAGCCTGAACTCTCCTTTGAAATCCACGCACCAGAGGTCATTCGGCGCTTCTCCGGCCGAAAGGGGCGTGCCGGCGGCGTGTCCGCGGGGCGTCCGAGGGCCTTGACCAGTCCGTGCCGGCATAAAACGGCATGGATCGTGCTTTTGGCGGGGATGCGATATTCGCCGTCGAGCTTGCGAACCAGCAGTTCCCGGATTTTGCGCGCGCCCCAATGCGGCTTTTCGCGCTTGCTGCGCACGACCAGGCCTTTGATCTGAGGCGGCAATTGATTGGCGTAGCGCACCGGACGGCGCGAGCGGTCGGCTAAAGCGACCGGCCCCTGCTGCTTGTAGCGATCGAAGATTTTGTAGCCGGTCTTGCGCGAGACGCCGAACTCCCGGCAGACGTCGCTCATCGCCTCGCCCTCCAACAGCCGGGCGACAAACCGAAGACGTTCATCCATAACCGAACACTCCTTCCACGGCATCGACACCTCCCCCGAAAAGGGGAAGTGTCACCCATGTGTCCGGTACGTTGTGTCACCTATCTCCCGGGTCGCTCAGTGCATCAACGTCCAATGTGGTGTCGTGGTTCGCACAGGGTCCGCCATCATTCAGCGTGTTTGGCCGACAAGAAGGCGGCGATGGAATATTGATCCGCTCGCGCTCGACTACCATGGGCCCGCGCCGGACTTGCGCATGAATCGCCGTGATGTATTCGCCCAACAGGCCGATGAACATCAACTGCACGCCGGAAAAGAAGAACAGCGCGACGATGATCGTCTCTGTCCCGCGCGGCGCGACTCCGCGGAACAACAGCGCCAGCACGACGGTGCAAATCGCATAGACGAACGCCAGCGAAGCAATGCCGAAACCAAGGAAGCTGCTGAATCGCATGGGGGCGTTGGTGAATGAGAATATGCCGTTCATCGCCTGGTCGATGAGCCGCAGCGCATTGTTGCTTGAAATTCCGCGTTTGCGCGCGAGCATCTGGTAAGGGAGGATCAGTCGCCGGAACCCGGCCGAGGCGATGATGCCGCGGATGAATGGATATTGGTCATGATGAGAGATCACGACCTCCCATACTTTGCGGTCGATCAATTGAAACTCTCCGACGTTTTCCGGAATATCGAATTCCGAAATCGCGTTGACGATGCGATAGAAAACGCGTCGGCCCGAGCGCAACGCCCAGGTTTCTTCACGGTTCACGCGCTCGCCGGCCACGACTTCGATGCCGTTTTCCCAGTGGCGGACCATTTCGGGGATCAATTCCGGCGGGTCCTGCAGGTCAGCCGGGAGATAGACCAGGATGGCGTCGCCGGTGGCGTAATGGAGCGCATTGAAGATCGACCGAAAGGCGCCGAAATTGCGCGAGTTGAGGATCACTTTCACGCAAGGATCCGCCGCCGCGACGCTGCGAAGGGCCGCCGCCGTCGAATCCTGGGAGCAATTGTCGGCGAAAATGTGCTCGCGGCGATAGTTTTGTAGCTCGTTCTCGAACAGCGCCTTCACGCGGGCGTGACACTCCTTGACGTTGAGTTCTTCGTTATAGCAAGGCGTTACGATCGAGATGGTTTTCATGGCTGCCCCTCCTTCGCGTCACCCATAAAGACCAAAGCGCGATTGAAAACATAGGCGAGGCCGACAAAGACCGGCAGAAGCGCCGCTTGAGCCGCGATCGGCGTGACGCCGCGGGTCCGAAGGCATTCGAGCGCAGTTGCGTTGGCCGCATAAATGACAGAATAGACCATCGCGAAGCGCCAAAATCGCCGGGGATTGCTTTGCGAGAAGACGACGGCGCCGATGGTGAAATAGTTGAACACCACGCCCGCGACCGTCGCGGCGGCAAGCGCAAGCGCGGCCGACATGCCCGATACGACGAAAATAAAGAAAAGACCATAGCCGAATAAAGTATTGATGGCGCCGACGATGATGAATCGCAGGGGCCGAGAGCGCCAGAGATCGGCAACACGGGGCAAGTTAGCTTCCATATTCATGCCTTGCCTCGGCGACAAGGGTTTCCGCAGGGCTATGCCGCTGTGGATCGAGGAAGACATAATTCGTCTCCACTGTCGTATCGGTCACGGATTCGATCGGGTTGAGGTCGTCTTCGCCGATCCCGTAGCATGCATAGCCGAGCGCCGAGAAGTAAGCGATCACGTCGTTGGGATGGTAGCCAAAAGCGTGCGACCATTTGCGCAGAATCTCGATCACCACGATCGGCCGACAACGCGCGATTGCAGCCGCGCCGCCACGCAAAACGAGCAATTCCGCGCCCTCTACATCGCATTTGATCAAATCGAGATCGTCGATTCCCCGCTCTGCGGCAAAGGCGTCGAGCGTTGTGAACTGGCAGGTCACTTTTCGGCTGCCCTCGCGGGGATGCAGTTCGTTGAGCGAGGCCGCGGGAGAGCCCGACGCGTTCGGGACAAACATGTCGAAGGCGCCGGGCGCGTCCGAAAACCCGGTCGCGACCGGCTCGACGCGCCTTCCCGATTCATTGCGGGCAAGGTTGACGAGCAACCGCGCGTGAGTCGAGGGCACGGGCTCAAACGCCAGCACCCGCGCCTTGTCCTCCTGCTGCGCAAGGTGCAACGCATGCCAGCCGATATTGGCGCCGATGTCGAATATCGTGCGGGCGCCTTTGGCGAGCCGCAGCAGCAGTTTGGATTCGAAAGCCTCGTATTCGCCCTGGGCAAGGATCACATTGGCGGCTTCACGCACAGCCTCCGGATCAAGCGCGAAGGACAAACCATTTTTGAGACGAACCGCGAGACCCGTCGCTTCAATCAATAATTCTGAAATCCCCGTGCCTTGGAGCAGTTGCGAATGCTGGGCGATCAACAAATGACGATCGCGCAGGCGCCGCCACAGTTCGTCCCTGCTCACCTCCCCTCGGGTGAAGGCAAGGCGCCAATCGAGAGGCGTATCCGAAGCGATCATCAGGCTACCCCTCGCAACATTGCGTGGAAAACGTCTTCATAAACGTCGATGGTGCGCGTAAATCCCTCTTCGATCGTCGTCCTGGGACGCCATCCGAGCGCTTCGAGCCGCGTCGTATCGGGCGCGGATCGCCCTATGGAGCTTGGGATATAACTATGTTGCGGCGGTTGAAAACGGGCGGAGAGCCGCCGGTCCGGGTAAAGGCCGGTCAAGGTTTCCGCCAGGCGGCGGATCGAAATTACGGCGCGAGAATTTCCAATATTGTACGCCTTGCCTGCGTCACCTTTGAAAAGCACGGTGAAGAAGGCCTCCACGGCATCGGCGAGATAGCAGAACGCCCTTTCCGCCGAGCCGTCGCTGCTCAAGGAAATGTTTTGGCGCATGACGATGTCACGCACGAAGTCGGCAAAAACTCGCCCGTCGTCCAACCGCATTCCCGGTCCATATGTGTGAAAAGGCCGCGCCATTAATGCGGGAACGCCGTATTGTTGGTGATAGGCGACGCAGAGCGTTTCGCCCATTCGCTTGGACTCTGCGTAACAAGCGCGAGGCGTTGCCGGATCAAGGCTTCCGAAGGATGTTTCGCCGATCGCCGCTTGTTGCTGGCCGAATGTCCCATAAACTTCCGAACTGGAAAAATACAGGAAACGCTGCGTATTCTTGCGCCTGGCGAGTTCGAGCAGAAGCGACGCGCCAAGAACATTCGCCGCGGCGGTTCCCACGGGATCGGCGCCGTAATAGAGGGGGCTCGCCTGGCTGGCGGCATGCACGATGATGTCGATCGGGCCCGCAGGATCGTAGGGTTGCGTGACGTCGCCGACGTGAATGGTCAGAGAGGGATCGTCCAAATAGGCGCCAAATCGGCGTTCGGCATTGGCGCGCGAGCGCGCCAGCGCGATAACCGAAAGACGCGGCCCCTCCTTTCGCGCCGCAAGCGTGAGCAAAACCTCGACCATTGCGGCGGGCAGAAAGCCGTTGGCGCCCGTCACCAGCACGGTGCGTCCTTCGAGCTCGCCCCACGGAAGAGCGCTCGCGATGACGCGCATGACATCCTCGCGTACGATTGGATGTCCGGACAACAGCGCTCCGTCAGGGGCCATATCGATCATGCAATCCACCCGTCAGTTTTGAAAGCCTGGGCGCCGATGGAATTGTTATCCCCGCGGCGAACAAACCGACGCCCAATTACCCTTCCGCAGCCGCGGAAAACCGCCTCGACAAACCGAGCGCCGCTCGAGCGATCGACGACGCATCAAGTCCGGCGCGTTGGCGCAGCGCTTCGGTTCCGCCAACCACGGCTGGAAACGCATGCGGCGCGTGCAGGCCTAGGTAACTGCGTCGCGCTGGCGCCTCCAGCAAGACTTCCATGACCCCGGTCGCGAGCGGATTGCCGCGATAGCCTTCGAAAACGCAGGCAACAGGACGTTCGCCAATCAACTTCGATAGTTCGGTTTTGGGGAAAGGCTGCAGCACCGGGACGCTGATCACCGATGCGAAGATCCCGCTTTGCGCGAGCAAATCCGAGGCCCGCAGACATTCTGCGACGCTGACGCCACTCGTGACAAGCGCCATATCGCCTCCGCCACGAACGACATAGGCGCCACGATCCATCGAGAAAGGCGGAACCTCGCGCGTCGAGCCGCTTTCGCGCGCGATGCGGATATAGGCGGGATTTTCCGCCTCGGTCACCAACTTGTAGCACTGGTCGAGTTCGGCGACATTGGCTGGATTGACAACGGTCATGTTCGGCAGCGACGCCATGATGGTCGCGTCTTCCAGCGCGTGATGGGACGGCCCGAGCGCGCCATAGGAGAAGCCCGCGCCTACGCCGATCAATCGGACCGCGCGGCGCTGATAGGCGATATCGTTGCGAATTTGTTCGTAGCAACGGCTGGTTATGAAAGGAGCGATCGAATAAGCGAACGGATGGAAGCCGCTCGCGGCCAGCGCCGCGGCGAGGCCGATCATGTTGGCTTCGGCCACGCCGGCGTTGACGAAGCGCTCGCCCAGAGCGTCCATCAGCGGCTCGACAACCGAAAAGCCAAGGTCGCCAGTGAGAAAAACGATGTTGTCGTCTTTCGCCGCTTGCAGCTTTATGAGCTGAATAATGCGGTTGCGCATCAGAGTCGCTCAAGATCGGCGGCTTGCGCCGGCTTGTAATGGGACGCGATCGTGTTTTCTATATGCGGGAGTCCCTTCCCCTTGACCGTGTGCGCGAGAATGAGGCGCGGCCTGCCCATCGGCGCGAGGGCCAGGGCGTCCGAGAGCGCCTCAAGGTCATGACCGTCGATTTCGACCGGCTCCCAACCGAAGCTCCGCCATTTGTGTGCGAAAGGCTCGAGATCCATGACGTCCTTCGTCGCCGCGAGGGACTGAATGTGATTATAGTCCACGATTGCGGTCAGGCGATCAAGCTTGCGCGAGCCAGCAAACATTGCCGCCTCCCACGTCTGTCCTTCGTCGCATTCGCCATCGGATAATATGCAGAAGACGCGAAGGCGATCGCGCTTCTTGAGACGGTGGCCGAGCGCGAAACCTGCCGCCATGGAGAGACCATGACCGAGCGAGCCGCTGCTTGCGTCGATGGCTGGAACATTCCCGGTGAGGCTGACATGGCCCCACAACGATGTGCCATCCTGCAGATAGGCGTCGAGCTGCGCCGGACCGACGAGGCCGTATTGTTCCAGTGTCGCATAATAGGCCATGGCCCCGTGGCCCTTCGAAAAGACGATACGATCCCGATCCCTGTCGCGCGCTGTTTCGGAGCGAAGATTGGAAGCCGCAAACACCGCTTCGAGAATTTCGATGCAGCTGAGCGAAGAGCCTAAATGCGCGGATTGCGCATGATACGACATCGAAATGACGCGCCGGCGCGCGGAAACGCAGCGTTCCATGGAGGGCGAAGCAATGAGGCGATCGATTCCAGCCGTCATCTCGCGGTCGCCACCTTCCGGGGCGCGCTGCAAAAATCCTCGAATGTGGCAAGTACAAAATCGATCTGCTCCGCCGCGATCCCTGGGTAAACCCCGATCCAGAAGGTCCGATCGACAATAGCGTCCGCGTTCCTGAGCGATCCGCTGATCCTGAAATTGCGGCCGTTCATGTAGGGCTGGCGGACCAGATTGCCCCCGAAGAGAAGTCGGGTTCCGATTTTCAACTCGTTGAGATGAAGGATGAGTTCATCGCGGCTGAAAGGCGCGTCCGCGCGAACGGTCAGGGGAAAACCGAACCAGCTGGGCTCGGTTCCCGGCGTGGCCTCTGGCAAGATGAAGAAGGATTCAAGACGCTTCAACCCGGTCTTCAACGCATCGAAATTGCGCCGTCGAGCTTTGATGAACCCATCCAGGTGATCCATCTGCGCCAGTCCCACGGCCGCCTGCATATCCGTGATCTTGAGGTTGAAACCCAAATGGGAGTATATGTATTTGTGATCGAAACCTTTGGGAAGATCGCCGAGTCTCCAGTTAAAGCGCTTGCCGCAGGTATTGTCGCGACCCGGCGCGCAATAGCAGTCGCGTCCCCAGTCACGAAACGACTCCATCGCCTTGTCGAGCATGTTGTTGTTGGTGAAAACGGCGCCGCCTTCGCCCATTGTGATGTGATGGGCGGGATAGAAGCTCAGCGTGCCGACATCCCCGAATGTGCCGACATGACGGCCGCCGACGCTGGCGCCCAACGCGTCGCAGCAATCCTCGATCAGGAACAAGTCGTGCCGCTCGCAAAGCGCTTTGACCGCAAGGACATCGAAAGGGTTGCCGAGCGTATGGGCGACCATGACCGCTTTCGTTTTAGGCGTGATTGCGGCCTCAAGCGCCGAGACGTCTATATTGTAGGTCGGGATATCGACATCGACGAAAACCGGAACCAGGTTCCACAGAAGGGCCGGGTTCACCGTGGTCGGAAAACCGGTGGCGCAGGTGATGACCTCGTCGCCTGGCTGCAAACGACGCGCTTTGAGCTTGGGCGAGGTGAGCGCGGAAAGCGCGACGAGATTGGCCGACGAACCAGAATTGACCGTCAGGCTGTGCTTGATCCCGATCTTCTTGGCGAGACGCTGTTCGAATGCATCGTTGAAGCGTCCGGTGGTCAGCCAAAAATCGAGCGCCGAATCGACGAGCATCTGCATGTCGCTGCCGTCATAGACTCGTCCGGACACGGGCACTGAATCCACGCCCGGCGTGAACGCCAGTTTTTTTTTGTGCGCAATCTCGTGATAGCGACCGACGAGCGCCATTATCGCTTCGCGCAATTCATCGGCGCCCGCATCATCGTTGATCTGCATCGACAAAAACTCTCCGACGGTTCAGACCGTGGGCGCCCTCAAGACCTGACAAACGATCTATCGATTCGGTCGCGACAGCCAGCATTAATAGGTTTGTCCGCACACTTATCTTACGTTCGCGCGTTCCTTCCACTCACCCTGCGGCCGCCTCGAATGCGGCGATTTGCGCTCTGGTCAGCGAAACCATGTCTTCGCCCCGCGCCCATGCCGAATACCAGGAGGCCGTCATCGCGATCGTGGCCGCAAAGTCGAGACGCGGCTTCCAGCCCAGCCGGGCGCGGACCTTGGCGCAATCCAGCGTCAGCAAATGGGCCTCGTGCGGGGCGTCGGCCTCCGGCGTCGCTTCGATGCGCCCACGGCCCAGAGCGGCGACAAGGGCTTCTGCGACCCGGAAAACCGGCCGACTTTCGCGGGCGTCCGGGCCGATGTTCCAGGCCTCGTCGACGCCCTCCGGAACCTCGCATAGACGCTCGGCCAGCAAGAGATAGGCGCCGAGCGGTTCGAGCACATGTTGCCAGGGCCGAACGGCGCCGGGGTTCCTCAGGCGCGCCAGCCCCTCCGGGCCGAGGCAGCCGCGCACGACGTCAGGCGCCAGCCGATCCTCCGCCCAGTCCCCGCCGCCTATCACATTGCCCGCCCGGGCCGTAGCGATGCGGGCGGGATGTCCGCCGCGCCCGAAGAACGCGCGACGCATGGAGCTGACCGCGATCTCTGCGCAACCCTTGCTGGCGCTGTAGGGATCATGGCCGCCAAGGGGATCGGTTTCGCGATGGCCCCAGGGTCCGTTCAGGTTCTCGTAGGCCTTGTCGCTGGTGACGACCACGACCGCCCTGGTTGTCGGACAATGGCGGACGGCGTCCAGCAGCGAGACGGTTCCCAGGACGTTCGCGGCGAATGTCTCGACCGGAGAGGCGTAGGAGCGACGCACCAGCGCCTGGGCCGCCAGATGGAAGACCACTTCCGGACGAGCGCTTTCGATCAGGGCGTCCAGCGCCGCGCGGTCGTTGATATCGGCCTGCACGAAGCGCCCGCGTTGCGGAAGCGCCAATATGTCGTGCAGATTGGGCGTGGTTGCCGGCGCCAGGGCGAGGCCCGACACTTCCGCACCCATTTCCGCCAGCCAGAACGATAGCCACGCGCCTTTGAAACCTGTTTGCCCGGTGACGAGTACGCGGCGTCCCGCCCAGAAATCGGCCATCACCAGCACTTCCAGGGCGCGGCGCCGGACGACCACAACTGCTCGAGGTAATTCCGGTCGCGTAAAGTGTCCATCGGCTGGAAAAAACCTTCGTGTCGGAACGCCTGCAACTGGCCTTCCCTGGCCAAGGCCTGCAACGGCTCCTCTTCCCAGACGGTCTCATCGCCCTTGATATAGCCGGCGACGTCCCGCGACAGGACGAAGAAGCCGCCGTTGATGAAGCCGCCTTCGCCTTTGGGCTTTTCACGAAAGCCGGTCACATGTTCTCCGTCCATTTCCAGCACGCCGAAGCGCCTTGGCGGATAGACGGCGGCGACCGTGGCTTTGCGTCCATGCTTTCGATGAAATTCGATCGACGCCTTGATGTCGAGGTCTGAAACGCCGTCGCCATAAGTCAAGCAAAACAACTCGCCCGAAATGTATTTCTGCACGCGCGCCAATCTGCCTCCGGTCATTGTCGCATCGCCGGTGTCGATCAGCGTGACCCGCCAGTCCTCCGCTTCGTGTCGATGCGTGGTGACCGATCCGGCGCCAAGATCGAAAGTGACGTCGGAAAGATACAGCGCATAGCTCGCGAAAAACTCCTTGATCAGGTGGCCTTTGTAACCCAGGCAGATGATGAAATCCTTGATGCCGTGGGCGGCATAGATTTTCATGATGTGCCACAGAATTGGCCGACCCCCGATTTCGACGAGGGGCTTGGGGCGTACGGTGGTTTCTTCGCTGAGACGGGCGCCCAGGCCGCCGGCGAGTATCACTGCTTGCATCCCGCCGACCATCCATTTCGTCCGCAACAGCGCCGCGCCTGCGGTGCAATCGGCGACTGCCGCCAGAGCGCGTGATTGTGCAAAAGCTGCACGCGGCCATTTATGCAATAACAAGGTTAATGATGTTTGAATTTCGTCTCAGCGGCATGCGGCGAGGAACGCCATCACCGTTGCTTCGTCTGCTTGCAGCTTATCGAGTTCGGCGCAGATTTTTGATTTCCGCGCCGCGGTCAGGCCGCGGATCAAATGTCCTGACGCGTAGCTGGTGAGAATGTCAGGATGAATATAACATTTGCGGCAGACGGCGGGCGTATTGCCGAGCCGCTGGGAAACTTTCTGGATAGCCGCCTTTATGTTGCGCCTGGCCTGCGTAGCGCTATCGAAAATCGCGCATTCGCTGAGCGCGGCCGCAGCCATGACCGTCCCCGCCCAGGTGCGAAAATCCTTGGTCGAAATATCGGCTCCAGAAATTTGGCGCAGATAATCGTTGACGTCGCTCGAGTCGATGGCGTGAGGCTCGCCATTCTCGTCCTTGTATTGCAGCAATTCCTGTCCCGGCAACTCCTGGCAGGATCGAATGATCCTGGCGACGCGGCGATTTTTCAGCGACAACGACCATTCCTTGCCGCTCTTGCCGCGAAACTGGAAACGTATCTCCGCCCCTTCCACCCGGGCGTGGCCATTGCGCAAGGTGGTCAGGCCGAAGCTGTTGTTTTGGCTGGCGTAATCATCATTGCCAATCCTGATGAGCGTCGTCTCCAGGAGATGAACGACGGTCGCCAGCACTTTTTCGCGCGTCATGCCGCGAAGCCCCAGATGCAGGGCGACCGTGTCGCGGATGGTCGGGAGGACCTGCGCAAAATGCATGATATGTTCGAACTTGGCCATGTCGCGCATGCCGCGAAAATCAGCGTGATAGCGATATTGCTTCCTTCCCCTGGAGTCGCGCCCGGTCGCCTGAAGATGGCCATTGGCGGAGGGGCAGATCCAGACATCTGTCCAGGCGGGCGGAATCACCAGAGCTTTTATGCGCGAAAGACGCCGCCCGTCGGTCAAGGGCGCGCCGTCTGCGCGATAATAGACGAACGCGTCGCCTCGCCTGGAGCGCGTGATCCAGGGCGTTGGTCGCTGACATAGCGAAGTCCGGCCGCTTCTGCGTCATCCCGCGATTCAGCTAAGGCAGAGGCAAGTTCGGTCGCCACGAATTGGTCCCCTTGGCCGCGATGTCGATGCGAGGAACGAAATTCGCGGCGGTAAGTTCACAGGTCCCGAGGTTTCGCCCTTGA
Source organism: Rhodoblastus sp. (assembly GCF_052145335.1). Lineage (GTDB taxonomy): Bacteria > Pseudomonadota > Alphaproteobacteria > Rhizobiales > Beijerinckiaceae > Rhodoblastus. The sequence goes on from NZ_JBKQOU010000283.1 coordinate 11,546, forward strand.
ATTCGTGAGCGAAAAAGCTCGGCCTCAAGCTCCGACGGGCAGGTGATGGAGCGTCCAATGAGAAAAGCAGCTTATGCGTGTGTGGCCGCGGCGATGGTCGTTTCGTCTGCGACGCTCGCACAGACGCCGGCCCCCTATCAGGCGGCGCCGCAAAAAGCGCCGCCAGAAAACGACGCTGGCGGGGCGCCGCCGCCACAGCAAATGCAGCAAATGAAAGCCGACAGCGCAAGTGGCGCTCGTCGCAGCCAGAATGCGCCAGCCGACGGCAAATTCGCTGAGGTCTCTTCCCGCGACGCGCTGATTTCGCGCGCGATCGGCGTAAATGTCTACAACCCTGCCAACGAGGATATTGGCGCGATAAAAGACATCGCGTTCGAAAACGGCAACATCAAAGCCTACATCATCGGTGTCGGAGGATTTCTCGGCGTCGGCGAACGTTACGTGGCGGTGCAGCCCACCGCGATCACTCTCACCTATAACGCCGACGATAGAAAATGGCGCGCCGAAATGGACACGGACAAGGACGAGCTCAAGGCGGCGCCTGAATTCAGATACCCCTCGACGGATCACTGACGAGGCGAAAAATTTTGGACGCGAGGCGCCAAGAAACATTGGCGGCCGCACGGGAGCGGCCGCCAGGGAAATCGGAGCCTCAATGCGATCCGCGTCTCTGCTCGATCTCGCGCAGCGGATCGGCGACATAGCGGAATTCAGGTTCGCTGTTCCATGGCCCCCTTGTGTCGGCGCCGTTTCCGGAATGAAGATGGAAAAACAGGTCGACCGTTCCATCGGGCGTCAAATCGCCGAATTGCGGCTTCTCGAACGCATCCATCGAGCGCAGCGCCTCCATGAACATATGGGTGTGGGCGACCTCGCGGGTGGCGAGATGCACCAAGGCCTGGCGGGTGCCGTCGTCCGTGGTCATGGCGATCAATTGTTCGTAAGTGTTGAGAGCGCCGGCTTCGGCCGCGATATTGGCGCGCAGGTCGCGAACGACATTGCCGCCCTCGTTGACATAGCGCGAATCCCAGGTCGATCCCTTGGAATCGACGAGATGAGGCCCCGGCCCGCGAATGGCGAAAAGCGTGCTCTGATAGGCTTTGTCCTGCAGGTTCTTGGAGGCGCGCTCGGTATGCTGTTCGATCAGCAAGGCGATCACCTCGAGATGGCTGAATTCCTCGGTCGCGATGTCCTGCAGCATATCGCGGATGCCGGCGTTTTCGGTGTGATAGGATTGCGTCAGATAAGTCAAAGCGGCGGAAAGCTCACCTGTCGCCCCGCCATATTGCTCCAGTAGCTTTTCTGCAAAAACAGGGTCCCGGTTTTCAACCTTGACCTCATGTATTGGGATCGCTTTATGCAGGAACATCTTCGCATCCTCCGGCTTCGACAGGAAACGTCCCAACGTCGCTATCCCCGGCAAGTTCCGGATTTATATGCTTATTTTCGGACACGACGGATATTGCCGCCGAGTTGGCTTTTAATTCATTCCTTCCAGATTTCTGCGCAGTGGTTGTGGATATGGGTAGCGGCGATGGCGGCGTGGCCCATGGCGATGACGATCTGATCCAGTCCCTCCGCCACTCCGCCCACGGCGTAAAGACCTTCAATGGAGGTCTGCTGATGCTTGTCTGTCTTCAACGCGCCGCTTTCGTCCTGGGCCGCGCCCAAACCAACAGCAAGTTCGGCGCGCGGTTCAAGACCGAGCGCCGAATACAAAACGTCCAGACGCAAGGCGCCCGACGCAAATTCCAGCGCCGCGCCGCCATCGCTTCCGATGTCCAGCATCAGGAGCGGCGCGCTCTGGATCTTGACACCCTGGCTTTGCGCGCGCTCCAGTTCCTCGTCACTGGCTTTGAGCGGTCCGCCGAGCGTCAGCACGGTCACTTCCGCCCGGTAAGTCCGGGCGATGAACGAGGCCTCCGACAGGCCATGGACGTCGTGCGTGATCACGCCGATTTTTTTTCCGGACACCTCGTAGCCGTCGCAGATCGGGCAATAGCGAACGATCCCCCGCCGCACGGCATCGTTCACGCCCGGAAGTGCGATCTCGACGTCCTGGGCCCCGGTCGCGAGAATGACGCGCTGTGCGTCAAAATTTCTTCCCCCGAGCATTTGCGCGCGAAAACCCTCTCCACAGCGCGAGAGAGCGACGATGCGGCCCTGGACGAGGCATCGATCGGCGTAGCGCCGCAAAGTCACTCGCTGGCGGTCGAGCAGATCGGCGCCGGAAACGCCGTGCGGAAACACGGGAATATTGTGGCTCTTGGGGATCGCCGCCGCCCTCGGCGCCCCCGCGTCGACAATGACGAAAGCCCGGTTGAAACGCGCGAGATAAAGTCCCGCCGTCAAACCGGCGGGTCCCCCGCCTATCACAATGCAATCCAGCACTTTCGCCTCCACGTCGTCGCGGGAACCGGCTTTATGGCCGCCGGTTGTTACGTTTCCATTCGATCCCGAGACCGCTCGCCGGATAAAACCGCAGCGCGTGCAGAAAGGCGCCAATGACAAATCGGTTTTCCAGTGCAAGGCGCGATCTCATGCGAAAGAGGAATTCCGGGTAGTCCCTGGAGGCGGCCCGAAGTCCCCGTGTAATCGGAGAACAACGCACCAAAATTGAGCGAGCTGCGATACGTCAAGACATTGCTTGCCCGATCAAGCGTGGCTTTCAATCCACAAAAATCAGCGAGGTTATAAGTGTAAGGCAGTCGCAAATGGCGGAAACATATCGATTTCTATTTCAAATAAATAGGAACGAAAGGCGATTTTATTGTGTTTTTTGGCGATGCAACCCATCATAGGGGACGGAGACGGAACAATGCGGACTCTTTGCTATCACGGAAAAAATGATATTCGCTGCGATACGGTTCCGGATCCCTCGATCGAGCACTCGCGCGACGCCATCGTCAAAGTGACGAGTTGCGCTATTTGCGGCTCGGATTTGCATCTTTACGACGGCTTCATGCTTGGCGCCAAGGTCGAGGCGGTAGAGGCGGATCTTTCAACCAGGGAAGGCGTGGAGAACCTCTACAGCCAAGCCAAATGGGGTGATCGGCCGATCGAGATTTTCGCGCCAATGCCAGGCGCGGACTGGGCAATGGCTTTCTCGATCAGGACATCGAAGAAGCGCAACGCGTGGTCGACACCAACGTCAGCGGCACGATCCGCCTGCTCGGCCTGTTTCACCGACAGCTCGTTCCATTGACGAGGGATGGAACAAATCGATCACAAAAGCGTTGGGTTTGCTTGAAAACGATCAACATCGTCATGTGCTAAAACAGCATGGTTTGCCTGCAAAGCGGAAATATAGGCTTCGAGAGTCGGAAAAGCCTATTCGCAATGCGTATGAGCGTCGGCGGCTTGTTCGAGTTTCATGCCGAGTAAAGTGTTTATGCCGTTTTTAATCAGAACGGTGACATCGATTTGCTGGGCAAATGGCGCGGGTGGCGTCTCGCGCGCTCAGTGTGCGAGGTTTTGTCATGAATGCCCTTTCTTATCATGTCCTGGAAATGAGTCGTCTGGCGCTTTCGCCGGCGAACTTGTGCTCCGACCTGGCCAGGATGACTTTCGGAAACCCGGTCAATCCGCTGGCCTATTCCCGGATTGGCCGCAATCTCGCGGCCTCCGCCGAATTATTCGGCCGGTTGACGCGGCGCTACGGCAAGCCGGCGTTCGGCCTCGACGCCACCATGATCGACGGCCAAGGGGTGAGCGTCGCCGAGGAGATCGTCTGGCGCCGACCCTTTTGCAATCTGCTGCATTTCAAACGCGATTTTGTAGCGACCGTCCAGCCTCAACCGAGGCTTCTGATCGTCGCGCCCATGTCCGGGCACCACGCGACGTTGCTTCGCGGCACGGTCGAGGCGTTTTTGCCGACGCATGACGTCCTGATCACGGACTGGACCGATGCGCGCCTCGTTCCGCGCGCGGCGGGGGGATTCGACCTCGACGACTACATCGATTACGTCATTGAGATGTGCGAGTTCTTGAGTGAGGCCGACGGATCGCCGTTCCATGTCCTCGCTGTCTGCCAGCCCTCCGTTCCCGTGCTCGCGGCCGTGGCGCGCATGGAAGCGGAGGGCAATCGCCACGTTCCCGCGTCGATGACGCTCATCGGCGGCCCGATCGACACCAGGCGCGGACGCACCGCGGTGAATGAATTCGCTGAAGATCATGGGCTGGACTGGTTTCGCCGGCACTGCATCCATGTCGCGCCGTTCCCCTATCCGGGCATGGGTCGAGCAGTCTATCCAGGCTTCCTGCAATTGTCGGGCTTTCTGGCGATGAACTTCGACCGACACATCGCGGCCCATGTGAAGATGTTCAATCATCTCGTGGAGGGCGACGGCGAGGCGGCGGAGAAGCATCGCGATTTCTATGACGAATATCTCGCGGTTATGGACCTGAGCGCGGAGTTCTTTCTCCAGACCATCGACACGGTCTTTCATCGCCATGCCCTGCCGCGGGGCGAAATGAGGCACCGCGCCGCGAAAGTCGATCCGGCCGCCATTCGGCGCGTCGGCCTGATGACCGTCGAAGGCGGCAAGGACGACATTTCGGGGATCGGACAGACACGATCCGCGCAAAGGCTTTGCGCCAACATCCCGGAATCGATGCGCGCCCATCATCTGCAGGTCGACGTCGGCCATTATGGGATGTTCAACGGCTCGCGTTTCCGCAGCGAAATCGCGCCGAGGATCAGCGGCTTCCATGCGCGGATTGAGCAAATGGGCAAGAACGCCTGCCGCGCGGCGAAGCTGCGCGTACTTTCCTGTCCCATAAACAAAGGAAGAGACGGACCGACATCTCAGGAGCAATCAAATCGCCCCAAGTTTCGCGTCATTGCGCGTCGGGACAGGGAAGTCGCATCGGAAAAGATGAGGCTGACGCCTTAGACGATCCGGGTCATCACGGTTCCGGTCAGTCCGGCTCCCGAACGAGCTCGAGCGAAATCATGCAGGTCGTTTGCGCGAACAAATGCAGCAGTTCATCGGGGTAATGGTTTTGCGAGCTTCGCCACAGGATTTCGTATTCGATCTTGGCGCGCGGGTCGTTTGCATCGGCGAACCTCGTCTGTTTGATGAGCCGCGCACGGCAGCCGCTGGGCGCGAGGGCGCCGATATCGGTCGATGATCGCGGGTCGGCAATCACGGTCAGAACCGCTCTCTGTTCGCGCGGCAGCCTGTTCTCCAGATCTTTCATGATCCACAGCGTCGCGGCGGCAAGCGCGGTCGCGGCTATTCCAAGCCCGAGCTGACCGCCGCCAAAGCAGAGGCCGATCACCGACATCAGCCACAGCGCAGCGGCGGTGGTGACGCCGGTGACAAGATCGCCGCGTTTGAGGATGACGCCGCCGCCGATGAAGCCCACCCCGGTGAGGATGCCCAAAGGCAGCCGCATCAAATCCATGACGGCGAAGGATGCGCCGGTCTTTCCGGCGAGCGGCAGCAGCAGATTGGCCTGGATCATGGCGACCGCCGAAGCGAGGCCGATAAGCACCATGGTCCGCAGGCCCGCAGCGCGCCCTCGAATGCTGCGGTTGACGCCAATAAGCCCCGCCGCGATCACCGTGAGTGCGAGGCGCAACGCGACGTCCTGCCAGGAGAGATGCAGCGGCATTGGGGTTCCCCGTCAAACACGGCTGAAGAGATCGTTGAACGTCAGCGAGAACATCACCGCGAGAAAGAGCAACGCGGCCGCGCAGGTCAGGAGGATCAGCGCGCCGCTGCGCCGCAGCTTCATGAAAAACATGCCGATCAGGCCGACCTGCAAGGCGGCGATGGCGATATTGGCGAAAAGGCTCCAGCCGCCAGGCCGCGCTTGGGACAGCGCCACGGAGAGGACGAGCAGGAGCATCAACGCGACCCAGACCGCCAGGCTCTGCCGCCAGCTTATGAGCTGCGGATTCACCAACGCCCTCCAAGATAAAGCAAGGCGTAAAGCACGACCCAGACGGCATCGACCAGCGCCCAGTAGAGCGCCACGACTTCGAATTGCGGCGAGGCCAACGGCAGGGTTTTTCGCGCGCTATCGACAGCGAGTCGCGAGACCAGCGCGATGCCGATCAGGAGATGGACCAGATGAATCGATGTCGAAATCCAGTAAAATGAAAAGAACAATTGCGCCGCGGGCGGCAAGGCGAAACCGGGGCCCGGAACCAGCGATTGACGAATGTCGTCGTGATATTCCATCCCCTTGACCGCCACGAAGGCGAGGCCCAGCCCCGCTGTCAGGCCGAGAAACAGGCTTGTCAGGCGCGAGGCGCCGGATTGCACGGCGTTCGACGCCAGCGCCATGGTCAGGCCGCTGGTCAGGAGCAGGCCCGTGTTCACCGTGCCGAAGGTGAGGTTGGTTTTGCCCGCGGCGAGCGCGAAAGCTTGCGGGTGCAGGGTTCGCAGGAACGCGTAGACGAGAAACAGGGCGCCGAAGAACAGCAGTTCGCTGGCGAGGAAGATCCAGATTGCAAAGACCGACGCTTCCTTCTGATCGGTCAGCGCCTCCCAAGGTTCGCGAAGCGCGGGCGATGGTTCGCGAAGCGCCGCAGACGAATCGCTCATGTCGCGGCTCCCGGCGTCTCTTGCGTCTGCCCGGCGCGGCGCGGCGAACGTCGATCGGCTTGCGGGGCCTGGCCACCCGGATGATAATCGTAAGGCTGGTTCGGGACATCAGGCGAATGGTCGAAATTGTGCTTGGGCGGCGGCGACGTCGTTTGCCATTCGAGGCCGGCGGCGCCCCAGGGATTGTCTCCGGCTTTCTTGCCGGCGAAGAGGGACCAGCACAGATAGATCGGCGGCAGCAGATAGGCGGCGGCCAGGACCGACGCGCCGATCGTCGACATCACATGATAGACCTGGAATTCCGGCGGATAGGCATGATAGCGCCGGGGCATGCCGTTATAGCCCATGATGAATTGCGGAAAAAACGTGAAGTTGAAGCCGAAGAACATCAGTAGGGCGGCAAAGCGCGCCCAGGCTTCGGAATAAAGCTTGCCCGTGATCTTCGGCCACCAGAAATGGAGCCCGCCGAAGAAGGCCGATACCGCGCCGCCCACCATGATGTAATGAAAATGCGCGACCACGAAATAAGTGTCGTGGACATGAATATCCACCGGTATCGAGGCCAGGAACAATCCTGTCAGGCCGCCGATGGTGAACAGGCCGATAAAGCCCAGGGCGTAAAGCATGGGCGCTTCAAAACTGATCTGGCCGCGATAAAGCGTCGCCGTCCAGTTGAACACCTTGATCGCCGAGGGAACCGCGACGACGAAAGACAAAAATGAAAACACCAGGCTCGCCAGCGGCGATTGCCCGGAGACAAACATGTGGTGGCCCCAGACGAAAAAGCCGACCCCGGCTATCGCCACCAGCGCATAGACCATGAAGGCGTAGCCGAACACGCGGCGCCGCGCGAAGCAGGCGACGATCTCGGTGACGACGCCCATGCCGGGCAGCACCATGATGTAGACGGCGGGATGGCTGTAGAACCAGAACAGGTGCTGGAACAGCAAGGGATCGCCGCCATGGTCGGGGTCGAACACCGGCAGGTGAAACACCCGCTCCGCCGTCATCAAAAGCAAGGTCGTCGCCAGCACCGGCGTGGCCAGCACGAAGATCACGCTGGTGGCGTAGATCGCCCAGACGAACAGCGGCAGCCGGAACCACGTCATGCCTTTTACGCGCAACATATGGACGGTTGCGATGAAATTCACGCCGGAGGCGATGGACGAGAAGCCGGCGATGAAAACGCCGATGGCCGCGAGCGCAACGTTGCCTTCGCTGAAAGAGGTCGACAGCGGCGTGTAAAAGGTCCAGCCCGTGTCGACGCCGCCGGCGATCAGCGCGGCCAGGGCGAAGCAGCCGCCAATGACGTTGAGATACCAGCTGGCGAGATTGAGCCGGGGAAAGGCCATGTCCGGCGCGCCGATCATCAAGGGCACGAGGAAATTGCCGAGCGTATTGGGAATGGACGGGATCAGGAAGAACCAGACCATGATGACGCCATGCAAGGTGAAAAGCTTGTTGTAGGCGTCGTCGGACAGGAAGGCGCCGCGCGGATTCAGCAATTCGAGCCGCACGAGGCCGATCGCGATGCCGCCAATCATGAAGAAGATCGTGATCGCGATGGCGAAGAGGATAGCGATCCTCTTATGGTCGGTGGTGACCAGCCAGGAGCCGAGGGTGGTCTCCTCATTGAGGTAGTTTTTCGCAGCAGCGGCGACGGCGTCGGTCATCGGCCGCTCTCCTTCGGATGATCGGCAAGCGAGCGGATATAGGCCGTCAGGGCGAAAATTTCGTCGTCGCCGATCAGGCCGGCAAAACTTGGCATGATGTTCTCGTAGCCGTCGACGATGTCGCTTCCGGGTCGCAGAATGGAATCGCGCAGATAGGCGTCATCCGCTGTCACCGTTCGTCCGTCGCTCAACCGCACGGGCCGGCCGTAAAGTCCGGCGAGCGGCGGCGCATGAACGGCCGAATTTTCCGCATGACAGCCGGAACACCCCAGCGAGCGGAACAGGCTCGCGCCGATTGAGGCAACGTCGTCGGCCTGCGGCTGGGCGGCGCTCCATCTCGCGTAATCGCCCGGCGTCATGGCGACGATATCGCCGATCATGCGCGCGTGTTCCGTCCCGCAGAGCTGTGTGCAGAAAAGATGGAAGGTTCCGGTCGTGGTCGCCTGAAACCAGGCATCGGTATAGCGTCCCGGCAAGACGTCCTTCTTGATGCGGAACTGCGGCGCGAAAAACGAATGGATGACATCCTGCGACGTCATCAACAGCGTCACCGGTTCGCCAATGGGGACGTGCAGCGCATTGATTTCCCGCGCGCCGTTGGGATGCTGCGTCTTCCACATCCATTGCTTGGCGACGACGTGGATCTGCAGGCCGCTCTTGCTCGGGGTGAGCGCGCCCAGACTGCTGGCCGCCGTCCACCAGGCGACGAATAGGAACAGAAAGAACGTCGCAGTCGTCCAGCCTATTTCGAAATCGTGGCTGACCCATTCGGGCAATTCGCCGCGTTGCGCGGAAGAACCGTTCCGGTAACGAAAACTGAAGGTGAAAATCAGTCCGAAAACCAGCACGACGATCATGCCGGAAATGAAAACCAGCCAGAAGAAAATATGGTCGGTGCGCATGGCCTGGGTCGAGGCCTGAACGGGAAACAGCGGAAAGCTCATCACCATCGCCTCCCCGCCCGAGCCCGATGCAGCGCCAGCGCGAGGAAAAACGCTGTGCCGAACAGGATGAAAACACCGCAACGCAGCATCGTCATGGCTAGCGCATTATGAGTTCCCGATTGCGGATCGAGCCCATAGCAAATCAGGCGAAACCGATCGACCACCCATCCGACGCGACTCTCGCCCGCTCGCGCCAGGGCGAGACGTAATTGCGAAGGGTCGAGCGACAATCCGTTCAGCACGGCGGAAACGCGGCCCTGCGGCGTCAGGACGTAAAGATCCGCCGGATGGGCGAAACGGCCTGCGGCCTGATCGCGGATCGCGGTGAACCCGACCGAATTTTCCAGCCGTTCGACCGCTTCCCGCTCGCCCTCCAGAAAGCGGGCCTCGGCTTCCAGATCAGGGTAGAGCGCGATCTGCTCCCGCCGCATTGCCGCCGCGTCTGCGGGCTGCGCTTCCGGGTTGAAACCGACGATCAACAGATTGAAATCGGCGCCGGGGCGAAGCCCGGTTTGCGCCAGCGCACGGGCGGCAATGCCCAGGATCGAGCCGCAAAGTTGCGTGCAGCGATAATCGGCCAGCATCAATAAAGTGGGGCGTCCGCCTAGCGCTGCGCCAAGCGGCGTCTCGGCGCCCCCCGGTCGCTTCAGGACAAGATCGAGAGGGACAAAGGCGTCCGCGGTCGGCGGCGCGGCGACGGCGTCGAGCTGCGCTCGTGTCAACGCCGCAGCGTCGCGGGCGCCGGTCAGGGCAAGCGCAAGGAGCAGAAACGCCAAGGCGTTTTTGCGGAGCTGGGAGGAAGACACTCGGCCGCTCATCGCACTTCCCCGTAAGGCGCGGCTCCCGGCGGGAGTTTCGCGCGGGCGTCGCCGATCGGCGCCGGGGTCTCTGGCGGGGGCGAACCCTCCAGGGGATCGTATGCCCTGGGCCCGCGAGCGGCGATCAGCGCCATGGCCCTTTCGATCGGAAGGTGGACCAGCGCCTTGCTCCTGTCGACCCAGGCGTAGCCCGCGAGCTGTTTCATCTGCGCGGCGTGAAAGTCGACGTAATCCTGGGCCGGATTGGGCTGCAGGCGAGGCGCGGGAAAAGCTTGCAAGGTTTCGACGCGATCGTTTCTGGTGACGACGCGGTAATAGATCCGCAGCGCCGCGAAAAGCGCGAGGGCGAAGGCGAGGAAGACGAAGACGAAGAGCAGCGTCTTGCGAACGTCGACGTCCGGCGTCTCCCGCGATCGCTCCCGGCCGGCCTTTTCGCTGTCAGGCGCCATCCGTCAGCCTCCCTGCTGGGTGGGACTGTGCAAAGCCGCTCGCCGCGACACGATGCGAGGCGAAGGCCGCCAGCAAGCTTGCGCTCACCAGGGTCGCGGCCAGGCCGGCCAAGAGCGTCGCCGCCGCTTGCTCGCCCGGCGCGATCAGCCAGACGTTTTCGATCAGCGCGCCCGCGAGCACCGCGACCGCGACTCTGCGCAATAGCTTCGGGCTGCGCCGCACGCGGTCGAACAGCAGGGCGGTGAGCGGCGCGATCGATCCGACGACCAGTCCCAAAGCTTCAAGAAAACGCCAGCCGTTCTCGGTGCGCCGCAAATACCAGAGCGCCTGTTCGGGCAGGTCGCCGTACCAGTCGACGATCAGGCTCATCAGCACGAGATAGGTTTCGCCGAGAACGCAGGCCAGCAGCAGCGCGGCGAAATCGCGCCAGGCCAGGTCCGCGGACGGCGCTTTGGTCATCAGGATGGCGAAGCACAAGCCGGCCATCAATTGCTCCACAATGATCTGCATGCCGAAGGCCGAGGACGTGAAACGCGGATCAAGGGAAAGAACCCAGTCGAAGGCCGATAGGTCCATGCCGACGCCATAAAGCACGAGGCAGAGGGCGGCCGCGATCCGCCTCATCGCGGCGCCATCGGGGCGAACGGACAAGCGGAAGACGAAAAACGACAGGCCGCCGAGCAGGACCAGACCGCGCAGCGCGACGGAGGGCGCGTTGAGATAAAGCGCCGTGACGCCCGGTCCCGCGGCGTCGCCATGGCTCGCCCAGGGATAGAGAAAACGCGCGGCCAACAGCAAAGGCGCAAGCAGCAGGATCAAAAGCGGCAGGGCCGACGCGCCGCAGATCAAGGCAGGTTGCGCGACAACTCCCCAGCGCCCGCCTGTGAGGCCGTGAATGGCGAGCCAGGCGAGGCACCCGAGCGGAACCGCCCCGATGCTGGCGAAGCCGATCAGCCAGCCGCGCAGGACGGCGGAAGGCGCGAAAAGCCCCGCGACGACAAGGCCGAGAACACCGATGACGCCAAGAACGAGCAGCTTTTTCACGGCAGCTCCTCCCTTGCCTCGGGCGCCTCGGCGAGCGGCGTAGCGGCGCTGGCCTGCAGCGCGCGGATATAGGCGACGATGGCCCAGCGATCCTGCGGCTCGACGCGTGCGGCGTAGGAATACATCACGCCATAGCCATGGGTGACGACATCGAAGAAATGCCGGGCGGGGGCGGCGCGCAGTCTGGGACTGTCGAAGTTGGGAGGCGGCGGAAATCCGCGCTGCACCGCCATGCCGTCGCCGTGGCCGCCAAGCCCATGGCAGGGAGAGCAATAGATATCGAAGCGTTCGCGCCCGCGCGCCAGCAGCGCGGCGTCGACCGGCGGCGGGGTGGCGGCGGCCTCGTCGCGTAAAAGATCGCCGCGCGCCACCGTATGATCGGGGAGCGGGCGCGCCGAGGCTCCATCGCGCCACAACGAACTCGGGCGATAGGTCGTGTATTTCGGCTGCACGGTCATCGACTGGTCTGAACAGCCGGCCAGCAGGACCAGAACGACCGTTGCGGCGGAGCGAGAGCTGGACAGGCGCCTCATGGCTCCGCCTCGACGAAGCTCAAGGCTTGCGAGTCGCGCAGCAGCGATTTCAGATCCTCGGCCTTTTCCCCGTCGGGCGTGTCGACGATCAGAAAATACCGGTCCTGCGTGGCGCGTTCCGAGCCTGGGACATCGAAGAACGGATGATGCAGCCGAGGAAAGCCACAGCGGACCAGAAAGGCGATAAAGCCCGCGATCGCGGCGGCCAGCACTCCGACTTCAAACGGCATGAGCAGGAAAACCGGCCAGGAGAACAAGGGGCGGCCGCCGGAATTGAACGGGTAGGCGAAAATCGCCGAAGCGCTCTCGAGAGCGAAAGCGCCGATCGCGACGCCCAATCCCGCCAGCGCCATTGGGACGCGCACGCCTCGGGCGGTCGCGCCGACGAGCTCGGACAACTCGGGGAGCGGTGCGGGCGTAAAAGCGTCGCGCAGGGCGAAGCCTTGCTGATGCGCCCGCCGCGCGCCGGCGAGGATCGCCTCCACTGAGGCGAACTCGGCCCGGACCGCTGTCATGGCGACCCTTTCATTGGCGGCTCGCTCCTTTGTTCAAGCGCCAGTTCGCGGACCTCGTAGATCGAGACCACCGGAAACGTCCGCGCGGAAAGCAGGAACAGAAAGGCGAAGGCCCCAAGCGGGCCGATCAGCAGGCTCCAGTCGGTGAGCGTGGGGATGAAGACTTCCCGCATGCTGGGCAGGAAGTCATGGCCGAGCGTATTCCACAGGATCAGTATGCGCTCGAACCACATGCCGATATTGACGCCGATGGCGACAAGCGCGATCAGCCCCAGGCTGCGCCGCGCGCGAGGCCACCACAGGATTTGTGGCAGCGCGACATTGAACAGCAGCAGCAGCCAGAACAGCCATCGATAATAGCCGGTGAATTCGAAAGCGACGAGGCTGCGCTCCGCCTGTTCGCCGCCATACCAGGCCGTGAACCATTCCGTCGCATAGCTCGCTCCCATCACCAGCGAGGCCATGAGCATGATCAGCGCCATGGCCTCGAAATGTCGCATGGTGACGTAATCCTGCAGGTCGAGGCCCCAGCGGATCAGCGCCGCGAGGATGACGACCATGGCGAAGCCGGAATACATGGCGCCGACGACGAAATAGGGCGGAAAGATCGTCTCCTGCCAGCCGGGCATGAGGCTCGCGGCGAAGTCGAGGCCGACGATGGAATGGACGGAACAGACCAGCGGCACGGCCAGCGCCGCAAGGGTGGTCTGCAGCGTCTTGTGGATTGTCCAGTGATGCGCCGATCCGCGCCAGCCCAGCGCCAGAATCCCGAAGAAGCGCCGCTTGAATCCGGGGCCTGCCTGATCGCGGATCGCCGCCGCGTCGGGGATCAGGCCGACGAACCAGAACAGGATCGAAAACAGCAGATAGGACAGGATCGCCCAGAAATCCCACACCAGCGCGCTGCGCCATTGCGGCCAGAGGGTCATGGTGTTGGGATAGGGCGCGAGCCAGTAGAAATATTGCGGCCGTCCCAGGTGGATGATCGGAAAGATCCCGGCGATCGACACCGAAAACAGGGTCATGGCTTCGGCGAAACGGTTGATCGAGGCGCGCCAG
>NZ_JBKQOU010000284.1:0-3954 GCF_052145335.1 Rhodoblastus sp.
GGCGAGGAGGTTGGAATGATCGGGAAAGCCAAATCCGAGACCGACGAAAAGCGGAAGCATGACGAGGCGGACGAAGAGCTCGAGCGGGAGCTGGAAGATTCGTTCCCGGCAAGCGATCCGCCGTCGATGACCCAGCCGAGCGAGGCCGGCGCTCCTGATCACAAGGGCGACAAAGCGAAATAAAACATCGGGTCCTTATCCCTCAGCTGCCCGTACCCTCACATTCGGCCCATGCCGGGCATTGTACTCGCGCCAGTCCGGCGTCACGACCGCCTGCGTCGATCCGCACTCTTCGCACCTGAACCGGCGCAATTTCCGATGTTCGGGAACACCCTGAGGTCCGGCATCACGAATTAATGATGGACCGTTTGGGAACGGGATACCTTTCTCATTTCTTGTTTTCGACCATCGACCAACGTAGAGGCGCATCGCGCATTCCTGCCAATGCGGCCAGATCAGGAGACGGAGATGGAAATGCATCCAAGCAAGTCCAAACGCGGCTTTGCATCCATGGATCCAGAAAAGCAACGCGCCATAGCGCGCAAAGGCGGGAAAAGCGTACCGAGCGAGAAGCGCAGTTTTTCACAAAACCCTCAACTGGCTGCCGAGGCTGGCCACAAAGGCGGCCTTAGCGTCAATCCTAACCACAGAAGCTTCTCCAAGGACCATGCTTTGGCGAGGAACGCAGGCCGCAAGGGCGGGCGCGCCGCGCATGGCCATTTCCCAAAATGATAGTCCCCGGAGCGCTCCGAGCTTTCTGCGCTCATTGCTGTCTCAAGGCTGCGAGGTTCTTCGGATCGAAGGCCCCGATGCCCAGGTCATAGAGCGTCGAGAGATTTATGGTTTGATTTGGCGGCGCTAAAGCCAATTCAATCGACCGCTCCGGCGATTCGCTCAACCAAGCGAGCTCCGTTCAGCGACCGATTTTGCGCCATCGTGTCCATAAAAAAACCGCCTCCGATGAGGAGGCGGAGCATCGTCGTCGGGAGCTAACGACTCAGGCGATATTCAGGCTACACCGCTCCCATTGCGATGCAATATCAAGCCGATCCCCATACATGAAAATTTTGTGAAAGGCTTGGCGATCAAACACCTAAGCCAAAGCACGTTAAGCTAAAGCTTATCGTAGAAACTTCGCACAAAAATCAGACGCGAATTGATTCCGCATCGCAAAATTATCTGTGACACGCCTTTTCGACAAGCGTAGTGGAAGAATTAACCAAGAAATGTCATTGTCAGATAAACCCGCGCAAGCGAACACTGCCCCCCAAGTGCGCCTGCGCGGGTTAGTCGAGATTGGCCATCGCGTGTGTGCAGTATGTCCCGTCTTGGCCCCGGATGCGGTTTTTCCACATCCGGGTTTATTCTTTGCACGGCGAACGATGGCTGGATATGACAGAGAAGCCACAGGCGCTGACAAACAATTGTCAACCTTAAGCGTTCACCTAAATTGCTCAGCTTATAAGGCGGCGCATTCCGGGCCGGAATTCGATGAAGCAGCGAGGCTCGCTCATTTTCCTGCCTCGCGTTTCCAATCCTCGATACCGACCGCAGCCAAAACCGCTGCCGCGCGCGTCGAAGGCAAGGGCCTGGGCGGCTCTCCATAGGTTCCCCAGTGGAATCGATCGCCGGCGTTGTTGACCCATACGAAGTCGCCGCGACGATTGCGGCCTTCGGGCGACAGCTCGTCCCCCAAGGCTCTGAATTCGTGGAACAGCCACGTGTGATAGGATTCCACCAGCTCGCGCGGAAGGTCGGTCTTGGCTTTATTTTCCATCCAGCCATGGGCGTAGGCGGACGCGAGCCGTTGGGAAATGATGATCTCGGCGCCAGATGAAAGAGCGATCATGGCATTGACCAAGGCCGCCGCGACGTCATCGCAAGCGTCGTACCGAGCCAGATATTCGGCGCAGAATTGTACCAAGGCCACGCCGCCCGCTGGCGTCGTCGGTCGGGTTTTCAGCACGGCGGCTTCGGCCTTGTCGAAAGCCGTCCACGCCCTGTCTACGTGCTTTCTCGCCGCGTCGAGGCCCGCCGCCTTGCTCGCGTCGTCATATTCCTTTTTCGCCTGATCGAAGGCCGCGAGGATGGCGGCGATGTCTGCCTTCCACTTTTCCACCTTTTCAGGATCGACAGCAGGACGGGCGGGAAGTTTGACGCCATAGAACTTTTCAGCGAGGACGGCGATTTCACGGACGCCTGCCTCGCCGTAATCTGGCGCGAAAGGTTTGAGCCATTCGGTCAATTCAGTGCGGAAGGAAACCACTTTCGTTTCCCCGCCCATCGTGGCGCGGAATTTAAAGGGAAAGGCCACCTTCGTATTGGCGCTTTCGATCTCCTTCCGGGCTTTCTCGGCCTCGTCATAGGAGGCTTTGGCGCGGCGGAATTTGTCCAGGGCCTTAAAAATCGGGTCGGAAGCAGGCAAGCCGGTAGCGCTCGCCGAAATGGTCTTTTTCGACATGTCATTTCCTTTCATCGTGCAGAGTTTTCGTTCGCCAATTTCGGCGAGCGGTTAAAGCAACAGCTCATGCGTCCACGAGTTCGCGGACGCGGCGAGCGGCGCCGCCGGACAGCTTCGGCTTGGGCTGCTTGCGCACGGCCGCCGCCGGTTCCTGGCCTTGGTCGCGCTCGGCTGCGGCGAAAATCGCCTTGAGTTGCGGATCGCAGAAGAGATGCGAGATTTGAATTTTCATGACGGCGGCTCCGGTTTAGGCAAGCCTCAGGCGCTCGCCGAAACGATGATTTCGGGCGTAGCCTTGCGGCGGTTGTCATTTGATCCAGTGCGCTTGAATTTATATCAACCGTTCTGTTTGTCAAGCGCGCTTGATAAAAAATCAATTACAATGTAAAAATAATTCATGATCACGTCACAACAAATTCGCGGCGCTCGCGCCATGCTCGGCCTCACCCAGGCGGAATTGGCGGCGCTCGCCGGCATTTCCAAGACCGGCCTAAATAACATTGAAAGCGGCGCAACCGATCCGAAGGCATCGACGCTCAAGGCCATACAAGCCGCCCTTGAGGCCGCTGGCGCCGAATTCATCCCGGAAAACGGAAGCGGGGCGGGGGTGAGGCTTTCAAAGCGGGTTTCTGGTTGATGGCGCCGCCGATTAAAATATTCAATTTCGGCACGTATTCCGCGCGAGACTATTGGAACTTGATTACGCGCCCCGATCTCGAAGATTTTCGAATGGCGATTTCCCCCCGAACATCGGCGCACGTAGCTCAGTCACTCTGGAATCTGTGGGAATGGATTTGCGTTGAACGCGGCAAGGATCCCAAAAAGCCGGATTTTGACGAGTTGAAATGGATTCAAGAGATCGCGTTTGCAGCAAAACATCGCGAACTAACCAGGGCTTGCGATACAACGCATATGGGTTATCAGCCTTCTGGTCTCCTCGCGTACGATATCGCTGGCGGCTATGGAGTGCCATCTGGCGGTTACAGCAGCTCCTATCCTGTCATCATTCTCAAGGATGGGACCAGCCGAGCGTTTGCAGAGATCGTCGAGCGGGTCGGCGAAAACTTATCCGGGCGCCTTTAAATTTGGATTGCTGTCCTGCCAGCCCCCTCGCCAGTCCATCTAGTTCAACGCCTTTGTCGAGTGACGTTCCGGCGATGGCGTTCAGGTCGTCGCCAAGGGCTTCGCCACGCGCGGCGGCACGCTGGATATTGCGCTCTGGCTTTCCGGTGGCTGATGCAGTGGCCGCAGTGAACCTGTTAGTTTCCGTCTCGCCAAATTGGCGACACGGCCCGTCTTGATTTGCCCCGTGCTTCGTCTCTGGGTGCAATTCCTCATAGATCGCCTTGCGCCGCGCGATGGCCGCTACTGAACCTCGTGCCACTCGAAAATGAATTTGTCGCCCTGATATGTATTCCCGCTTCTTTTCGCACTATAATTTTCTCCGCCGTGGCACGCTCCTTCCAAGCTCCAATATGCGGAGTAATCATTTC
>NZ_JBKQOU010000285.1:0-5214 GCF_052145335.1 Rhodoblastus sp.
TCGCGGCCGCCTTGCGCCGCAAGTCCGATATGATCGCCAGGAGCGCCTCGCAGTCGCCGGCCTCCATCCGGTGCAATTTAACTTTCTCGTTCTCTGGCTGCCGGCAGGCGACAACCCAGGACGATGCTCAATGGCAAGATAGACTACGCGAGAGGCGTTGTTCGTCGGCATGAGAAGAGCTCCGCTGCGATGAATCGGACCGCTGCAGTTTGCCGCGAGTCCGCCTCCATAGCATCTGGAACATGGTGGAAAAGGACCAGATCGCCATCATCTTCAAATATGACCAGGGCGAGACGGTGGTCTTCTTGACTACGGCGATCCTGACGGTGGTGCAGGACATAACGGTGGGCATAGCCGTCGGCGTCACGCTGGGTTCACTTATTTTCATGCATCGCATGGCGCGGATGGTCGCTGTAGAGACGCACGAGACGGTATTGGAGGAAGATCAGGCCGATTCTTCGGAATCCGATGATCAGGACCGCGAACGTGATCCCGATTTCATCGTCTATCGCATTTCTGGACCGTTTTTTTTGGCGCCGCAAGCATGGTCGCTGCCGCGCTCGATCACATAGGGCGGCGGCCCAGGGCTTTTGTGCTCGACCTGACGCGCGTTCCACTCGCCGACGGTGCCGCGGCCCACGCTTTGCAAGGATTCATCGAACGCGAACGCCGCCATGGTTTGCGGGTCACGATCTGCGGCGCCTCGCGCGACGTTCGCCGCACGTTGGTCGCCCATGGCGTCAACAGCCGCGTCGTCCATTTCAACCATGACGAAGACGACGCACGCGAATACGTGGCGGTTTGCAAACAGTCCCCCTAGCAGCTTCACCTGCGCAGTCATAGCTAGCGAAGCGAAGAAGTTGCAAAGAGGATTGGTTCGCTGCGCACCCGAAGAGGCTTTGTAAAACGGATCGCGTTATTTCTTGGCCGCTGGCTTTTTTGCAGGGGCGCCGCCCTCGAAGGGCGTCTCGTCGGAATCTTCGATCTCCACCTTGGCGGGCGCTTTCTTTCCCACCGTCTTGGTTGGCGTTTTCTTGGCCAGGGCCTTTTTCGCGGCCGGTTTCTTTGCAGCCGTATTTTTCGCCGCCGGCTTCTTGCTTGGCTTGCCCCCGCCGGACGCGATCTTGTCCTCGATCAGCCTGGTGGCCTCTTCGATGGTTACACTCTCCAGCGTCATCGATTTCGGCAATGTGGCGTTGACCTTGTTCCACGACACGTAGGGACCAAAACGCCCGGCGCGCGCGGCGATCGGTCCGCCGTCGGGATGTTCGCCCAGCAACCGCCCGTCGCTGGGCGCGCCAGCCGCCTTGGCGTCGACGATCGCCGCTGCCTGTTCGAGCGTCAGGGAAGTGATGTCGGTTCCCTTGGGTAGGGTGGCGTTGACCTTGCCCCAGGCAAGATAGGGGCCGAAACGCCCCGCCTTGAGCGCGATGGCGCCGCCCTGCGGATGGTTGCCGACGGCGCGGATTTCGCCACCGCCGCCGAAACGTCCGCCGCCTGCCTCCTTGGTTATGATCAGGTCTATGGCGCGATTGGCGCCGATATCCAGAACGTTCTCATCCTTGGCCAGATTGGCGTAGGTCTTCTTGTGCTGGACATAGGAGCCGTAGCGGCCGATGCCGGCGAGGATCGGTTCGCCGCTTTCGGGATGCTTGGCCACTTCGCGCGGCAGCGACAATAGCGCCAGCGCCATCTCCAGCGTTACGTCCTCGGGCTTCATGTTTGCCGCTAAAGACGAGCGCTTCGGCTTGTCGTATTCGCCCTCCTGCACATAGGCGCCGAAACGCCCGTCGCGCAGGGTGATTTCTTGTCCCGTAGCCGGGTCTTCGCCGAGAACCTTGAGGCCGGGGCGCTCGCCCTCGACGCCCTTGGCGGCGCTTTCGCCCCGGTCAGACAGGGTGCGGGTGTATTTGCATTCCGGATAATTGGAACAGCCGATGAAGGCGCCGAATTTGCCGAGTTTCAGCGACAATTGACCGCTGCCGCAGGAGGGGCAGGCGCGGGGATTGGAGCCGTCTTCTTTGGCCGGAAAAATATGCGGACCGAGCAGGTCGTTGAGGCTGTCGAGCACCTGCGTGGTGCGTAATTCCTTGGTGCCGTCGATCGCTGTTGAAAATTCGGTCCAGAAATCGCGCAGCACCTGTTTCCAGTCGAGTTCGGAATTGGAGACGCGGTCGAGCTGTTCTTCGAGCGCAGCGGTGAAGTCATACTGGACGTAGCGGCCGAAAAAGCTTTCGAGAAATGCAGTGACAAGCCGGCCCTTGTCCTCCGGGACGAGACGCTTCTTCTCGATCTTGACGTAATCGCGCTCACGCAACACAGCCAGCGTCGAGGCATAGGTCGAGGGACGCCCGATCCCCAGCTCTTCCATACGCTTAACCAAGGTCGCCTCAGTATAGCGCGGCGGCGGTTCTGTGAAATGCTGGGTGGCGTCGATCTTGTCCTTTTTCAGCGCCTCGCCTTGGCTCAGCGCGGGCAGACGCCCGGATTCCTCATCCTCCTCATCGTCCTTGCCTTCCTGATAAAGTTTTAGGAAGCCATCGAAGCGCACGACCTGGCCGGTGGCGCGCAGATCCAACGTCCTCGCGCCTGCTAGCGCCTCGATTTCGACCGTGGTGCGCTCCAGCACCGCCGATTCCATTTGGCTGGCGATCATGCGCGTCCAGATCAATTCATAAAGCCTGGCCTGATCGGGCTGCAGAAAGCGGGCGACATTCTTGGGCAGGCGCGACATGTCGGTCGGCCGGATAGCCTCATGGGCCTCCTGGGCGTTCTTCGCCTTGACCAAATATTTGCGCGGAACGCCTGGCACATATTTGTCGCCGAATTCCTTGCCGATCACGGCTCGCGCCGCCGAAACGGCCTCTGGTGCGACATCGACGCCGTCTGTTCGCATATAAGTGATGAGACCGACCGTCTCGCCTCCGGTGTCGACGCCTTCATAAAGGCGCTGGGCGACTCGCATGGTGATTTCCGGCGCCATGCCCAGTTTGCGCGAAGCTTCCTGCTGCAGGGTGGAGGTAGTGAAGGGCGCGTAAGGATGGCGCTTAGCCGGCTTGGCCTCGACCGATTTGACGGTAAAGGAAGCCTTGTCCAGAGCTTGTTTGAAAGCCTCGGCCTCCGCTCCCTCTCCGATGTCGAGGCGGGTGATCTTCCTGCCGTCGGCGCCGACGAGGCGGGCGATGAACGGTGCGTCGGCCTGATTGCGCAAATGCGCCACCAGCGACCAATATTCGCGGGCCTTGAATTTCTCGATTTCCAGTTCGCGGTCGCAGACAAGCCGCAAGGCGACCGATTGCACGCGGCCGGCCGAGCGGGCGCCGGGCAGTTTGCGCCACAGCACCGGGGAAAGATTGAAGCCGACCAGATAATCCAGCGCTCGGCGGGCGAGATAGGCTTCAACCAGGCTCTCGTCTATCCGGCGCGGATGTTTCATCGCCTCCAGGATCGCATCCTTGGTGATGGCGTTGAACACCACGCGGTCAACCGGCTTGTCCTTCAGCACTTTCTTGGCGCGTAAAACTTCGAGAACATGCCAGGAAATGGCCTCTCCCTCGCGATCCGGATCGGTGGCGAGGACGATGCGGTCGGCGTCCTTGACCAGAGCGGCGATGTCGGAAAGGCGCTTGCCGGCCTTGCCGTCCACTTCCCACAGCATTTTGAAGTCGTCGGCCGGGTCGACCGAGCCATCCTTGGCTGGCAGGTCACGTACGTGTCCGAACGAGGCGATGACCTCGAAATTCTTGCCGAGATATTTGTTGATCGTCTTGGCCTTGGCAGGCGATTCGACGATGACGACGTCCATGCGATGACCCCGGAAGACCGGATGACCGGCCAGAAAGCTGAAGCGGGACGGGCCTTGCTGCCCGGAATGCGCCGGAAAATGGGCGAGCGCCGCCTTCCTGTCAAATGGTCCTTGGACACAGCCCGAAATTTGCGCAAGTTTGGCGCCGCTTGCGAATGGCCCCTGTCTCGGTTAGAGCCTGAAAAATGTCCCATCCTGCCTCGTCCTTCCCTCACAAACACCTTCTAGGCATGGAGGGGTTGTCGCGTTTCGACATTCTGCATCTGCTCGAACTGTCGGAACAGGCGATCGAAGTGTCGCGGCAGGTCGAAAAGAAAAAGACCCGCCTTTCTGGCCGCACACAGATCAATCTGTTCTTCGAGGCCTCGACCCGCACCCAAAGTTCGTTCGAACTGGCCGGAAAGCGCCTGGGCGCCGATGTGATGAACATGTCGGTGGCCAATTCGTCTGTGAAAAAGGGCGAGACGCTGATTGACACAGCGATCACCCTTAACGCCATGCGTCCAGACATTATCGTGGTGCGCCACAGCCAGGCCGGCGCCGCGCACCTGCTGGCGCGAAAGGTCGACTGCGCCGTGATCAACGCTGGCGACGGCGCCCATGAACATCCGACCCAGGCCTTGCTCGACGCCCTGACCATACGCCGCGCCAAGGGTCGCATCGAGGGCCTGACGGTGGCCATTTGCGGCGACGTGCTGCATTCGCGCGTCGCCCGCTCCAATCTCATCCTGTTGTCCTGCCTTGGCGCGCGGGTGCGGGTAGTCGGCCCCTCTACCTTGATGCCGACCGGCATCGGCCAATTGGGCGTCGAAGTGTTCAACACCATGCGCGAAGGACTCAAGGACGCCGACATCGTAATGATGTTGCGTCTGCAACGCGAAAGAATGCAGGGCGCCTTCATTCCCTCGACGCGCGAATATTTCCGCTTTTTCGGCCTGGACCCCGAAAAGCTGGCCTACGCCAAGCCCGACGCTCTGGTCATGCATCCCGGCCCGATGAATCGTGGCGTCGAGATCGACTCCGGCGTCGCCGACGGCGCCCAGAGCCTGATCCGCGAACAGGTAGAGATGGGCGTCGCCGTGCGCATGGCGGTGCTGGAGGCTTTGGCGAGGAATTTGCCGAACGATTAGGCTGGAACGAGGCGCGATTGCGGAATGAATTCCAGCGGGTGAAAGTGAAAATGGCGGATGAACCACAATCGCCGCGGGGAGCAATGTTCTTGATATGTTCCACGTGAAACGCTGCGCGGCGCGACCTCGTCGCCACTGCGCCCTTGTCCTTGAATTAAAATGGTTTTCCCTCTCTCAAACTAGGTCCGCGCGGGAGCCCGAAAGCTTCGCGCCCCGCGGCCAAAAAAAGACAACCTGACGGTTGTGGCGGTGAAAACGGCGTGAAAATGAACGAAAAAC
>NZ_JBKQOU010000286.1:0-18910 GCF_052145335.1 Rhodoblastus sp.
ATCGCTCGACGATCCGTCCCGGCACGATCGAAGAACTGATCCGGCCAATTTTCGAGTCTACGCTCGGCAAGGATTTCCGCAGTATCGAACTGGTCTACAATCCCGAGTTCCTGCGCGAAGCCTATGCCATCAAGGATTATTTCCATCCGCCCAAAATCGTCGTCGGCACGGCGGACGGCCTGCCCAACCCGCGCATGGAAGAGTTGAACAAAAACCTCCAGGCGCCGGTTTTTTATACGAAATACCGCGAATCCGAGATCACCAAATTCGTCGACAATACGTTCCACGCGGTGAAAGTGGCCTTCGCCAACGAAATCGGGCGGGTCTGCATGCAGCTGGGCGTCAGCGCCGCCAAGGTGCACGAGATTTTCATCTCCGACACCAAGCTCAACATTTCGCCCTATTATTTCCGGCCCGGCGGGGCCTTCGGCGGATCCTGCCTGCCCAAGGACGTGCGCGCGCTGCAATATATCGCGTCGGAGGTTGGGGCCAACACCCGCATGATCGACGAGTTGCTGCGCTCCAACGACGCCCACAAGCATTTCCTTTACGAACGCGTGACGGCGGATTTGAAGCCGGGCGCGTCGGTGCTGATGCTCGGCCTGGCGTTCAAGAAACATAGCGACGACCTTCGCGAGAGCCCGAAAGTGGACATGGCGCGCAAACTGCTCAACGCCGGCTACAAACTGTCGGTTTACGATCCCTATCTCCATCCCAAGCAATTGCTCGGGCAGAATCTCGGTTACAGCTTCCTGCACCTGCCGACCCTGCCGGACCTGCTGGTTTCGGCGGAAACCATCGCGACACAGAGCTATGACATCGTGATCGACATGAGCGGCATGGCCGAGGGGTTGACCCTGAACTGCGGCAAGTTCATCAATCTCGATCGTCTGCCTTAAGTAGAGAAACAGAGCCTCGATGCCCGTGACGATTTCCCTCCTCGACAACCTGGCGCCCGACAAAAGCGGCGCGACCGGCGACGCGACCAGATCGCTGGCCGCGTCTGCCTCGGAAACCCCTCTCGCGGGACGGAAAATTCTCATCATCGTCGAAAATCTGCCGCTGCCCTTCGACCGGCGCGTCTGGCTGGAGGCGCGAACCCTGAAAGCCGCCGGGGCGGAAGTCTCGATCATTTGCCCGACCGGCAAGGGCCATGAGACGCTCGAGGAGGAAATTGAAGGCATTCATATCTATCGCCACCCGCTGCCGATCGAGGCGTCCTCGGCCAGCGGCTACCTGCGTGAATATCTCGCCGCCCTGACCGCCGAGACGCGGCTCGCGTGGAAAATCTTCTTCAAACACGGGTTCGACGTCCTTCAAGGCTGCAACCCGCCCGACCTTATTTTCCTCGTCGCCCTGCCGTTCAAACTGCTCGGCAAGAAATTCATTTTCGACCATCACGACGTCAGTCCCGAGCTTTACGAGGCGAAATTCGGGCGTCGGGATTTCTTCTGGCGCCTGCTCAAATTCGTCGAGCGCCTCACCTTCATGACCGCCGACGTTTCGATCGCCACCAACGAAAGCTATCGGGCCATCGCCATCGAACGCGGCAAGATGGACCCCAAAAAAGTCTTCGTCGTGCGCTCCGGCCCGGAAATCGAGCGCATCAAGCCGGTTCCGCCCAATCCCGCCTGCAAGCGCGGGCGCCAATATCTCGTCGGCTATGTCGGCGTGATGGGCGACCAGGAAGGCATCGACCTGCTACTGGAATCCGTGCGCCACATCGTCCACGATCTTGGCCGCACCGACATTCAGTTCACCCTGGCGGGATCGGGCCCGAGCATGGATTCGCTCATAAAGCTGGCTGGCAAGCTCAAAGTCGACGATTACGTCGCCTTCCTGGGACGCGTTCCCGATGCGGAGCTGTTCGAGCTTCTTTCCACCGCCGATGTCTGCGTCAATCCCGACCGCGTCAATCCGATGAACGATCTCTCGACCATGAACAAAATCATGGAATATATGGCCTTCGCCAAGCCGATTGTTCAATACGACGTCGCCGAGGGCAGCTTTTCGGCGCAAGACGCCTCGCTTTATGCCGCGAAAAACGACGCCAAGGATTTCGCCGCATGTATCATCGGACTGCTGGGCGACGAAAACAAGCGCGTCGAGATGGGGCAATATGGCCGCAAGCGGGTGGTCGAGGAATTGTCCTGGGCGCGGCAGCGTCCCGCCTTGCTGCAGGCCTATCTGACCGCCCTCGGCCTAGGCTAAGCTCAAGTAATTGTCCTAGAAAGAAATTGACAAGCTGGGCGTGACCCGTAAAACGAATGATGGCGGACCGGCGAAGGTCCAGTCGCCATTTGTTCGCACGAAGTCGTTGAAAATATTGCGCTTGTGCCTTCTCGGCGCCTCGGATGATCCAGCTGAAGTTGTAAATTATTTACTTCTACAACTTACGGTGTTGAAGGCAGGCTAACGAGGCCATGAATTTGAACCAGAACGTTCCCCCGGACCGGGCGTCCGAACCGCTGCATCATTCCGGACTCAGGGCCCTGTGCGGAATCGCCGCTTTTTACCGCATCGCCGCCGACCCTGCCTATCTCGCCAAGGAGCTGGCGCTGGCCTCCGACGAGGCCGAGGCCAACGACCTCGTCCGCGCGGCGAAATCCATCGGTCTCAAGGCGCGCATCATCGAAAATCCAACGGCTGCGCGCCTCGCCGGAGCGCCGACTCCAGCGATCCTGCGGCGCAAAGACGGCGGCTACCTCGTACTTGGCGGCGAGACGGCGGGCGGAGACTGGCGCATCGTCGATCCCGTCACCCGCATCGCGCGCGAAATCCCGCTCGACCAATTGCTCGCGGAAATCAGGCCGCAACTGATTCTGGTCGCCCGCCATTTCCGAGGCGCCGGGGTCGATCCGCGCACTTTCGGCTTCCTGTGGTTCGCACCTTCGCTCTGGCGCTACCGCAAGCCGCTCGCCCACGTGCTGGTCGCCTCGTTTTTCGTGCAGATCTTCGCCCTCGTCTCCCCGCTGTTCTTCCAGGTGGTGATCGACAAGGTGCTCACCCATCGCGGTTATTCGACGCTGTTCGTGCTGGTCGGCGGACTCGCGCTGATCGGCCTGTTCGACGTGACGCTGCAATATCTGCGCTCCTACGCGCTATCGCACACCACCAATCGCATCGACGTCGAACTTGGCCAGCGGCTCTTTCGCCATCTGACGCGGCTCCCGGTCTCCTATTTCGAGACAAGACCGACCGGCCAGACCGTGGCGCGCGTTCGCGAACTGGAGACCATCCGCTCCTTCCTCACCGGGCAGGGCCTGTTTTCGGCTTTGGACCTGTTCTTCACCTTCGTCTTCATCGTCGTGCTGTTCGCCTATTCGTGGAAGCTGACGATGATCGTGCTGGCGACGATCCCGCTTTACCTGATCATCGCGGCCATAACACGCCCGCTGTTGCGTCAAAAACTCAACGAGAAATTCAATCGCGGCGCGGAAAGCCAGCAGTTCCTGGTCGAATCGATCGTCGGCATGCAGACGATCAAGGCCGCCTCGGTCGAGCCGGTGGTGGCCAAGCAATGGGAAGAACGGCTCGCGGCCTATGTCCGCTCGGCCTTCTCGACGGCGATGCTGGGGGCCAAGGGCCAGAACGCCATCCAATATGTGTCGAAACTTTCCACCGCCGCCTTGCTGCTGTTCGGCGCCAAGGCCGTGATCGACGGCGATCTGACCGTCGGCGAACTGGTCGCCTTCAACATGATCGCCGCCCAGGTGGCGCAGCCGGTGCTGCGGCTGTCGCAGCTGTGGCAGGATTTCCAGCAGGTACAGGTTTCGGTGGAGCGGCTGGGCGATATTCTCAACTCGCCGGTCGAGCCGACCCCAGCGGTTCGCGCCCAACTTCCTCCTCCCAGGGGAAAAATCGAGTTCCGCAATGTGTCCTTCCGCTATCGCCCCGATGCGCCGCAGGTGCTCAAGCAGATTTCGCTTCGGATCAATCCAGGCACGGTGATCGGCATCGTCGGCCCCTCCGGCTCCGGAAAATCGACCCTGACCAAGCTGGTCCAGCGCTTCTATATTCCAGAAGAGGGGCAGGTGCTGCTCGACGACGCCGATCTGAGCCAGGTCGACCCCGCCTGGCTGCGCAGCCATATCGGCGTGGTGCTGCAGGAAAACCTGCTGTTCCACCGCACCATCCACGAGAATATCGCGCTGGCCAATCCGGCCATGCCGCGCCCGCAGGTGATGGCGATCGCAAAGCTCGCCGGCGCCGACGAATTCATCGGCAAATTGCCACGGGGCTATGACACGATGATCGAGGAGCGCGGCGCCAATCTCTCCGGCGGCCAGCGCCAGCGCATCGCCATTGCACGGGCGCTTTCGACCAATCCGCCGATTTTGATTTTCGACGAGGCCACCTCGGCGCTCGACTACGAGAGCGAGCGGATCATCCAGCGCAACATGCGCCAGATCGTGCAGAACCGCACGGTGTTCGTCATCGCCCATCGTCTCGCGGCGGTGCGCGATTGCGACGTCATCGTTGGAATGATCGACGGGCGTCTGGTCGAAGCCGGCTCGCACAGCGAATTGCTGAAGAACAGCCAGGGGCTTTACGCCCGTCTTTGGGCGATGCAGAACGAACGGGCGGAAGCATGAGCGAGGTCAGGGAAGCGCCGCCGCCAGCGCAGAAATTGCGCGAGGTCGCCCGGAAACTCCAGCCACATCTTTCGGACCGGGAATTCCTGCCGGCCGACCTGGAAATATTGGAAACGCCGCCATCCCCGGTGCGGATGGCGCTGATCCTGCTGATTGGCGCGCTGGTGGTCTCGACTTTGGTATGGAGCTGGTTCGGCCGGCTCGACATCATCGCGGCGGCGCAGGGCAAGATTCAGCCGGCGGGCCGGGTCAAGGTGATCCAGCCGCTGGACACCGGAAGAGTCGCGGCGATCCATGTCGAGAACGGCCAGCACGTCAAGGCCGGCGACCTGCTGATCGAAATGGACGCCGGCGACGCGCGTTCCGAGCAGGCCACCGCCCAGTCCGCCTATGACGCTTACAGCGCCGAGGCCATGCGCCGGGCCGCCGCCGTCAAGGCGGCGCAGGCGCGCGAGCTATCGCCGCCGCCGACGATCGACTGGCGTCCCGAAACACCGCTGGCGATCCGCCAGCGCGAGGAACTGGTGCTGTCTGGCGATCTGGCGCAACTGGCCGACGCCGTCGCCAGCTATGACGCGCAGATCCGCCAGAAGGAAATCGAGCGCGACCGCCTCACCGCCACGATGGAGTCGCAAAGCCGTTTGATAGCGACGCTGCAGGAGCGCGTGGACATGCGCTCTTCCCTCGCCAAGTCGGGCTCGGGCGCCAAAGCCGCGGTGATCGACGCCGAAGAGACGCTGCAATATCATGAGACGCAACTGGCCACCCAGCAGGGCCAGCGCGACGGGGCCATAGCCAATCTCGACGTGCTGGCGCGCGATCGGGACAAGACCTTTTCCAATTTCGTCGCGGAAAATGGGCAAAAGCTCGACGAGGCGCAGAGGCAGGCCGATGATTCGCGGGAAAAGCTGGTCAAGGCCAAGCTGAAATCGGAACGCATGGACCTGCGCGCCCCGATCGACGGCACGATCTACGGGCTCTCGGTGACCACCATCGGCCAAGTGGCCGGCGGCGGCGACGAACTGATGCGCATCGTGCCTGAAGGCGCGGTGCTGGAAATCGAAAGCTATCTCGCCAACAAGGATGTTGGTTTCGTCAAACCCGGCCAGACGGCGGTGGTGAAGATCGAATCCTTCCCCTTCACCCGCTATGGCACTTTGACGGCAACGGTTGAGCGGGTAGCGAGCGACGCGATTCCCGAGCCCGACGCCCAGCAGACCGAGAGCGACGCGGCCCGCAAGCAGAGCGAAAAAACCTTCGCCGGCGCCCAGCGAACGCAGAACCTGGTGTTTCCAGTGACTTTGAAGCTGGCGCGCACGGTCATGAACATCGACGGGCAGAGCGTTCCGCTGACGCCGGGCATGGCGGTGAGCGTCGAAATCGCCACCGGCAGCCGCCGCATCCTCGAATATGTGTTCTCGCCGCTGGTCCAAACCGCCTCGCAGGCGATGAAGGAAAGGTAATGGGCAGAACCTGTCGCAATCAAGGGGATGGAGAATAAACTCTTGGAGGTAGAGGCCGTAGTCGTCGGCGCCGGCGTGGTTGGCCTGGCCGTGGCCCGGCGGCTCGCGCGGCCCGGACGCGAGGTTTTGGTGCTGGAAGCGGAAAAGGCCGCCGGCACGCAGACCTCTTCCCGCAATTCGGAAGTCATTCACGCCGGGATCTACTATCCTCGCGACAGCCTCAAGGCCCGCGCCTGCGTCGAGGGACGCAAAAAGCTTTACGCCTATTGCGCGTCACGCGAAATTCCGGCGCGAAAAATCGGCAAGCTGATCGTCGCCGTCGATGAAGCGCAGGAGGCGCGCCTCGCGGCGCTGCTGCGGCAAGGCCTGCAAAACGGCGTCGAGGATCTGGTCTGGCTGGACGCCGCCGGAGCGGCGAAGATCGAGCCGGAAGTGCGCGCCCACGCCGCCCTGTTCTCGCCCTCGACGGGCCTCGTCGACAGCGGCGCCTTGATGCTTTCCCTGCAGGCGGATGCCGAAAATATGGGCGCCCAACTCGCCTTCCGCAGCCGGGTTACCGGAGTTTCTCGACGCGGTGGGCTTTTCGCGGTCCATACCGAGGAGTTGGCCGAAGAGCCCCTGCTCTGCCGGATTCTGGTCAATTGCGCCGGCCACGGCGCCCATGACGTCGCGCGCGCCATGACGGGCTATCCGGCCGGGCTCATTCCGCCGCGCTTCCTCGCCAAGGGCAATTATTGCTCGGTATCGGGACGCTCGCCGTTTTCGCATCTTGTCTATCCCCTGCCGGTTCCGGGAAGCCTGGGGGTGCATGTGGCGCTCGACCTCGCCGGGGGCATGCGGCTTGGGCCCGACCTGCACTGGGTCGAAGAAGTCGATTATCGACCGACGCAGGGGGTCGAACCGGCCTTCCGCGATTCGTTCGCCCGTTTCTGGCCGGGGATTCTTTCCCGCGACTTAGCTGTGAGTTCATGCGGCATCAGGCCGAAAATCAGCGGCCCCGGCGAGGAGGCGGCCGATTTCCGCGTCGACGGCCCGGCCTTTCACGGCGTCGAGGGCCTCGTCCATTGTTTTGGCATCGAATCGCCGGGCCTCACCGCATCTTTGGCCTTGGCCGATCTGATCGCAGCGCAAGTCGGGGCGGACTGACGAAAAAGGCGCCGCCGGTCGTCCGGCGGCGCCCTTAATTATCTGTCCTCGCGCGATTCGCTCACATGGGCTGCGCAGGCGCCTTCGGCTTGCGGCGCGCGCGCACTTCCGGTTCGGCGCGGACCTTCTTGCGGCTGGCCTCGACGATTTCCTTGTCGGGACGCGGCAGCACCGGTCCGTCGGGGAAGACGAACACCAGTTTCGACTCCTTGTCCTCGCCGGCGACGACGACCCGCACCGTGCCGCCGTTCTTCAACCGGCCGAACAACACCTCGTCGGCCAAAGCCGTCTTGATATGGGTCTGGATGACCCGCGCCATTGGCCGCGCGCCCATGGTTTCGTCATAGCCGCGCTGGACCAGCCACAGCCGCGCCTCGTCGGACAATTCGATCGCGACATTGCGATCGGCAAGCTGCGCCTCAAGCTGCATGACGAACTTGTCGACGACCTTGGCGATGACCTCGGTCGGCAGATGGCCGAAGGGCACGATGGCGTCGAGCCGGTTACGGAATTCCGGCGCGAACATGCGGTTGATCGCCTCGACGTCGTCGCCGGTCCGCTTGTTCTGGGTGAAGCCAAAGCTCGCCTTGGCGAGATCGGCCGCACCGGCGTTGGTGGTCATCACCAGGATCACGTTGCGGAAGCTGATCTGCTTGCCGTTGTGGTCGGTCAGCTTGCCGTGGTCCATCACCTGCAGCAGGATGTTGTAAAGATCGGGATGGGCCTTTTCGACTTCGTCGAGCAGCAGCACGCAATGCGGATGCTGGTCGATGGCGTCGGTCAAGAGACCGCCCTGTTCAAAGCCGACATAGCCGGGAGGCGCGCCGAGCAGCCGGCTGACCGAATGGCGCTCCATATATTCCGACATGTCGAAGCCCACCATTTCGACGCCCAGCGCTTTGGCGAGCTGGTTGGCCACCTCGGTCTTGCCGACGCCGGTCGGGCCGGAGAACAGGTAGGAGCCGATCGGCTTCTCCATGTCGCGCAGTCCGGCGCGTGAGAGCTTGATCGCCGCCACCAGAGCCGCGATGGCCTCGTCCTGGCCATAGACCACGCGTTTCAACGTCGCATCGAGATTTTGCAGCACCTCGGCGTCGTCCTTCGACACGGACTTGGGCGGAATCCGCGCCATCGTCGCCACCGTCGCCTCGATCTCCTTGACGCCGATGACGCGCTTGCGCTTGTGCTCAGGCGTCAGCATCTGCGAGGCCCCGGTCTCATCGATCACGTCGATCGCCTTGTCCGGCAATTTGCGGTCGTGGATATAGCGGGCCGACAGCTCGACCGCCGCCTTCACCGCGTCATGGGTGTAGCGCAGCTTGTGGAACTCCTCGAAATAGGGCTTCAGGCCCTTGAGGATTTCGATCGTGTCGGGGATCGACGGCTCGTTGATGTCGATCTTCTGGAAGCGCCGCACCAAAGCGCGGTCCTTCTCGAAATATTGCCGGAACTCCTTGTAGGTGGTCGAGCCGATGCAGCGCAGCCCGCCCTGGGCCAGAGCCGGCTTGAGCAGGTTCGAGGCGTCCATCGAGCCGCCGGAAGTCGCGCCGGCGCCGATCACCGTGTGGATCTCGTCGATGAACAGGATCGCCTTCTTGTGCTGCTCGATCTCTTTCATCACCTGCTTGAGGCGCTCTTCGAAATCGCCGCGATAGCGGGTGCCGGCGAGAAGCGCGCCCATGTCGAGCGCATAGACCGTCGCGCCGCGCAAGACTTCGGGGGTCTCGCCCTTGACGATCTTTCGCGCCAGGCCTTCGGCTATCGCCGTCTTGCCGACGCCCGGATCGCCAACCAGCAGCGGGTTGTTCTTCTGCCGGCGGCACAGGACCTGGATGGTGCGCAGCACTTCCGTCTCGCGGCCGATCAGGGGATCGATCCGCCCATCCTTCGCCTTATGGTTGAGGTTTACGCAGTAAGCCTCCAGCGCAGTTTCCTTTTTCTTGGGATCCTGCTCCTTGCCTTCGCGCGCTGTCTCCGACCTTTCGGTCTCTTCCTCGGCGCCGCGAGGCGACTTCGACGTATCGTTCAGGCCCGGACGCTTGGCGATGCCGTGGCTGATGTAATTGACCGCGTCGTAGCGCGTCATTTCCTGCTCCTGCAGGAAATAGGCGGCATGGCTCTCCCGCTCGGCGAAAATGGCGACCAGCACATTGGCGCCGGTGACCTCCTCACGGCCGGAGGATTGCACATGGATCACCGCGCGCTGGATCACGCGCTGGAAGCCGGAGGTCGGCTTGGGATCCTCGTGCAATTCCGTCGTCAGGTTGTCGAGTTCATGTTCGATGTAGGTGACCAGGCTTTTGCGCAAGGCGTCGACATCGACCGAACAGGCGCGCATTACGGCGGCGGCTTCCGCATCGTCCAGCAGGCTCAGCAATAGATGTTCGAGCGTCGCATATTCATGCCGGCGTTCGGAGGCTACGGCAAGAGCGCGATGAAGGGTCTGTTCTAGATTGCGCGAGAATGACGGCATATGTTCTGCCTCACTTCTTTTCCATGACGCATTGCAGCGGATGCTGATGCTTTCTGGCGTGATCCATCACCTGGGTCACCTTGGTGTCAGCTACTTCATAGGTATATACGCCACATTCGCCGACGCCGTTATTGTGCACCTGCCACATGATTCGATTGGCGTCGTCGATATTTTTATGAAAATAGGTGCACAACACTCCAATTACAAAGTCCATCGGGGTATAATCGTCATTCAACAACAAAACCCGATACATCGATGGACGCTGGGTCTGGGTCTTCGTCCTGGTGATGACCGCCGTTCCCGATCCGGGCCCCGACCCTTGGCCGTCGCCCGGAGATTTCTTGCCGCCCTTCGCCGCCATGACCTGTCCAGTCAGAACCTGTCCAGTCAAGATCTGCATCCAGAAAGCATGCAGGCCTATGGCCGATTCGTCGCCAATGCGCCTTGGTTGAGTGTATTGCGTCGCCAAGACCGTCCTCTCCTCAAGATCGCAAATTGCAGCCTCTACCTCTATCTCCTATTTGACGCGACAAATTCGCCTTTAATTTGGGCGCCCAGAAACTTCTGGCGAGGCGCGGGCTGCACCATGCAATTTATGCGCCGCATGCCTCCACCGCCAGTATGCGCCCGAAACTTTTTCTCATCCCTCCACAAGCCTGCGCGCAAATTCTTGCCGGGAGCCTGATTCGTCTCGGAAAATCGGCGCGAGCGCTGAAGTTGGCGAAACCGCTTCGATAATAATACGCATGAAAGGGCGTGGGGGTTCTAAAAAAAAAAGCAAAAAGCCCGGCCATAAGGACCGGGCTTTCGCCATTGCAGACGCAACTTGAACTTAAGCGGCCCTGTCCGGATAAAACGCCCCGGCGGGCTTACCAACCAGATCCGGACTGGAAGCTCAGTTAGCGGAGGCCTTGACCTTGGCGATCGCAGCTTCGACCGGCTTGAAGGCTTCCTTGGCGACGTTGGTGTAAAGTTCGCCGAGCTTGGTGACCTGAGCGACAAAACCTTCATAGGAGGTCTTGGCGAATTCCTGCTGCAGAGCGATGGCTTCGTTCAGTTCCTTCACGCCGAGGAGCTTTTCGACGAAAGCCGAACCGGATTCGACCGACTTCTTGGAGTAATCGGTGGTCTCGGCGGCGATCGCCTGGAGCTGCTTGGAGACTTCCGTGGCGGAGGCCTGGATGGCTTCGAGCTGGGCCTTGCCGAAGTTCTGGTATTCTTCGAAATTGATAGCCATGTTGTCGACACCTTGTCATAAAGGGCCGCTACGCGGCCGGTGATGGGGGCCGCTGGGCGGCCGGGGTTTCGAGCAAGTGTTCCCCCCCGCTCGATGTCGCCAATCTATAGGCGCCGCACAAAAAGTCAACGCCTTTTGCTGCACTGCACCATCATTCTTTTGCCCGATTTTCTGCGCTTTTTCTCGGCGCCTTTTAACGGCCGGGTAACCGCGTTCCCATAAGGTCAGCTCGCGATAACGTCACGACGCCGCTTTCTGGCGCAGCGACGGCCTCCTGTTGGTTGAAAATCGGGACTGGTTTGTATGTTCAAGCGTGACGTTCACGGCCGCCTTGCGTCGGGCGCGGCCCTGCCTGCCCTTGTTCTCGGCCTGATCGGGGCGGTCGCCGCCACGCCGGCGGAGGCCCGCCATCATCATCATGGCCATCGCGTCGCCTATCACGCCCATGTCCGCCATCACGCGCATCACAGCCCCCAGCATTTTCACGCCGCGACCGGCGGAGCCAGCGCCACCGCGGCAATCGTGGTGGACGGAGCCACCGGCCGGGTCATCTACGGGATGAACGAGGATGCGCCGCGCCATCCCGCTTCGGTCACAAAGGTGATGACGCTTTATCTTCTGTTCGAGGCGCTGGAAAAGGGCCGTTTCACCCTCGATAGCGAAATCCCGGTTTCCGCCCATGCGGCGGCGCAGGCGCCCTCCAAACTCGGCCTGCGCCCCGGCCAGACCATCCGTGTAGAAGACGCGATCAAGGCCATCGTCACCAAATCCGCGAATGACATCGCCGTCGCGGTCGGCGAGGCGGTTGCGGACGGAAGCGAGAGCGAATTCGCCGAGATGATGACGCGCAAGGCCCACGCTCTCGGCATGAACCACACCCTCTATCGCAACGCTTCCGGCTTGCCCAACGACGAGCAGATCACCACCGCCTCCGACCTGGCTGTGCTCGGCCGCGCCATACAGGACCGATTCCCGCGCTATTACCGCTATTTCTCCCTGCACGAATTCGCCTATCGCGGCCAACACATCCACAATCACAACCATCTGATGGAACGCTGCGAGGGCATGGACGGCATCAAGACGGGCTATACCGCCGCCTCCGGTTTCAATCTGCTTAGCTCAGTCAAGCGCGACGGCCATTACATCGTCTCGGTGGTAATGGGCGGCAAGTCGGCGCGCTCGCGCGACAATTACATGGAAGCTCTGATCGAGCAGCATATCGAGGAGGGCGGCGCGCCGCATTCCAGCGCCCACGTCGCGGAGGGGGAGGCATCGCGGCCCTTTTGGCAACAAGCCAGCCGCGAGGAAGAAGAACGCGCGGTCAGGGCGGAAGCTGCGCAAACCGAGCCGGAAAAGCCGGTAGTCGCCGCGAAGCCGCCGGCGTCCATGCAGCATGCTTCCCTCGCCGAAATCGCGCCGCTGCTGCCCATCGCCGCCGTAAGCCCGACGCCCCGGCCCCGCCCCGCTTATGTCGCCGCGGCCGCTGTGGAGCGCGAGCCGGCGAAAGACGAGAGCGACGACGCCCATGTCGCGACGGCGTCGATCCCCCGCCATGCGGCGGCGACCGACGGTTCGACCTCCCATCGCGCCCAGGAACACGCCCAGGAAAAAGGCAGCGCCACGACGCCCACCGCCATGCATCTGACGCCCGGCCCTTCGCCGAAACAGGCGCTGCGCCAGGCGATCCGTTTCGAGCCGCCGGCCAAGGCCGAGCCCAAAGCCGAAATCAAATCGAAAGCGGAAGCCAAAGCGGAGGAAGGCCTCAGCGTCCAGAAGCGGCAGGTCGGAAATAAACCGCCGGTCCCCGGCTGGATGATCCAGATCGGCGCCACCGACGACGCCGACAAGGCCGCCGCGCTCCTGACCCGCGCCAGGAGCCAGCGCGGAGCAGCGCTCGGTTCGGCCAAGCCCTTTACCGAAATTGTCCACAAGGGCAGCGGCACGCTCTATCGCGCCCGTTTCGCCGGTCTTGAGGAATCCAAAGCCGAAGCCGCCTGCAAGGC
Organism: Rhodoblastus sp.; assembly: GCF_052145335.1. Classification (GTDB taxonomy): domain Bacteria; phylum Pseudomonadota; class Alphaproteobacteria; order Rhizobiales; family Beijerinckiaceae; genus Rhodoblastus. The sequence goes on from NZ_JBKQOU010000286.1 coordinate 12,918, forward strand.
ATTGAAAAATTCGGGTTTTAATTGTTTTGCCACCCGGAACTGACCCTTCCCCATTCCGTTATGGGGACGCGCCGGCGGCGCGGCGGCGCAGAGGTCAAGCACTTGCGATAGCCGGGCGCCTCGTCGACTGGCTCCAGGCCGAAAGAATGAGTTTGTTTGCGTATCAGTGTGTGGAGCGTATCAGCCGTGTCGACGCAACAGCCTGTCCTTGGCCTGATTGATCCGGGCCGCGTCATCCGTCGTCCCCCCGTGGTCGGGATGGCGTTCCTTCATGAGGCGCCGGTGCGCCCGGACAATTTCCTCCGCGCTCGCGCCCGCACGAAGACCGAGCGTCTGATAGGCTTCCTGCTCGGACATTTCACTGGAGTCCAAACCTTGGCCATTCCGGCGACGCGACCCGCCCCCCGCGTCCGCGTGACCCTGGTCTGCCGTGCGCCATCCGGCAAAGCGGCGGTCGAAATAAGTCTCTAGCAGCAGCGCCGAATCGGTGTCGCGGACGAGACAGTCGCGGTAGAACTGCTTGCATTGCTCCTGCGTAAGCGCCGAAAGCTTTTGGCCGGCGAAGGGACCGGCCAGGACCTCGCCATCTACTTCTCCCGTGACATGGTCCAGCGTCATCGCCAGCAGAGCGGTGCGCGCCTGCGAGGTTTTTCGCGCTCTTTGCCTTTCCGCATAGAGGTCGGCGAATTTGCGCCAGGAAAATCTGTCGCCGGTGAAGATGAAAAACGACAGGCCGCCGAGCCCGGCCGCCAGCGCCAGCCTGCCGCGCAACAGCAGCAACAACGCCGCCATCAGAGCCATCACGCCGCCGCCATTGCGCATCCCTGCAGCGACCTGGGCCGGCGACGCGCGGCCCAGCATGCGCAATCCGTAAACGCAAAGGATCAGCGCCAGGAGGCCGAACAAAAGAATGGGCATTTCGTCCCCGTTTTATTTCATCTGCGCCAATAAAAATTTCGCTTCGGCTTCGCCTTGCCCGGCCCGCGCCTCCAATGCGACAAACCCGCCGGCCGCATAGGCGGCGGCGGCCTTGAGCAATCCGGCGAGGCGGCCGGGCGCGCCGGCGTCGAAGGCAGCATAGGCGCCGCCGGTCAATCGCGCCAGATCCTTGAAACAGGCGGCGGCCGCGCTATTGCCGCCTTCCTGGAAAAAGAAGCCCTTGATCCCGCGCAGGCCGAGTTCGCCGGCGACCCGCGCGAGATCGTCGGCTTTTTCCTCCATCGAATCGCCGATGAAGACGAAGGCGCCGACCGGCGCCTCGGCCTGTTCGGCCTTGATATGGCGCAAGACCTTGCCAATCTGGGTCTGGCCGCCGCGCACCGAAATTTTCGCCATGACGGCGGCCAATCCGGCGCCGTCGCGGACGAAGCGGGAAGCCCGGCATTCGCCAAAGCCGCGAAAATACACCAGCTGGATATCGAGCCCGCCGCAGCCGGCCGCGGCCTTGAACATTTCCGCCTGCAGCTGCTGCGCCAGATCCCAACTCGGCTGGCGGCTCATGGTGGCGTCGAGGGCGAAAATCAGACGGCCGCGATCCGACGTCGTCCTGACCGGCGTTTTCCGCACCGCCTCGACGAAGGCTTCGACCTGCGCCTGCCGTTCAGACTCCAGGGCGCGGCCCTGCTTGTCCGTCTCGCTCAATTTTTTTCTCCCGGTTGTTGATTAAATGGCGTGCGCGCGAGGAAAGGCAAGCCGTCGCAATTGCGGGGGCCGCTTGCTGGGATTAGAAAAACGGCGAAGGGAAAACCGATTGGCCCTGCATCTGATCAAACTCTGCGTCGGGGCGGAATCCATCGCGGATCTTCAGGCCTGGATCGCCCTGCGCGCCCGGACGAAATCCGCCGTCCACGCCCATGTCACGCGGATGGCGCCGAAACGCGCGCCGGAACTGCTCGACGGCGGCTCGCTCTACTGGGTGATCAAGGGCCAGCTCTGCGCGCGCCAGCGCCTGATTGGCATCGAGCCCTTCGTCGATTCCGCCGGAATCAAGCGCTGCGCCCTGCAACTGGACGATGGGCTGGTCGCGGTGCGGCCCCGCCCCTGCCGCGCCTTTCAAGGCTGGCGCTATCTGGCGCCGTCAGACGCGCCGCCCGATCTCGCCGCCGCCGGCGCCGCCTTGACCGAACTGCCGGAACAGCTTCGCCGCGAACTTTCCGAGCTAGGCCTGCTCTGAGGGCTCCGCCTCCACCTCGTCCGGCTCCGTCTCGTGGAGCAAGCCGTAATCGAGCTGCGGAAGGCCGCTTTCCGAGGCCGTCAGGATATCCGAATAGACATGGCCGATGCGCAGGTCCGCCACGCCATAGCCCTTGCGGGCGTTGACCTTCTGGCCGGACACGTCGTCGAGACCGTCGAAGATCACCACCCAATAGGCGTCCATCTCCTCCAGTTCGGCTTGACCCAGGCCGAACAGCGGACTGTGCTCGTCGATCGGATGAAACAGCGTCCAGGAAAAGGCGAAGATCGGATTGCGCCGCTGGAGCAACGTCAGTTGCTTGAAACGGCGGAAGCGCACCCCTTCCGTCGTAGGCTCGGAATAAAGCAGCCAGATTTCCGCCTGCGCCTCGTTGACCGTGCTGTTGCGGGCGTTGGCGATCCGCGCCATCAGCATGGCGCCGCCATTGTGGCGCCCCATCGCCATCACGTCGGCGAAAAGCACCTTGGCGCGCGGCCTGGCGAAGCGGGCGAAGACCAGGCCGGCATAGACCGCAAGCGTCGACATGCCGACGAAGATTTCCAGCGTCGTCACCAGATGCGCATAATCATTGTCCGGATGCATGTCGCCGTAGCCGACCGTCGCCAGCGTCTCGATGGAGAAATAGAACCGGTCGGCGAAAGAACCGGGCCGCGCGTTGGCGATGCAATCGCCGCCGATCCAGAAAAGCGTGGCGAAAATGGCGTTGATGGCGATGAAATAGACCGCGAAGCCGAGGAAGAACGTCGGCCAGGACACGCGCATGGAATTGTGGAAGGCGTCCTTCCAGAACGAATGATCGAGACCCTTGGTGAGGAATTCCCGATCGCCGATTTTGACGCTTCTGGCGCGGTCGGATTTTCTGCGAATCATCGAGCTTCCCCCAATCGGGCCAAAATGGCGCGCGGCAAGAAAAAGGCAAGTGGCCGCTCCCGCCGCGCAAATCGCCGGATGACGGCGGGCGCTGCAGACCCTATGGTGGCCGCGTGCCTAAATTACCCAAGAAACCCTTCCCCTCCCGCGAGGAAATCGTCGCCTTCATCGCCCGCGAGCGCGAGGAAGCGGTGAAATCCGGCGCGGCTCAGCCCGACAAGATCGGCAAGCGCGAAATCGCCCGCGCTTTCGCCATTCGCGGCGACGACAAGATCCTGCTGAAGAAAATCCTCAAGGAACTGGAACTGGAAGGCGCCGTCCAGCGCTCGCGCTCGGGTCTGCACGAGGCCGGCGCCCTGCCCCAGATCGTGCTCGCCGACATTTTGTCGCGCGACCGCGACGGCGAATTGATCGCCGTTCCCGCCGAATGGGACGAGGCGCTTGGACCGACTCCCTGCATCATCGTTTTCGCGCCGAAGCGGCCGCGTCAGGGCTTTCCGGCTGCGGGAATCGGCGACCGCGCGCTGTTGCGGGTCGCGCCTTTGCGCGAGACCGGCGGCCCCGCCTATTCCGGCCGCGTGGTCAAACTTCTGTCGCGCGCCGTCAAGCGCGTGCTCGGCGTGTTTCGCGAAGACCCGCGCACCCGTGGCGGACGCATCACGCCGGTGGACAAGAAGCAGCGCGACAAGGAATTCATCGTCTCGGAAGCCGACCGCGGCGAGGCGCGCGACGGCGATCTGGTCAGCGTCGAAACGCTTGAGCGCGGGCGCTTCGGACAGCCCGTCGCCAAGGTGCGCGAGCGGCTGGGGTCGATGAACAGCGAAAAGGCGATCAGCCTGATCGCCATCAATATCCACTCCATTCCCGACCTGTTCCGCCCGGAGACCATCGAAGCCTCGGAAGCGGCAAAACCGGCGCGCATGGAATCGGAGGGCTTTCGCCGCGAGGACTGGCGTTCGCTGCCCCTGCTCACCATCGACCCGACCGACGCCAAGGACCATGACGACGCCGTCCACGCCCAGCACGACGACGCGCCCGACAACCCCGAAGGCTTCGTCGTCACCGTCGCCATCGCCGATGTCTCCTATTATGTGCGGCCCGGCGGCGCGCTCGACCGCGAGGCTCTGGATCGCGGCAATTCGGTCTATTTCCCCGATCGCGTCGTGCCGATGCTGCCCGAACGCATTTCCAACGATCTCTGCTCGCTGCGCCAGGGCGAGGACCGCCCGGCGCTCGCCGTGCGAATGCGCATCGGCAGGGACGGCCACAAGCTCGACCACAGCTTTTTCCGGGTGATGATGCGCTCGGCGGCCAAATTGTCCTACCAGCAAGCGCAGGACGCTATCGACGGCCGCCCCGACGAGACCACTGGACCGCTGCTCGATTCGGCCCTGAAACCGCTGTGGCAAGCCTATGACGCGGTGAAGATCGCTCGCGGCAAAAGGTCGCCGCTCGATCTCGAGCTGCCGGAGCGCAAGATCCTGCTTAAAGCCGATGGAACGGTGGATCGCGTGCTGACGCCGCCGCGTCTCGACGCCCACAAGGTGATCGAGGAATTCATGATCCTCGCCAATGTCGCCGCCGCCGAAACCTTGGAGGCCGAGAAATCTCATCTGATCTACCGCGCCCACGACGAGCCCTCGGTGGAAAAGATCAATGCGCTGTCGGAATTCCTGGCCACCATCGGGATCAAGCTGGCCAAGGGCCAGGTGTTGAAGCCGATGCAGTTCAACGAGATTCTCGCCAAGGTGCGCGGCACCGAACATGAGAATGTGGTCAACGAGATCGTGCTTCGCACCCAGGCGCAAGCGGAATACGTGGCGGAAAACTACGGGCATTTCGGCCTGCATCTGCGCCGCTATGCCCATTTCACCTCGCCGATCCGACGCTATGCCGATCTCATCGTCCATCGCGCCCTGGTGCGGGCGTTGAAACTCGGCCCCGGCGGCCTGCCGGAATTGAGCCGAGAACATCTGGCGGAAATCGCCGCGCGCATTTCCGCCGCCGAACGGCGGGCCATGGCGGCCGAGCGCGAAACCACCGACCGGCTGATCGCCACTTTTCTCGCCGACCACATTGGCGCGACCTTTCAGGGTCGGATCGCCGGAGTCACCCGCGCCGGCCTCTTCGTCAAGCTGGCCGAAACCGGCGCCGACGGTTTCGTTCCCGCCGGGACGCTCGGCAGCGATTATTTCGCCTATGACGAGGCGCATCACGCCTTGATCGGCTCGCGGAGTGGCGAGAGTTTTCAGCTTGGCGACGCGGTGACCGTCAAACTGGTGGAGGCGGCGCCTTTCGCCGGCGCCCTGCGATTCGAGATGCAGAGCGAAGGCAAGGCCAGAGTCGGCAAGGCAGGCGCAAGAAAGCCCGGGCCGGCCAGGGGGATCTCACGCACGACACGGCCGAAGCCGGCGGGACGACGGGCGCGAAAATGAATCCGAGAATCGACCCGGACCGGATCTTCGAGAAACGCGCCGTATGGCCGGCGCTGCTGCGCGGCATGAAGAAGCTCTGTCCCGCCTGCGGGATCGGCAAGATTTATTACCGCTATCTCAAGGTCAGTGATTATTGCCCGCATTGCGGTGAAGCGCTGTATCACCAGCGCGCCGACGACATGCCGCCCTATGTGACCATGTTCATCGCCGGTCATTTCGTCGTCGGCGGCGTGATCACGGCGCAGGAATGGTTCCCCGGGTTTCCCGACTGGGCGCAGATGATTTTCTGGCCAATCGCCGCCGCCTTGCTGTGCCTGTGGCTGCTGCCCATCGTCAAGGGCGCGCTCATCGCCTATCAATGGGCCCTGAGGATGCACGGGTTCGGCTCCGACCGGCCGGAGGACGCGGGATGAACGAGATTCCGCCCAAAAAGCCGCCGCATCCGCGCGACGCCGCCAGCCTGATCCTGCTCGACGGCAAGGGCAAGAAGACCA
>NZ_JBKQOU010000287.1:0-13492 GCF_052145335.1 Rhodoblastus sp.
AATCGACGTTTCCTTCGGGCTCGATCCGATCGGCGCTTCAATCGTCCAGGGCGAGGTCGTGGACTGGGAGGTCGCCGGGCCCAAGCTCGCGCAACAGGCCGCGCTGCTCGCCTCAAAGGGCTTTACCCGCGATCTGATCGCCGCAGACGGCCGCGTCGTCCATGCGGCGGGCGGTTCGCCGGCGCAGGAACTGGCCTTTGCTGTGGCCAGCGGCGTCGCCTATCTGCGGGCGCTGGAAGCGGCTGGCGTCGACCTCGACGATGCCAGGAAAATGATCGAGTTCCGGCTCGCCGCCGACGCCGACGAATTTCTGACCCTCGCCAAGTTCCGCGCCCTGCGCCGGCTGTGGGCGGGAATCGAGAGCGCCTGCGGCCTTGAGGCCGCCCCGCTCCGCCTCCATGGCGAAACCGCCTGGCGGATGATGACGCGGCGCGACCCCTGGGTGAATCTGCTGCGCTCGACGGTGGCGGTGTTTTCCGCCGGCCTCGGCGGCGCCAATTCGATCTGCGTCCTCCCCTTCACCCAGGCGCTCGGCCTTCCGGACGCTTTCGCCCGCCGCATCGCCCGCAATACTCAAGCCGTGCTGCTGGAAGAATCCAATCTCGGAAAAGTCGCCGATCCGGCGGCGGGTTCGGGCGGCGTCGAGGCTTTGACCGATGCGCTGGTCGAGCGCGGCTATGCGCTGTTCCAGGAGATCGAGCAAGCCGGCGGACTGGCCAGAGTGCTGGAAAGCGGCGTGTTCCAGGCGGAAGTGGCGAAAATCGCCATCGAGCGTTTGAAAAACGTCGCCCGCCGCAAGGAGCCGCTCACCGGCGCCAGCGAATTCCCCGATATTCACGAAAAGCCGGTTTCCGTGCTCAAGCCCGCGCCGGCCGCGGTTGCCTTGGGAGCGAAAGCCCTGGCCCCGCATCGCCTGTCCGAGCCTTTCGAGACTCTGCGCGACAGGGCGGAAGCGGCGGAACAACGGCCGGCCATCTTCCTCGCCAATCTCGGCCCGGTCGCCGCCTTCACGGCGCGGGCGACCTTCGCCAAGAATTTCTTCGAGGCCGGCGGCATCGAGGCTCTCGGCAATGACGGCTTCGCCGACGCCACCGCGCTGGCCGAAGCCTACCAAGCCAGCGGCGCCAAGCTCGCCGTGCTCTGCTCCTCCGACGCGGTCTATGCCGAACAGGGACTCGACGCCGCCAAAGCCTTGGCGAGTGTCGGCGGCAGGATCTATCTGGCCGGACGGCCCGGCGAAATGGAGGCGCAATGGCGCGAGGCCGGCGTCGCCGATTTCATCCATGTCGGCGGCGATCTGCTGACGCAATTGAGCGAGGCGCTTTCCGCGTAAAATCTTGCCCGCGTGAGATTTTTGCTGCCCCACAAGAAAATCTTCGTCCAAGGCCGGACGGCGCTTTGCAAAAAGCTGGAATCGTGCAAGCCATGCCCCATGCTTTTTCGGCCCTGAGGGGGGTGCATCATGGCGGCTTTTGAGCGCGCGGGTAAAATATTTGTATCGCTGATTCTGGCGTCGGGCTTTCCGTTTGCGACTCTGGCGCAGGGGGCGACGCATGACGGCCAATGGCGCGTCGAACTGCAGACCACTGTCGGCAATTGCGCCAGGAGCGGCGAGACGGTCGTCACCATCAAGCAGAACCGCATTGTCGGCATTTCTGCATCCGGCGTCGAGCCTTGGGGTTATGTCGATGAAACCAATACATTCGTCGGGCATTTCACCAGCGGCCAGAAGGTCGTGCGCGCCAATGGCGAGGTCGGGAGCAATTCGGCGCATGGCCCCTGGTCGTCGCAAACCGATTATTGCGGCGGCGTGTGGACGGCGCAGAAGATCAACTGAATTTGCCGAGGATGGCGCATGAGCGATCCATCCGGGGTTGATGGGAAACGGGACGCAGTGGAAAACGCCGGCGCCGGCGAGGAGCCGCGTTTCGACCTCGCCTTCGACGCGCCCGCCGGCCAATTGTTGCGCGTGTCGCCGCTGGTGCGTCGCCTCGTTGCGCCCAATCCCGGTCCCTTCACCTTCACCGGCACCTGCTCCTATGTCGTCGGCGAAGGCGAGGTCGCGGTGATCGACCCGGGCCCGGAGCTCGCGGAACATATCGACAGCCTGCTCGCCGCCTTGCCCGGCGAGACCTTGGCCGGGATTTTCGTCACTCACACCCATCGCGACCATTCGCCCGCCGCGCGGGCTTTGCAGGCGGCGACGGGCGCGGAAATCTGGGGCTGCGCGCCCTATTTTTCCGCCCGCGAACTGGCTTTGGGCGAGACCAACAAGCTCGACGCCGCCAACGATCTCGACCATCGCCCCGACCGCATGATGGCCGACGGCGATACTTTCGCCGGCGCGGGCTTCACCCTGCGCGCCGTGGCGACGCCCGGCCACACCATGAACCATCTCTGTTTCGAATTGGCCGAGGAAAAGGCCTTGTTCACCGGCGACCACGTCATGGCCTGGTCGACCTCCATCGTCGCCCCGCCCGACGGCGCCATGCGGCTTTATCTCGATTCGCTGGAGAGGCTGCGCGGCTTCGATCATGCGGTCTACTGGCCGGGCCATGGCGGCCCGGTGGCGCAGCCGCAACGATTTTTGCGCGCGTTGCTGCACCATCGGCGGGCGCGCGAAATCTCCATTCTCGCCGCGCTCGACAAGGGGCCGTTGAGCGTGCCGGAGATTGTCGCCAGGGTTTATGAAAAGCTGGATCCTCGGCTGAACGGCGCCGCCGCGCTGTCCACCCTCGCCCATCTCGAGGACCTGTGCGCCAGGGGGCTGGTCGCGACCGAGGGGCCGCCGCTGCTGAGCGGAATTTTCACTCATATGTGATCAGGGAACGTCTTTTTCTTCCACAGCGTCGCTCAATTTCTCGATCAGACCCGCTCCGGCGCCGAGATCATTAGGCAGATAGCGGGTGACGGCGCGCATATCGACGCGCGTTTCGTCGTCGCCTGGCCTGATGCGCAGGGCGATTGCCGTCGGCAATTTGAGCGCCGGAGAAAAAGCCATCGCCTCGATATGGCCTTCCGGCCGTAACGGACCGCCGGGCCGGACCACGTTCACAATCGTCCAGCCTGATTGCTTCACCGCCTCCAGCGTCGCGTTGAACGCCTCTTCGGTTTCCATGTCGAGCACGATCGGCTTGACCTCGGGATAGGCAGCGGCCTGCTCGTCACGCCGCGACCGCTCAATCGGCGCCGGCGTCCAGCCGCCCCGTCCGGCGTAGGCCTCAGGCGCATTGGAAAAAGCCGGCGGATCGTCGATGTCCGTAGAGATATCGGCCAGCCAGGGCGGATAGCCAGCGGAAATATAGAGATAGGCCGGATAAGGTAAAAGCAAGGCGGTCAGCAGCACGGTGGCGACAATGCGCCCGGCGCCGCGGCGCCCGCGAATCCAGATCGAGCCCGCCGCACTGAGCGCCAGCAGCAGAGCCAGAAGCGCGACGGCGAGGGCGCCGAGAAAGACGAACAGGCCGAGGCCAGGATCGGGCGTTGGGCCGGGGCGCAGGGTGAGCACGGCGAAAAAGCGCGCAAGGGCGCCATGCGCATGGGCGGCGACGATGGCGGCCAACGCCACAACCAGCGCGACCTTCGCCAGCCGTTTCGCCCAGATCGCCAGGCGCGACACCGGCTCGTCGAAAGCCAGGCGCCGCATGGCGTTTCCTATCGTCCGCATGATTCGCCGTTTCGCCGTTGAAATCTCTTAAGCCGATACAAATCTGGTATCCCGGCGCGCCCCGCGAGGCAAGCGCGCGCCCCGCGAGGCACGAGGACAACATTTGGCCTTTTGCGCTTTTCATGGTTAGAAGGCGCGATTTTTTCTTTGAGAAAACCTCGGCCGTCATGTCGCACAACACCTTCGGGCATCTTTTCCGCGTGACCACTTTCGGCGAGAGCCACGGCCCGGCTTTGGGCTGCGTGGTCGACGGCTGCCCGGCGGGCATTGCGCTCGAAGCGGCGGAAATCCAGGCTTTTCTCGATCTGCGCCGTCCGGGCCAGTCGCGTTTCACCACCCAGAGGCAGGAGCCCGACGCGGTGAAAATCCTGTCCGGCGTGATGAAGGACGATTTCGGCGCGCAACGAACGACCGGAACGCCTATCGCGCTGCTGATCGAGAATGCCGACCAGCGCTCCAAGGACTATGGCGAGATCAAGGACGCCTATCGTCCCGGCCACGCGGATTACGTCTATGACATCAAATACGGCTTTCGCGATTATCGCGGCGGCGGCCGTTCGTCGGCGCGCGAAACGGCGGCCCGGGTCGCCGCCGGGGCCATAGCGCGAAAGATCATCCCCGGCGTCACCATTCGCGCCGCGATGATCCAGGTCGGGCCGCACAAGATCGACCGCGCGCGCTGGGATTGGGCGGAAGTTTCGCGCAATTCGCTGTTCTGCCCCGACGCCGTCGCGGCCGAACAATGGGCGGATTATCTCGACGACATCCGCAAGAACGGCTCGTCCATCGGCGCGGTGCTGGAAGTGACCGCGGAAGGCGTTCCGCCCGGCTGGGGCGCTCCGGTCTATGGCAAGCTCGACGCCGAACTGGCGGCGGCGCTGATGTCGATCAACGCCGTCAAGGGCGTGGAGATCGGCGACGGTTTCGCCAGCGCCGAACTTACCGGCGAGGAAAACGCCGACGAAATGCGAGCCGGCAATGACGGGCCGGTGTTTCTGGCCAATCATGCCGGCGGCGTGCTCGGCGGCATCTCCACCGGCCAGACCATTGTCGCGCGTTTCGCGGTCAAGCCGACCTCGTCGATCCTGACGCCGCGCCGCACGGTCAACCGTTTTGGCGCCGAAGTGGAATTGCGCACCAAGGGCCGCCACGACCCCTGCGTCGGCGTGCGCGCCGCGCCCATCGCCGAAGCCATGACGGCTTGCGTGCTCGCCGACCATTTTCTGCGCCATCGCGGCCAGCAGGGCGAGAGCGCGAAATGGCCGTTTGAAAGATAGCGGTCGAATCCAGCATTGGCTTAGCAGCGTTTTCAAGCGAAATGGATACCGGTTCGCATGAAGAAGACGCGTAAAAACAAAAATCTAGAGCCCCGATCCAATTCAATCGGATCGGAAAAGGCTCTAGCAGCGGCCCCGGATCAATTCCGCGAATGTCGCACGCAAATTTTGCGTCCAAATCCCGTTTCGCGCGTTATCGAATTCGAACGCAGGCGTCGGCTTGGCGATTTGACTGCTGTTCGACCGAAGATCCTTGATCTTTGTGATTTAACGGAGACTTTGTCAATTAACGGAGACTTGGCGATGAACAAGGAGGATGCAGCCTCTCGACGCGCGGCTTCAATCAACCCCCCGAGCGGCTTTTCGGCCAATACCGTGCAGGACATTGCCGGCGCGCTGACGACTTTGGTCGCGGATGTGTTTGCGCTTTACATCAAGACAAAGAACTTCCACTGGCATATGTCGGGTCCGCATTTCCGCGACTACCATCTGCTGCTGGATGAGCAGGGCGAGCAGCTTTTCGCCATCACCGACGACATCGCCGAACGCGCCCGCAAGGTCGGCGGCCCCACGCTGCGCTCGGTCGGCCATATCGGCCGCCTCCAACGCATCAAGGACAATGATGCGCAATATGTCACGCCGCAAGACATGCTGGCCGAGTTGCGTGACGACAACAGCCAGCTGGCGACAAGCATGCGCGAAACCCACGCGCTATGCGACGACCAGGGTGACGTCGCTACCGCAAGCATGCTCGAAAACTGGATCGACGAAGCCGAACGGCGCGTCTGGTTCCTGTTCGAAGCTGGCCGACGGGAGTAGCCAGCCGGTCGAATCCGAAATGCGTGAACCCGTCGGACCATCGACGGGTTCACCTTTGCGTCGTCAGTGCGGGAGCGCGAGTTTTTCGTGCGGCAGGCCGCCGTCGTCGATGTCGAAGTCCGGGTCCATCACCGTCTTGCCCTGCGCGCCGACAAAGGCCGGCTGCGCCTTGATCCACAGGCTCGGCTTCTGCTCCTTGGCGTATTGCAGCAGCCGCGCTTCGAGATCGCGCGCGATTTCCGGGTTTTCCGCCGCGACGTTAGTGGTTTCGCCGGGGTCCCTTGCGAGATTGTAAAGCTCGGTCTTGCCGGGCAGCAGCGCGATCTTGATCAGCTTCCAGTCGCCCTTGCGAACGGCTCCCCGGAACAATTCGACATTGATCAACACATCGTCGTTCGGCGACGGGGCGCCGTCGGCCAGAGTCTTCCACATGTCCTTGCCATCGAAGGGATGATCGGGGCTGCCCTTGCCCCCCGCCAGAGCCAATAGCGTCGGCATGACGTCGACCATGTGCAGCGGTTCGTTGACGACGCGCGGCTTCAGCTTGGCCGGCCAGTTGACGAAGGCCGGCACGCGGACGCCGCCTTCCTTGAGGCTGCCCTTGCCGCCGCTGAACGGCGCGTTGGAGGCCGGCGCCTTCTGGCCCTGCTCGATGCCGCCTTCTTCTTTGTCGCGCTCCGCGTCGCTCTTGGCGCCCTGCGCGAAAAGTCCGCTGGTGGCGCCGCCATTGTCGCTGGAAAACAGGATGATGGTGTTGTCGCGCAGCCCCTTCTTATCGAGTTCCGCGACAATGCGGCCGATCTGGACGTCCAGATCGCTGATCATGCCCATATAGGTCCGCCGCAGTTTGTCGGGGACGTCCTTATATTGTTCCTGGGCGCTCTCGGGCGCCTGATAGGGCCCATGCGGCGCCAGAGACGCGAAATAGAGGAAGAACGGCTGTTTGCCGTCCTGCTGGTCGATCAGCCTGACTGCGTCGTCGCCGATGAGGTCGGTGTAATAGCCCTTTTCCTCAAGGAATTTGCCGTTGCGCTGCCAGTCGATCACGCCGCCGCGTTCACGGGTGAAATAGTTTACTTCGCCGACGACATTGCCATAGAAATAATCAAAACCGCGGTTTTGCGGCCAGAATTTCCTGTCGGCATGGCCGAGATGCCATTTGCCGGTCATCAGGGTCTTATAACCGGCCTCCTTGAGGGCCTGCGGCAAGGTCTTCTCATCTAGCGCAAGGCCGTAGGTGTGGCTCGGGAAGATCACCAAAGTCTGCAGGCCGTAGCGCATCGGATAGCGGCCGGTCATCAAAGCCGCGCGCGAGGGAGTGCAGACCGGTTCTCCGTAAAAGGATTCCAGACGCACGCCGTCATTGGCGAGCTTGTCGATGTTGGGAGTCTTGACCTGACCGCCCCTGTAGCCAAGGTCGGCGTTGCCGAGATCGTCGGCCATGATGAAGATGATGTTGGGCTTTTTCGCTTCCTCGGAAAGCGCGGGCGAAAGCGTCCAGCACAATCCGACAAGGCCAGCTAAAGCATAAGAGCGCATGTCAATTTTCCTCTTACGTGGAAAGAATTTCTCGGGACGAAAGCGCAAGGAACAACCCTCTCATTTTACTGCGGTCGCCTCCTTGAAAGTCCATTTGCCGTCGAGGACTTCGGCCTTGTCTTCATTGATCGGCCTTCCATGCGCCATTGCGCATACAGGAAATGGGCGAGGCTAGTTTAACTCAGCGGTCAGCAGGACATTGTCCGTCAACTGACAATTCTGGAAAGATGCTCTCCGTCGAAGACGCCAAACAAGCGTGACTGAGAGCCGAATCGGGTTTGAAAAAGGGCGCCATTCGGCGCCCCAATTATCAATCGTGCTGCATCGGCTGCTGCAGCCTTTCCAGGACCTGATCGACCGAGAAGCTCGCGGCCTTCTGCCGAGGCGGAAAGTCCTTGAAGGTCAGCAGGAACTGGCCGACGTATTTCTGGGCGGGAACCAGCATGAAGGCGTGATCCAGCAACCAGTCGTAATAGGTGTTCGAAGTGACGTCGGCGCGCTCATAGGGATCGAGACGCAGATTGAAGATTTTCGGCACGCGGAGGACGGTGAAGGGCTCGGACCAGACCTTGAACGTGCCGGTCGCCCGCTGTTCGGCGAAGACGAACTTCCAGTTGTCGTAGCGCAGCGCCGTCAGGTCGGCGTCGTCGTTGAAATAGAAGAACTCCTTGCGCGGGCTCGCCTTCTCCTGGCCGGTGAAATAGGGCAGCATGTTGTAGCCGTCGAGGTGGACTTTAAAGGTCTTGTCGCCCGCCTTGTAGCCGGTCAGCAGCTTTTCCTTGATGTCCGGGACGCCAGCGGCGGCGAGCAGGGTCGGCATCCAGTCGAGATGCGAAACAATGCCATTGGCGACCGAACCCGGCTTGATTTTTCCGGGCCAGCGAACCATGGCCGGCACGCGATAGGCGCCTTCCCAGTTCGAGTTCTTCTCGTTGCGGAACGGCGTCATCGCTGCATCCGGCCAGGAATTCATGTGCGGGCCGTTGTCGGTCGAATAGAAGACGATGGTGTTGTCCTCGATGCCCAGCTTCTTGATCGCGTCGAGCACGGTTCCGACATTCTTGTCGTGATCGATCATCACATCGGCATAGGGGCCCATCCAGCGCCCGGCCTGGCCGACGCTTTCAGGCTTCGGGTGGGTGCGGAAATGCATATGGGTGAAGTTCACCCATATGAAGATGGGCTTGCCGGTCTTGACCTGCTTGTCGAGGAACTCGACCGAACGGTCGGCGATGTCGTCGTCGATGGTCTCCATCCGCTTTTTGGTCAGCGGGCCGGTATCCTCGATCTTCTGTGTGCCGTCCTGCATAGCGAAGCTGTGGATGACGCCGCGCGGGCCGAAATTCTTGCGAAAATTGGGGAATTCCGGATCGTTGGGCTTGGGATAATCGGGAAGCTCGGGCTCTTCCTCGGCGTTCAGGTGATAGAGATTGCCGTAGAATTCATCGAAACCATGGGCGGTGGGCAGAAATTCGTCCTTGTCGCCGAGATGGTTCTTGCCGAACTGGCCGGTGGCGTAACCTTGAGCCTTCAGCAGTTCGGCGATGGTCGGATCTTCCTTCTGCAAGCCGAGATCAGCGCCGGGCAGGCCGACCTTGGTCAGGCCGGTGCGCAAACCGGCCTGGCCGGTGATGAAGGAGGAACGGCCGGCTGTGCAGCTCTGCTCGCCGTAATAATCGGTGAAGATCACGCCCTGGGTGGCGATGGAATCGATATTGGGCGTGCGATAGCCCATCAAACCGTTGGTGTAGGCGGAAATATTCGACTGGCCGATATCGTCGCCCCAGATGACGACGATATTGGGCTTCTTGGACTCTTCGGCCGCCGCTTGCTGTCCCGCGCAGAACAGCGAAGCGGATGCCAGAGCGAGACTTATCAATGTGGATTTCAACATTCGAAACGCCATGGTCCCTCGCAAATTTGCGTTAATGACCCTGTTGCGGGCAGCGTCGGAACGACAGAGCCGCGCTTGAGGCGCAGCCAAGCTATACGCTGGATTAGCGCGGTCAACGGGGCAATTGGGCAAAAGCGCCCGCGGTTGGTCCACGGCGCATTTGCGCTTGACAACGAATTATCTAAGATATATCTCTTTGCATCGTAAGGACGCCGATAAAGCAATGCGATCCGCGCGAGAGGCGCAAACCTCGCTGAAAACCCTCGCTCGTCTTCTCCGGGCATGAAGCCCGGCCCCAGAGATCCCCTGATTGAAGCGACGAACTTACACGCATCGTCACACCCAAGATAAAGATATATCGGAGATACAAAATGAAACGTTTTATGCATCGTCATCGCGGCTGCGGCCCTGAACATCGTCCTGAAGAGGACGAGGGCGAAGGCCCGCACATGGCGCGCGGCCATCGCTGGCGGCAATTTTTCGAGGCCGGCCACAGCGGGTTTGGTCGCCCGTTCGGTGGCGGGGGACCGGGTCGCTTTCACAGGCATGGCGAAAGGCGGCGCATGTTCGAGGGCGGAGAGCTGAAACTGGTGTTTCTCGCGCTGATGGAAGCCGAGCCCCGCCACGGTTACGACCTCATTCGTGCGATCGAGACGCGCACCGGCGGCTCCTATGCGCCCAGCCCCGGCATCGTCTACCCGACCCTCACCCTGCTTGAGGAAATCGGCCATATCGAAGCTCAGGCCTCGGAAGGCGCCAAAAGGCAATTCGCCCTCACCGAAGCCGGCAAGGCCTTTCTTGCCGAACACCGCCGCGAGGCGGAAGCGGCGCTGGGACGTCTCGACGCGGTCGGCGACCGCGCCATGCCGATGGAGGCCGGCCCCATCGCCCGGGCGATGCAAAACCTCAAGACCGCCCTGGGCCAGCGCCTGTCCAACCAGCCGGACAAGAAGGTCCTGTTCGAGGTCGCCGATCTGATCGACGAAGCGGCGCGGAAAATCGAACGGCTGTGATTTGAAACGGCGGGGCGGGCGCCCCGCTGCGTCAGCCTTCCCTGCGCCAGCGCTCCAGCGCCGCCTCGTCGCTGTCCTTCGCCTCGACCCAAAGGCCCGGCGCGCCATCGGCGCGGTGTTCCTTCTTCCAGAAAGGCGCGCGGGATTTTAAAAAATCCATCACGAAATCGGCGGCGGAAAAAGCCGCCTGCCGATGGGCGCTGGCGCAAAGCACCAGCACGATCGACTCGCCGGGAAGGATTTTTCCGCTGCGGTGGACGATGGTCAGGCCCAGCAGCGGCCAGCGGCTTTCCGCCTCGCCGGCGATACGCGCCAATTCCGCCTCGGCCATGCCGGGATAATGCTCAAGTTCAAGAGCCTTGAGCGTCCCCGCCTCGTCGCGGCACAGGCCGACGAAACTCACCAGCGCGCCGATATCCCTACGCCCCATCGTCAAGGCCGAGGCTTCGGCCGCGGCGTCGAAAGGCGCTGACTGCACGCGGATCGTCTTGAGCATCTTTGCCTCCGCAACAACGCCGGGCCTCAGCGACCCCTCGCCCCGCTCCCGCCGCTCGCGGAGAGAGGGAGTTAAATCACCCTCCCGTCATCGGCGGGAAAAAGGCGATTTCGCGCGCGCCGGCGATCGTCGCCTCCGGCTTGGCGTGGTTCTTGTCGATGGCGGCCCGGGCGATTCCATCGGCGAAAGCGGCGGCGTAGAATTCATCCCGCGCGGCGAGCCAGGCAGTCAGGTCGGCGACGGTGCGCACGGATTCGGGCAAATCCACCTCTTCCTCGGCCTTGCCGATTCTTTCGCGCAGGGAAGCGAAATAGACCAGTTTCATTCCTCGACCACATGTTTGATCCCGGCCTTCATATAGTCCCAGCCGGTGTAAAGCGTCAGGAGGGCGGACAGCCACAACAGGCCGAGACCGATCCGCACTGTGCCCGGCAGGACCTCCTCGCCAGCCCGGCCGGCGATGAGAAAGCCCAGCGCGATCAGCTGCATGGTCGTTTTCCACTTGGCGACTTTGCTTACCGGCACAGAAACTTTCAATTCGGCAAGAAATTCGCGCAGTCCCGACACCAGGATTTCGCGGCACAGGATCACGATGGCCGCCCACAGGGACCAGCTCTTGATGGTGCCGTCGGCGACGAGAATCATCAAAACCGCCGAGACCAGAAGCTTGTCGGCGATCGGATCGAGCATCCGGCCAAGTTCCGACTGCTGCTCCCAGACGCGGGCGAGATAGCCGTCGAAAAAATCGGTCACCGCCGCCAGTGTGAACAGGCCGAGCGCCGTCCAGCGAAGGGGATATTCGTCCGGCCAGAACAGGCAGGCGACGACCAGCGGCACGATCAGCACCCGGCCGAAGGTCAGGATATTCGGCAGGTTGAAAATGCGGGCGCGCGGACGCGCGGAACTTTGTGTCATGAGGCGAAGGAAGCTTTTTCGCGGCGCTTCGTCAATAGAGCATTTTCTCGGGCAACCCGCCTACGCCTTGTCATGAAAATGATCGAACACCAGTTTCGCCATCGTGGCGGAAAAGCCCGGCGTCTTTTCGAGATCGGCCAACGCCGCCGCCGCCACCGCCTGGGCCGTGCCGAAGGCTTGCAACAAGGCGCGCTTGCGCGCCGGGCCGATGCCCGCGATCTCGTCGAGCGGATTTTGCGCAAACTCCTTCTTGCGCTTGGCGCGGTGTGCGCCAATCGCGAAGCGATGCGCCTCGTCGCGCAGGCGCTGCACGAAATAGAGCGCCGGATCGCGCGGCGCCAGTTTGAACGGCTCGCGGCCGGGCAGGAAAAACGTTTCCCGTCCAGCGTTGCGGTCCGCGCCCTTGGCGATCGAAGCGACGGTGACGCCTTGCACGTTGAGGTCGGCGATCACCGCGCAGGCGGCGTCGAACTGGCCACGCCCGCCGTCGATCAGGATCAGGTCGGGCTTTTGCGGAAAGGCCTCCGGGTCGGCCAAGGGAGCGGCCAAGGGAGCGGCCAAGGGAGCGGCTTGGTCCCCCTCCTCTGCTTCCTTCAGCAAACGCGCGAAGCGGCGGGTCAGCACCTCGCGCATCATGGCGTAATCGTCGCCGGGGGCGAGGTCGGTCTTGATGTTGAAGGTGCGGTAATGGGTCTTCATGAATCCCTGCGCGCCCGCGACCACCATGGCGCCGATCGCCGCCGTGCCCATGATGTGGGAATTGTCGTAGATTTCGACGCGGCGCGGCGGCGCCTCCATGCCGAAGGCCGCGCCGAGCGCCGCCAGCAATTTCAACTGGCTGGCGCTGTCGGCGAGGCGCCGCCCCAAAGCCTCGCGGGCGTTCTTTCGGGCGTCGCCGACCATTTCGCACTTTTCGCCACGCTGCGGACGCAAAATCTCGACCTTGTGGCCGTCGCGCTCCGCCAGCGCCGCGCCAAGCAAGTCCGTCTCGTCAATGGCGTGCGACAACAGGATCAGCCGCGGCGCCGGACGATCGGCGTAGAATTGCGCGATGAAAGCCCCGAGAACCTCACCCACTGGCAGGCTGCGTTCGGCGCGCGGAAAATAGGCGCGATTGCCCCAGTTCTGACAGGCGCGATAGAAAACCGCCTCGACGCAGAACTGCCCGGCTTCCTCGTGCAGGGCGAACACATCGGCCTCCGCGACGCTGCGCGGATTAATCCCCTGCTGGCCCTGAATCGCCGCCAAAGCGGAGATGCGGTCGCGCAACCGCGCCGCGCGTTCGAATTCGAGCCTTTCCGCCGCCTCGTTCATCTCGCCGGCCAGCCTTTCGCGCACCGCGCGCGATTTGCCGGCGAGAAAGTCGAGCGCCTCGCGCGTCAACTCGTCGTAATTTTCCGCCGAGACCTCGCCCGTACAGGGGCCGGAGCAGCGTTTGATCTGGAACAGCAGGCAGGGCCGGCTGCGGTTGTCGTAATAGGAATTTTCGCAGGAGCGCAGCAGGAAGGCGCGCTGCAATACGTTGAGCGTGCGATTGACCGCCCAGACGCTGGCGAAGGGACCGAAATAATCGCCCTTGCGGCTGCGCGCGCCGCGATGCTTGGTCAATTGCGCGCCGCGCTCGTCGCGAGTCAGCAGGATATAGGGAAAGCTCTTGTCGTCGCGCATCAGCACATTGAAGCGGGGCTTCAATTGCTTGATAAGATTGGCTTCGAGCAGCAGCGCCTCGGCCTCGGTGCGCGTCGAGGCGAACACCATGGTCGCGGTGAGGGCGATCATTCGCGCTATGCGGTTGGTGTGGCCGGCGAGCCTGGTATAGGAGGCGATCCGCCGCCGCAGGCTCTTGGCCTTGCCGACATAGAGAACCGTTCC
>NZ_JBKQOU010000288.1:0-3462 GCF_052145335.1 Rhodoblastus sp.
TGAACGCATAAAAGAATTGAGCCTGATCAGCGGACTGGCGTCCCATCATCGGCGGAATCCCCTCGCAAATCGCGAAAATGGAATCACGCCGCTCCGCTTAAGGCAACGAGTTTTTCAACAGCATCGACCCGTTGCAGACATTCGTCGATAGACGGGCAAAGCGGTCATTGACGGTCGGGTGCGGGTCCGTTTTTGACCTATAGGACGCTCAATCGACGGATGACGCGGCGTGTGGCGTCTCGATAATTTCCTCCAGTTTCAACGCAGCCCTCATCAATGTTGAATTAGGCAGTTTCAGCCGGACATGTACGTGGAAGTGGTAACCGAGTCCTGGCGAGGTTATTTGTCTTGCGCTGACAGTGTTGGGAGTAAACCGATTAGAATCCGGTAGATGATCACCTCGTCAAGAGCGCAGATAGCGATCTTTGCGATCGTTATCAAAGTTGCGAGTCGATCGGCAGGAGCTTCCACAGGGCGGCGGCGAAGCGCCGCCGGAAGCCGGTTTCTGGCTCGTCCCGGTATCGCACCCATTGGTCGTCTCTTACAGTTTCCCAGACGATCTCGCCATTCGGGTCGAGGAGGACGCGGTAGCTGTTGGCGGCCGCGACGCCAGTCGCCATGTAGGCCCTCAGCCTTTCGGCCAATTCCGGGCTCTCGATATAGAGGCCGGCTTCGGTGTTGATTACGGCAGAGCGAGGGTCGAGGTTGAAGCTGCCGATAAAAACGGCTTCGCGGTCGAAAATCATAGCCTTGGTATGCAAGGCCGCTGGCGACCGCCCGGAAAGAAGCGACCAGCCCGGCCGGAAGGCATCGGTGTCGGGGCGCAGCTCATATAGCTCCATGCCGTTCTGGAGAAGCCGCCTGCGGGTCTTGGCATAGCCTGAATGCGCCGGCAGCATGTCGTTCGAAGCGAGCGAGTTGGTTAGCACACGCATCCGGACATTGCGCTCGTGCAGCATCTTGACGGTTGCTTGCGCCCCGGCGGGCAGGACGAAATAAGGCGACTCGGCGAGCAGCTCCTCTTTTAGCTGAGCGACCCGCCCGCGGATGAATTCGACCACGTCGTCGCTCTCCTTGCCGTGGGCGACGGTTTCCGGGTCGTCTGCTATGATGCGGCCGTGCGCCCACACGAGATTGTCGCGAAGCTCGGCGCCTCGGGCCGCCAGCTCGTCCAGGTCCTGGTCGATCGGATAAGGGTAGTCGACTGCGGCGATCTCGTCATGCAAGCGAATCAGGATGGCATCGAGATCGGCGGCGCCATAGGCGCGATCGACAAGGGCCGCGATCGGGACGGTCGAGCGGCTATTCCAGTATTGGTCGAATACAAGTGACAGATCGTGGACGATGGGCCCGACCGCCAATACATCCAGATCGCGAAAGTTGGCGGTGGTGTGCACGCCAAAATAGATGTCACCAATGTTTCGTCCCCCGACGATCGCAGACGCATTGTCAGCAATCATCAACTTGTTGTGCATGCGGCGATTGACTCGACCGAAGTCGAAAATAAAGTCCAGCGTGGACCACCTCCTGTTGGCGAACGGATTGAACAGTCGGATCTCGACATTGGGGTGCGCATCAAGGGCGGCGATAACGGAATCACTGGCTTTGTAGTAGGGATCGTCGACAAGCAGCCGCACCCTGACGCCGCGATCGGCCGCCTTCAACACGCGATCGACGATAATCCGGCCGGTCGTATCGCCGTCCCAGACGAAATACTGCAGATCCAAGCTTCGCTCGGCCAGGTCGCCAAGGGCCAGACGGACGATGAACGCCTCGCGCCCGTGGCTCAGGAGGCTGAAGCCGGAGAGGCCTGGATGCTCGTCGGCCGCCGGGCCGAAGAATTGACCCAGCCTGGTCGACGAGGAGTCCTCGATCGCCGTCGATATCGTGCGCGGATAGTCGGGCCGGGGGCGGTTGGCGCAGCCGGTGAGAATCTGGGCAAGCCAATCCAGAACCATGCGTGGGATCCCGAGACCGGCCAGTGCCTGAGACTCGGCCGAGTTCGCAAGGCTGCTGGTTTGTTGCTGGTAACTTCGCATCCGGTCGCATTCCGCAATTCTGCAGGGCGTTCCACGGCGTGTGGCATTCTCCACTCCAGCCCCCGGGGCTAGCAGGCAAGCGCGGCAACGGCAATCCGTCAAGCGCAAACTCGCGATCTATTGGCTGCCCTCGCGCCATTAACGACGCCTTCGAGCCGACCCCGGAAGATTCTCATCCTGCCCCGGAGTGCTGCGCGACACTTGACCCACTTCCTCGGCTAGCCCGTCGATCGTCTCAATCTGATCCAGTTCGCCCAAACGAAGGGCATTGCGCCCAAATGCCGCGACCTCAATTCAGAGGTAACCGGGAACCAACGCGGCGGTTAGGCATTGATTTACTGCTGCTGAAAAATGGGGTTTTGCTTCCCCGAATGCTGCGCACGCTCAAACCGGCCGAAAATCGAAATCGACAATGATTTACCGACCAGGCGATTTGCGAGTTGGCGGTTTTTGACCCGAGAAAAGCATGTTTGCGGGAGGGAGTTTTCAAGCAGCTAGATCGTCTCGCTTCGAACCCTATACCCAACCCCGTAATGCTGAAGTTGAGAGGAGGTAAAAATGTCTTCTAGGCTCCTTCCTGTGCTCGCCGGCGTCGCCATGGCTGCCACAGCGAGTTCGGCTTTTGCTTTCGGAGCGATGGTAAGCGCGCCGACTGCCCTACGGACCCACGCAACGCATCGAGCCGCCGTGATCGAGGTCGTCCCGGCTAATGGGGTGGTCGACATGGCCCGCTGCTATCGCGGATGGTGCGAGGCGGCCTACGGCGGCCAGATGGGTTATGTCCATACGCCCCTCCTCGTCAGCGCCACGCCGTCCACCGACGTCGGTCCAATCGGAACAGTGCTGACCCTGCCATTCACTGTGGTCGGCGGGGTCCTCGGCGCCCCGGCGCCGATTGTCGCCGGAACCCGGTAGCCGGTTGTGGCGCGTTATTGACGCGCGGCGCCTCCCGTCTGCCTTGATGCCTGCGGGAGGCGCAATAATCGCCCGATATATCGCGCCTTCGAACGTCGCTGGTCGCTGTTTTTCGGCATTGTTTTGTCGAAATGATCCCAAAGTTCCAATCACCATTTCAACGCGGGCACGAATTTATAGGGATAGTTCGGCTCCTCGTAGCCTTCGGGCTTTTGCCGCTTCGGGAGGACGGGGGCTTCGCGCTTCAAATGGGAATAGGGAATTTGCGACAAAAGATGCGAGATGATGTTGAGGCGCGCGCGCTTCTTGTCGTCGGAATTCGCTGCGAACCACGGCGCCCAGGGCGTGTCGGTGGCCTGGAACATGTCGTCGCGCGCCCGCGAATAATCATACCAGCGGCCATAGGATTTCAGATCCATCGGCGACAGCTTCCAGATCTTGCGCGGGTCGTTGATGCGCGCCTCGAGCCGACGCTGCTGTTCCTCCGGGCTTACTTCCAGCCAATATT
>NZ_JBKQOU010000289.1:0-13650 GCF_052145335.1 Rhodoblastus sp.
TTTCGGAGAAATTTCGCCGCGCCAGATCTATCGTGAAGCCGATTCGCACGCCGGCGGCGACAAATTTCTCTCGGAACTGGGCTGGCGCGAGTTTTCCCGCCACCTGTTCTACGCCTTTCCCGACCTCACCTGGAGCAATTTCAATTCCCGCTTCGACGCCTTCCCCTGGAGCAGCGACGAGACCGCCCTGAAGGCATGGAAGCGCGGCGCGACCGGCTATCCGGTCGTCGACGCCGGGATGCGGCAGTTATGGGAGACCGGCTGGATGCACAATCGCGCCCGCATGGTCTGCGCCTCGTTCCTGACCAAGCATCTGCTGATCGACTGGCGCGAGGGAGAGGCCTGGTTCTGGGATACTTTGATCGACGCCGACGAGGCCAACAATGTCGCAAACTGGCAATGGGTCGCCGGCTGCGGCGCCGACGCAGCGCCGTATTTCCGCATTTTCAATCCGGTGCTGCAGGGCGAGAAATTCGATCCCGACGGCGCCTATGTCCGCCGTTTCTGCCCCGAACTCGCCGGCCTGCCGGACAAATTCATTCATCGGCCCTGGGCGGCGCCCGCCGCGGTGCTCGCAGCGGCTGGGGTGAAGCTGGGCGAGACCTATCCCCTGCCCCTCGTCGACCATGATTTCGCCCGCCGCCGCGCCCTTGCGGCTTTTGAGGAAATTTCCGGCAAAGCGTCTTTTTGAACTGGCTTTTTCGGCGGAGGCCAACGCCTGCCTAGCGAACTCCGACCGCCGCGAGGGCGTTTCTGCAGGAGGCGCCGACCTCGGCGAGCCGGCGATTCATGCAGGACGGGATGCCGGAAGCCCGCGTGACGTGACCGCAAAATCTCCTCGCGTCCGCTTCGCACCGGTGCGTGACGGCGACAAAGCGATGAAGCCTGTCGCCGCAGGAACGCGACAACCGGCTGTGATGGGTTTCGATACAGGCCCTGACGCTAGCGCCAGTCGGCGTCACCCGGCCGCACGCGGAATTGAGCGCCCAGTAACAGGATACATTGGAGGCCAGCGCCGTTCCTGTGGTGAAAGCGGCGGCAAAAAACAGGAGCGCGGCAACGACAGCCGCTGTTTCGCGAAAGGTCTTCAAATCCAATCTCCACGCTCGCGCGTTTCCACCGCTTTCAAAGGCGGCGCCAGCGCCAAGCTTTAAGATGTTTCAATGGTCAAGTCACTCCAGCCGAAGCGCCGGTCGCGAGCGGCGCCGGCCTTGCAGGCTCTCTTCAGGCTCGCTAGCATAGATATAAAAGTCCATAGGAATTGTCATGAAAGTCACGGATTCGGTTCTCGACGCCATCGGCCACACGCCTCTGATCAAATTGCGCCAGGCTTCGGAAGCCACCGGCTGCGCCATTTACGGCAAGGCGGAATTCATGAACCCGGGCGGCTCGGTCAAGGACCGCGCGGCTCTGGCCATTATCCGCGACGCCATCGACAAGGGCGAGTTGAAACCGGGCGGAACCATTGTCGAGGGCACGGCTGGCAACACCGGCATCGGACTGGCTTTGGTCGCCAACGCCATGGGTTTCAAGACCGTGATCGTCATTCCCGACACCCAGTCGGATGAAAAGAAAAGCTTTTTGCGCATGCAGGGCGCGGAACTGATCGAGGTTCCCGCCGTGCCCTATTCCAATCCCGACAATTACGTGAAGTATTCCGGCCGGCTGGCCGAAAAGCTGGCCAAGGAAAATCCGAATGGCGCCATCTGGGCCAATCAGTTCGATAATGTCGCCAATCGGCGCGGCCATGAGGAAACCACCGGGCCGGAAATTTTCGAGCAACTCGACGGCAAGCTCGACGGATTCGTCAGCGCCGTCGGCACCGGCGGCACGCTCGCCGGCGTCGGCTTGGCTTTGAAAGCGCGCAACCCCGACATCAAGATCGCCCTGGCCGACCCGATGGGCGCGGCGCTCTATTCCTATTACACCTCTGGCGAACTGAAATCCTCCGGCGCGTCGATCACCGAAGGCATCGGCCAGGGCCGCATCACCGCCAATCTGGTAGGCGCGCCGATCGATTTCGCTTTCCAGATTACCGACGAGGAGGCCCTGCCGCTGCTGTTCGACCTGGCGCAACACGAGGGCCTGCTGATGGGAGGCTCCACCGGGATCAATATCGCCGGCGCGATCCGGCTGGCGGGCGAGCTTGGCCCCGGCAAGACCATCGTCACCGTGCTGTGCGATTCGGGCGCGCGCTACGGGTCGAAACTGTATAATCCGGTTTTCCTGCGCGAAAAAAACCTGCCTGTTCCGGGCTGGCTGCAAAAACTCCCCGCTTGAGCCAAAAAATAGCCTTCCGCTGAAACGAGTGGTTTCGCTGGACGCGGCCCAGATATAATTTGGGGCGATTCAGGGAGAAAATCATGCCGGGCGAAGCCGAATCCAAATATCTCGTTTCCACCGATTGGCTGGCCGAACATCTCGGGGCGCCGGGACTGGCGATCGTCGACGCCTCCTGGCACCTGCCGACCGCCAATCGCAGCGGCGGCGCCGAATTTCTCGAGCGTCATATCCCCGGCGCGGTCTATTTCGATATCGACGCCATCGCCGACAACAGCAACAACCTGCCGCATATGCTGCCCGACCCGGTGGCTTTCTCCAGCGCCGTGCGCAAACTCGGCATCGGCGACGGCATGAAAATCGTGGTCTATGACAGCGTCGGCCTGTTCTCCGCGGCGCGCGTCTGGTGGATGTTTCGCGCTTTCGGCGTGCGCGACGTGGCCGTGCTCGACGGCGGCCTGCCCAAGTGGCTCGCCGAGGGCAGGCCGGTGGCCGAGGGCGAGGCGCGGCCGCAATCGCGCCATTTCACCGCCCGGCTCGATCACGCCCTCGTCGCCTCGCTCGACGATGTCCGCGCCGCCAGCGCCAAGGCGGGCGTGGCCGGCGCTCCGCAACTGGTCGACGCCCGCTCCGCCCCGCGTTTTCGCGGTGACGAACTCGAGCCCCGCCCCGGCCTGCGCTCCGGCCATATTCCCGGCGCCCGCAATCTCCCGTGGAGCGACCTGATCGTCGAGGGAAGGCTGCTCCCGCCAGAGAAATTGGCGGCGCTTTTCGCGGGCGCCGGTTTCGATCCGTCGAAACCGACCATCACCACCTGCGGTTCGGGCGTTTCGGCCTGCATCGTCGCCCTGGCCATGGCGACCACGGGGCGTTCCGCCGTCCCGGTCTATGACGGCTCCTGGGCGGAATGGGGCCTGCGCTCCGACCTGCCGATGGCCAAGGGACCGGCTTGAGATTTGCCGCGCCGATGCGTCAAAAGGCCGCGTTTGGCGTCTTTGGGGCTTTTTCCTGCGTCGCGTGGCTGCTTATCGAGGAAAAATTTGCGTCCGATGATCACATAAGCAGCAAATTGACGCCAAATGTGTCGCGTCGCCGCTGGCTTGTCGCACGAGGCGATGTTATGACGCTAAGGTTATTCGCGGAGGTCGGGCGGCGAGCCCTCGGCCCTCGTGTTTGACAGGAGAATCGCCCAGGAATGAAAAAAGTCGAAGCCATCATCAAACCCTTCAAACTCGACGAGGTGAAGGAAGCGCTTCAGGAAGCGGGGCTGCATGGCATCACCGTTACCGAGGCGAAGGGTTTTGGCCGCCAGAAGGGCCATACCGAGCTTTACCGTGGCGCGGAATATGTCGTCGATTTCCTGCCCAAGGTCAAAATAGAACTGGTTCTGGCCGATGGCGCCGTCGAGCGCGCCGTCGAGGCCATCCGCAAGGCCGCCCAGACCGGACGCATCGGCGACGGCAAGATCTTCATCTCCAATATCGAAGGCGCCATCCGCATCCGCACCGGCGAAACCGGCGCCGACGCGGTCTGACATCTCCCGCCAGATAAATCCCATCCTTTTTCCACGTCACCTTCAATGACAAGAGGCGCTGAAATGACGACTGCCAAAGACGTACTGCAGAAAATCAAAGACGAAGACATCAAGTATGTCGATTTGCGCTTTACCGATCCGCGCGGCAAATGGCAGCACGTCACTTTCGATATTGCCCTCGTCGACGAAGAAATGTTCTCCGAAGGCACCATGTTCGACGGCTCGTCGATCGCCGGCTGGAAGGCGATCAACGAATCCGACATGATGCTGATGCCGGACCCCTCCACCGCCACGGTCGATCCCTTCTTCTCCGCCGCGACCCTGTCGATCGTCTGCGACGTGCTCGAACCGATGACCGGCGAGCCCTATAACCGCGATCCGCGCGGCATTGCCAAGAAGGCCGAGGCCTATCTCAAGACCACCGGCGTCGGCGACACCGCCTTCTTCGGTCCGGAAGCCGAATTCTTCGTCTTCGACGACGTGCGTTTCAAGGCCGACCCTTACAATACCGGCTTCGTGCTCGATTCTATCGAACTGCCGACCAACCAGGACACCCCCTACGAGGGCGGCAACCTCGGCCACCGCGTCCGCACCAAGGGCGGCTATTTCCCGGTCCCCCCGGTCGATTCGGCGCAGGACATGCGCGGCGAAATGCTCGCGGCCATGGCGGCCATGGGCGTCAAGGTCGAAAAGCACCATCACGAAGTGGCCTCCGCGCAGCACGAACTCGGCATGAAGTTCGGCACGCTGACCACGATGGCCGACCATTTGCAGATCTATAAATACGCCATTCACCAGGTCGCCAATTCTTACGGCAAGACCGCGACCTTCATGCCCAAGCCGGTGTTCGGCGACAATGGTTCGGGCATGCACGTCCACCAGTCGATCTGGAAAGACGGCAAGCCAGTGATGGCGGGCGACAAATACGCCGACCTGAGCCAGGAATGCCTGTGGTACATCGGCGGCATCATCCGCCACGCCAAGGCGCTCAACGCCTTCACCAATCCCTCGACCAACAGCTACAAGCGCCTGGTTCCCGGCTACGAAGCCCCGGTCCTGCTCGCCTATTCGGCGCGCAACCGCTCGGCCTCCTGCCGTATTCCGTGGTCGAACAACCCGAAGGCCAAGCGCGTCGAAGTCCGCTTCCCCGATCCGGCGGCGAACCCCTATCTGGCGTTCTCGGCCATGCTGATGGCCGGCCTCGACGGCATCGTCAACAAGATCGATCCGGGCGCCGCGATGGACAAGGATCTTTACGATCTGCCGCCGCGCGAGTTGAAGAAGATCCCGACGGTCTGCGGATCCCTGCGCGACGCCCTGACCTGCCTCGACAAGGACCGCGCCTTCCTCAAGGCCGGTGACGTCTATAACGACGACTTCATCGACAGCTATATCGAGCTGAAGATGCAGGAAGTGATGCGCATGGAAATGACCCCGCATCCGGTCGAATTCGACATGTATTATTCCTGCTGATTTTTGCTCAGTGTAAGACGAAGGGCGGCCCTCGGGCCGCCCTTTTTTGCGCCCGATTTCGCCGGAACGCCAACGGCAGAGGCGCCTTTTGTTCGAAGCAGTCACGCACACCATCGCGGC
Source organism: Rhodoblastus sp. (assembly GCF_052145335.1). GTDB lineage: Bacteria > Pseudomonadota > Alphaproteobacteria > Rhizobiales > Beijerinckiaceae > Rhodoblastus. The sequence continues at coordinate 5,408 of NZ_JBKQOU010000289.1, forward strand.
GGCCGTAGCGCGCCAATTCGGCTCGGACGGCCGCCGCGATGACGAGCGAGATCAGGGCTGCCGGGGCGGGCCGACGAGCGGCGTTTGCACCGGCTTGGCCATGCCGAAGAAGACCACGACGCCCTCGCCGGCACAGCGAGTTGAAACGGTCTCGTCGGGTTTGCCGAAACAGGAAGCGTGATCCTGCCAATTGTTGGTCACCCAGACGTCGCCGGCCGGCCCGATGCCGACGTCGACCTGTAACTGCAAGCCGCCCCCGACATAGCCGCCCGGAGGCGAAATCGCGTCGCCGGTCTTGATGCCAGACGGGCAATTCTCGGTGCGGAAGCCGCAGAGTTGCACGATCCCGGCCGCCGAACTCGTGAAGTTCGAAACCCAGATGTTGTCGTTGCCGTCGACCGAGACCGCCCACGGCCCATAAATGCCCTTGCCATAGACTGGCGAGAACGCCGCCTCGCTGCCGTCGGGGTGCAGGACCGTCAGGCTGCCGCCCTCCCAGCCGGGCTTCTGTTCGACCATGGCGGCAACCAGAACGCGGGTGATCCTGCTGGAAGCGTCGCGGTCGCCGTCGTAATTGACCTTCCCCGCGACGGCCATTTCCAGCGTTTTCAGGCGAGCCCACTCGGAGCTGCCGAGCTTGTTGGTGATCCACACATTGCCAAGGCTGTCGACGGCGAGGCCGCTGCTGGAGAAGCCGGTCTTGAAGGTCTCCGGTTTGGTGACGTCGCCGCCGGGAAAGCGCGTGACGTGGTCGGCGAGAAAGTTGGTGACCCAAATGTTGCTGTTCTGATCGACCGCGACTGCGAAGGGTGTCAGGAGCTTGCAGGGATTTTTAAGGGGATCCGAACTGGGGTTCTGGCAAAGGAGTTCGCCCTTGGAGGTATCTCCCTTGGGGAAACGGACGACCTGGGACTTCATCGTGTCGATGGCCCATATGTCTCCGCCGGGCGTGGCGATGATGCCCTGCATCTTGCTGATCTTGCCGTCGAAATTATAGCCCTCCGGCGGCGAGAGCGGCTTGCCGCTGTTGTCGAACACAGAGACGGTCGTGTTGCCGCCGAAACTGGTCAACCATGGATTGTCGTGGGCGTCGATGGCCAGGCCGAAACCGGGTCCCAGCAGGCCGCCGCCAGTGAAGCCGCTGACGGCGGGCGAAAGCGGCTTGCCGTCGGGCGCGAATTTGGAGAGGCCGCCCCTCCACAACGCGTCCTGGTTCTGGGCGCCGACCATGAAATTATCGGCGACCCAGGCATTGCCCTGACTGTCGAACATCAGCTTGCCGCCGCCGCTCAAGCCGCCGCCCGAGAATTTCAGCGGCAAAACCCAGGCGCTCGGGGCGAAGCTCAGATAGGGCGTGAAAGGCGCGGGCCGCAGCTGGGATTGATCCTTGTCGACGGGATAGAAATCCTCCAGCAGGGCGAAGATTTTTTCCGGCTTATGCCAGGGGACGCGGGCGATGGACTGAGCCGCCGAGAGCGTATCGGCAGGCGCCTTGCCGTCCGGCCCCGTGGCGGCCGCGAACAGACTGTCGCAGGCCTCCGCCTTTACCCGAGTGGCGCAGCCCGCGAGCACGTTCGACAGGGTGGCGAAATTGGCCAGGGTCGGGGTCTGTGAGCTGTTCAACGGACCCGCTATGGCCTCGCCATATCCGCCGGTTTGCAGATCGACGAAATTCGGAACATTGCCGGCGGCGATGCGCAGGCCGAGGGCGTGACCCCTGATCTCGGCGCCGTCGATGAATTGCGCATGGGTCCAGACCGAAGCGACGGTCGTCATTTCGTTGATCGTGACATGCGACGGCGGTTTTCCACCCGCAACCGTCATCAGCGCCAGCGCCGGATTGTCGCCGCCGGTCTTGTCGGCGGACGAATGTCCCCCTTTGGCGATCAAATAAATTGAGGCGTCCGCGCCGGGAGCGCCGGTCGAGCCGAATGTGAAACGTCCCTCAGCGTCGGTGCGCGCCTGCCCAATCTGCTGGGGGGCGCCGGAACTCGCCGCCCAAAGCGTCACGGTCGAGTTGGCGACCGGTTGGCCTCCGGCGAGCACTAGCCCTTCGAGAGCATCGGCCGCCGCTGCGCCGCAAGCCAAGCTGAATGTGACTCCGGTAAACAGTAGAGAGGCTATTTTCAACTTGCGTATTTTGCGCATCTAACACCCCGCTTTGTAGTTATCTCCGATCAAATTCGAACATCGACCGGCGCTGGTCGAAATCGGCTCGTAGCGGCAAAGCCAACTGAGTTTCGAACGATGTACACGCGGGTTCGACGGGCGAAACGGCGTCGCGATCCTCGGGCGCGGCGCGTCGGTCGCCGCCGCGTCAAACCGCCCTATTGCTACAGTTTGATGCAACGCCGTCTTGACAAATAGTAGAACTCCTGCTGCGCGAGGTTCTTCTACCGTCCCGCGCTCAATCCGTTATGCTCAACCTCCGACTCCGGTTGCGGGTTCCCGCTCGCGCCCAGGCGGTCATGCTGTTTCCTTCCACCGACCACATCGTAAGGACTTGGCGCAAAATGACCGCCGCTGAAAATCGATCTCCTCGATGCGGGCCATTTGGCGCGAAGCCATCAAGCGATTTGCCACGGAGACTTCGACCATGAAGCGATTGACGGATTGGGGGCGTGTCGCCGCCCCGGCGCTGCTCGGCGCGGCGCTGCTGGGGGCCCTGCCCGCGCTGGCGCAACAGACCACCGGCGTCCCCGGCTCGCCCGAGGCCACCACCACCATCGACGGCAAGCAGCTTCCTCCGCCCGACCCGAAGTTCGGTGGCGTGATCAAGGATGACGCCCTGCAGTCGAAGCCGTGGTGGGCGCCGCGCGTCACGCCGCCGAAGAGCGCGCCGAATGTTCTGCTGATCATTACCGACGACTCCGGTTTCGGCATGCCCGGCGCCTTCGGCGGGGTGATCCCGACGCCGACGATGGACGCCATCGCAAAGGAGGGCTTGAGCTACACGCGCATGTTCTCCACGGCGCTGTGCTCGCCGACGCGCGCCGCGCTGATCACCGGCCGCAACCACCACTCGGTGGGCTTCGGCGTGATCTCCGAGCAGTCGACCGGCTTCCCGGGCTATAATTCGATCATCCCGAAGGAAAAGGCGACCATCGGCCGTATCCTGCTCGACAACGGCTATTCGACCGCGTGGTTCGGCAAGGACCACAACACGCCGGCCTTCGCCGCGAGCCAGGTCGGGCCGTTCGACCAGTGGCCGACCGGTATGGGCTTCGAGTATTTTTACGGGTTCGTCGGCGGCGACGCCAACCAGTGGGAGCCGAACCTGTTCCGCAACACGACGCAGATCTACCCGTTCAAGGGACAGGAAGGGCAGTGGAACCTGATCACGGCGATGGCCGACGACGCCATCGACTACATCACGCGTATCCACCAGACCGACCCTTCCAAGCCGATCTTCATCAAATACGCGCCCGGCGCCACGCATGCGCCACACCATCCGACCAAGGAGTGGGTGGACAAGATCAGCGCCATGCACCTCTTCGACGACGGCTATGAGAAGCTGCGTGAGCGAATCTTCGCCAACCAGAAGAAGCTCGGCATCGTCCCGCAGGACGCGACGCTCACGCCCTGGCCCAAGGACATTTTAAAACCCTGGGACGAACTCAGCCCCGAGGCCAAGAAGCTGTTCATCCGTCAGGTCGAGGTGTTCGCAGCCTACGCCGCCTACAGCGACCACGAAATCGGGCGGGTGATCCAGCAATTCCAGGATCTCGGCAAGCTTGACAACACGCTGGTCATCTACATCAACGGCGACAATGGCACCAGCGCCGAAGGCGGGCCGCTCGGGACCCCGAACGAAGTCGCCTTCTTTAACGGGGTCAGCGAGATGCCGGTCGAGGAACAGATGAAGTTCTACGACGTCTGGGGCACGCAATATACCTATAACCACATGTCCGCGGGCTGGTCGTGGGCCTTCGACACGCCGTTCGACTGGTTCAAGCAGAATGCGTCGCGACTCGGCGGCATCAACCAGAATATGGTCGTGTCGTGGCCGGCGCGCATCAAGGACAAGGGCGGCGTTCGCGACCAGTTCATGCATGTGAACGACGTAGCCCCGACGATTCTCGAGGCCGCAGGCATCGCGGAGCCCGAAGTTGTCGACGGAATCAAGCAGGTCCCGATGGAAGGGACGAGTTTCCTCTATACTTTCGACGAGAAGAACGCCAAGGCGCCGTCGCGGCACAAGCTGCAATATTTCGAGATGATGGGGCAGTGGGCGCTGTACGACGACGGCTGGCTGCTCTCGACCAAGGTCAACCGCGCGCCCTGGCAGGCGTTCGGCCCCGCCAATCCGGACCCGCTCAACAACCAGGTCTTCCAGCTCTATAACCTGAACGAGAACTGGAACCAGACGGACGACGTCGCGGCGAAATATCCGGAGAAGGTCGCGGAACTGAGAACGAAGTTTATCGCCGAGGCGAAGAAGTACCAGGTCTTCCCGCTCGACGCGTCGGTGGCCGCGCGCATCGTCGCGCCGCGTCCGAACATCACCGCCGGCCGCACGGAGTTCGTCTATACTCGGCCGATGACCGGGCTGCCGCAGGGCGACTCGCCGTTCATCCTCGACGCCTCCTATACGTTCACTGCGGACATCGACGTGCCGCAGGATGGAGGCGAGGGCGTGATCGTGACCTCGGGCGGCCGCTTCGGCGGCTACGGCTTCTACCTGCTCAAGGGCAAGCCGGTGTGGCTGTGGAACCTGGTCGATCTCGAGCGCATCAAATGGGAAGGAACCGAGGCGCTGACCCCCGGCAGGCACACGGTCGAGTTCGATTTCAAGTATGACGGGCTCGGAGCGGGCACGCTGGCGTTCAACAACTTCAGCGGCCTGGGGCGCCCGGGAACGGGCACGCTGAAGGTCGACGGCAGGGAAGTCGACAGCAAGCAGATGCCGAAGACGCTGCCGATGATCCTGCAATGGGACGAGTCCTTCGACATCGGCTCCGACACGCTGACCGGCGTGAACGACGCCGACTACAAGCCGCCGTTCCCGCTGACGGCCAAGCTCAACAAGCTGACGATCAAGATCGATCGTCCGCAACTGTCGCCGGCCGATATCAAGGCGTTAGAGGAGGCGATGAAGGAAAAGGCGAGGGCCGACTGAGCGCGTCGCGCCCCGCCCGAGCAACAGCGAAGCCGATTGCGGCCGACGCCAAATAGGGGTCATCAAATAGTCGCCGGCCAGTGACAGGTTCGGCGTTGCGATTGCCCGCCTCCCGAGTGAGACCAGGGAGGCGGGCATGGGCGTGCGGGAGCCATGGCCTGGGCATCTCGTGCAAAATGAGCCGTTACAGGCTTAATGCAGGAAAATGGAGCCAAGCCTATGACCCGTAACAAGATTGTGTTGGGCCTTGCCCTCGCCGCCTCCCTCGTCGGCTTCGCGCCGGTCGCCGGCGCCGCCCCCATCGCCGCCTCGCGCGCGGTCACCCTGTCCTCGACCAATGGTTCGGTGGACGTGACCCCCGTCGTCGTGGTGCGTCGCACCACCGTTCGGCGGCCTGTCGCTCGCCGCCGCGTGGTTCGCTGAAGCCTTTGGCCTGCCGCGCGCCGGCGCGCGGCCTTGAGACAAGAAGCTCGCGGATTTCGGTCCGCGAGCTTTTTTTGTCATCGCCGCTTGCACAGGCGATCAGTATGTATTGGAGCTTGGCTGCTGCACGGGCGCAGTCGCAGGTGAGGCTGGCTGCTGTTGTTGCGCCTTCTGCTCCTGAAGCTTTTTCTGCTTGTAATAATGGTGCGCGGCGATACAGCCCGCCACCGCGCCGGTGACCGCATGATGTCCGGCATAATGGCCGGCGACGCCGCCGGCGATGGCGCCGCGAATGCAGCCCTTGGCCTGCGCCTCGCCGGGAAGCCCGAGACTTGAAGCCAGCACAATCGCCGCAACGGCGGCAGCCGATCCGGTTTTGATACGCATGTTTGAAAACTTTCGCCGTAGAGGATCCCCAAGGCCCTATATGGGGGAAAGCTATCGAACCGCCAGACGGGGTTTTATGCGACGCCTTACGTCACGCGGGATGGATCTCGCTTGGGTTGTATGGAAATTGCAACGCGCCACGTGTGCAAAAAACGTGAAAAAACGTTCTAATTTCGGGATATTTTGCGCGAATTTGCGCAGTTTTCCGCTCTTTTTCGTTCGTTTCGAACCTGTTTTCCTCCGCTCAACCGCGAGGTTGTCTATGACCGCCGCGCTACGCGAAGCTTCCCGGCTCCCGCGCTAACCGCGGGCGAGCTCTAGAAAATCATGTGATTTCAACGACAGGAGCGCAATGGCGCCAACCCGGACCCACGAAGCGTTTCACGTGGAACATATCACGAACATTCTCTGTTCGGATAATCGGGGTTTTTCCGCGCCATTTTCACTTTCACCTTTTGCAGGCCGGACTCCGGGGACAGGGAACCAATTGCTCGCCAACGCGGACCTATCGGTTCTTTACCGAACCGGCGGCCACTTCGTTTGAAGAGGCTTTCGCGCGACCGACAGCCAAAGCCGCTACGAGGCTCAACGCCAGCAGAAGCGCGGCGAGGCCGTAACTACCGCCGGGACTGCGGCCGGAAGCGATTTCCCAGGCCAGGATCTGGGTGAAGGTAATCGGGCCGATCATGCCGGAAACGCCGCGAAGGCTGGAAAGCGCGCCCTGCAGGGCGCCCTGCTCCGACACGCCGGCGAGCCGCGTCGCCAGGGCCTGAAAGGCCGGACCGGTCAAGCCCCACAAGGCCACCAGCGGCAGGGCGGCGACGAAGGCCGAGCCGGTCGGCGCCAAAGCATAGGCGATGAACCCGGCTATGCCGCAGGCCAGCCCGACGAAGGCCGTCGGCAGCTCGCCGATTTTCTTTACCGCCTGCCTCACCAGACCGGCGGCGACCACCGTCTGGGCTATGCCGACCAGCGCCAGCACCATGCCGGTGGTTCGCGCGTCCCAGTGATAACGATAATCCGTATAGAGCACGAACAGGCTGGGCAGCGATTCATGCGCCAGATAGGACAGGAACACCGCCACCGCCAGCAGCGACAGGGACCGATCGCGCGACAGGAAGCGCAGCGAACCCATCACATGCGCTGTCCGCCAGACGATTTTCCTGGTGCGGTTTTCCGGCGCCAGCGACTCCGGCAGCACGAAATAGCCGTAGCAGGCATTGAGCAGGGAAAAGCCCGCCGCGCCCCAGAACGGCAGTCGCAGGTCGATCTGGCCGAGCCAGCCGCCGATCGCCGGCCCGAGCACGAAGCCGAGCCCAAAAGCCCCGCCCAGCATGCCAAAGCGGGCGGCGCGCTTTTCCGCCGGAGTGATGTCGGCGATATAGGCGCTGGCGGTGGAGAAACTCGCCGCGGCCGCGCCCGAGATCAGCCGGCCGACGAACAACCAGCCAAGTGTCGGGGCGAGGGCCATGACGACATAATCGAGGCCGAGGCCGAGATTGGACAGAAGCACCACCGGGCGTCGGCCGAACCGGTCGGACAGCGCCCCCAGCAGCGGCTGACACATGAACTGCATGAAAGCCCAGGCGATGCCGAAATAGCCGACCATGCGTGAGGCGTTGCTGAAATCGCCGCCTTCGAAGGAAACGATCAGTTTCGGCAGGACGGGAATCATCACGCCGAGAGCGATCATGTCGAGGGCGACCGTGATGAAGATGAAGATGAAAGCCGCCTTGCCCGGCTTGTAATTCTGCAACGCCATTCGCTTGCGACTCCGACCCACGCGCCCGGCGCGATTTTTCGCGCGTTGAACAGACGCCCGCTCTAACGCGTCGACGGTCGTCGAGGCAAATGAAATTCATTTCAAATTACTCGGATGACCAAGATGCCGGCCAGATCGCGCCTACCGGATTCCGCTAAGCGCCGGGTGACGCGCACGCCGGATGGGCGGCGCTGCCCGCGCCTCGAAACGCCGCGTTTCCGGCTATCCGGAGCTGCCGCCTGAAAATGGCGGCGCTTTTTTGTCGCCATAGCATGGAAATCCACAGGCCGCGAAAAATTGTTTTCGTTCTGTTCACATCCTGCGCGATTTCATGTTAAGGAACGCCACTCGAATGCACGAATCCGAACAGGGCTCATGGCTGACAATTCCGATCTTTTTGGCGCTCCCCCTTCGACGGCCGGCAGAGCCGTCCGGGACAAAAAGCCCGCTGTCGAACTGAAAAAGCCGCAAAACGGCACGCCGGGCGAAGCCGACTATAACGCCTCTTCGATCGAGGTGCTGGAGGGGCTGGAGCCGGTGCGCCGGCGCCCC
>NZ_JBKQOU010000290.1:0-11622 GCF_052145335.1 Rhodoblastus sp.
GTTGATGACGAAGCGCGGATCGGCTTTTTTGACCTCGTCGCCGTAAAGCACTTCATAGACGCCCGCCGGGCAGTAGAGCCGCGCCGGCTCGCCATAGAGCGGCAGGTTCTTCGCCACCGGAATGTTCAGATCGGCGAGCCTCAGGTGAATCGGCTGGTCTTCCTCGTGATTGGTGTTGGACAGGAACACCGAGGATAATCTGTCGAAACTGATCACGCCGTCGGGCTTGGGATAGACGATTGGCTTGACCTTCGACAAGGGTTTCAGCGAGGCGTAATCCGGCTTGCCGTGTTTGAGCGTGCCGAACAGGGTCAGGCCGAACAGATCGTTCAGCCACATTTCGGCCCCGCCGGCCGCGACGCCGAGATGAGTGCCGAGTTTCGACAGCAACGGCTTGACGTTGCGCACCTTCTTCAAGTCCTTGCCGATGGCGCTTCCGCGCCAGCCGGAATCGTAATCGGCCAGTTCGTCATGGGCGCGGCCGGCCTTGATTGCCCCGGCCGCCGCTTCCGCCGCCTGCATTCCCGAAAGCACCGCATTATGCGACCCTTTTATACGCGGCACGTTGATAAAACCCGCCGCGCAGCCGATCAGCGCGCCGCCGGGAAACGACAGTTTCGGGACGGATTGCCAGCCGCCCTCGGTCAGCGCGCGTGCTCCATAGGACAGGCGCTTGCCGCCGGCGAAGACGTCGCGGACCATCGGATGCGCCTTGAAGCGCTGGAATTCCTCGAAGGGCGACAGGGTCGGGTTCTTGTAGTTCAGGTGGACGACGAAGCCGACGACGATCTGGTTGTCCTCGATATGATAGAGGAAGGAGCCGCCGCCGGTTCTGCCCGATAGCGGCCAGCCGAAGCTGTGCTGCACCAGGCCGGGCTTGTGTTTCGATGGATCGACCAGCCACAATTCCTTGATGCCGATACCATATTTCTGCGGCTCCCGGCCGGCGTCGAGCTTCTGCGCCGCGATGATCTGTTTCGACAGCGAACCGCGCGCGCCCTCGGCAAACAGGGTGTATTTGCCGCGAAGCTCCATGCCTCGGGTGAAGGAGTCCTTAGGCTTGCCGTCGCGTCCGACGCCCATGTCGCCGGTGGCGATGCCGACGACCTCGCCCTTGTCGCCATGAAGCACCTCGGTGGCGGCGAAGCCCGGATAGATTTCGACGCCTAGCTCCTCGGCCCTGGCGCCGAGGAAGCGGCAGACATTGCCGAGCGAGCCAACGAAGTTGCCGTGATTATTCATCAGCGGCGGCATCACGACGTTGGGCAGGCGAACGCCGCCGGACGGACCCAGCAGATAAAAGCGGTCTTCGCTGACCTCTATTTTCAGTGGACAATCGGGCGCCTCGCGCCAGCCCGGCAACAGCTTGTCGAGGCCGATCGGGTCGATCACCACGCCGGACAGGATATGGGCGCCGATTTCGGAGCCTTTTTCCACCAGGACAACGGAAAGGCCGGGGTCGATCTGTTTCAGCCGAATCGCCGCCGCCAGGCCGGAGGGGCCGCCGCCGACGATCACCACGTCATAATCCATAGCCTCGCGCGGCTCGTTCCCGACTTTGCTCATCACTCTCTTCCCGGCGACGCTGATTTGTTGCGCCTTGCTTTGCTGGATTCATAGCGCTACGCGGCCTTGTCTCTTGTCTGTAGCCAATAGAGTCAATGCCCGCGTATTTAGTTCATACATAAACAATTGCGCGAAGGAAAGGGTGAAGCTAGAAACGTCCATGCCCATTCCATCCGCCCCGGATCACGAAAATCTCGCTGCGCTTCTGCGCTGGTACGTCGAGATGGGCGTCGATTGTCCGGTCAGCGAGCAACCACACGACCGTTTTGCCCTTTCGGCGCGGCAGAAATCGGCAAGGGTTGTGGAAGCCGCCCCGGAAGAGCCAACACCGCCTCCCCCCGCTCCCGCCCCGGAGGCGCCGCGTCCCGCCAAACGCGCAACGCAAAAAACCGACCTCGCGGCTGCTAATCCGGCGCAAGTAAATACGGCGCAAGTAAATCCGGGCATGGCGGCGGCGGCGCTTTCGCATGACGCCGCGACGAAAAACGCGCGCGAACAGGCGGTGAGCGCCGGCACTTTGGCCGAGTTGCGAGAAAAACTGGCCGCCTTCGAAGGTTGCGCGCTGAAAAACTCGGCGACCAATCTGGTTTTCGCCGATGGCGCGGAAAATGCGAAGATCATGATCGTCGGCGAAGGGCCGGGCGCCGAAGAGGACAGGATCGGCAAGCCCTTCGTCGGCCGGGCCGGGCAGTTGCTCGACAAGATGCTCGCCGCCATCGGCCTCGACCGCACAAAAGTCTATATCGCCAACGTCGTGCCCTGGCGACCTCCCGGCAACCGGCCGCCGACGCCGCAGGAAGTGGCTTTGTGCCTGCCCTTCGTCCGCCGCCAGATCGAACTGGTCGCGCCGGATTTTCTCGTCCTGCTCGGCGCCTCCGCCGCCCAGACCCTGCTGAACGAAAAAGAGGGGATCATGCGGCTGCGCGGCCATTGGCGCGAAGTCGAATTCGGCGGCCGAAAAATTCGGGCGCTGCCGATGCTGCACCCAGCCTATCTGCTTCGGGCGCCGCTGAAAAAGGCCCAGGCCTGGCGTGATCTGCGCGCCCTCAAGGCCGCTATTGAGGAGAGCGAGGCTTGAGCGCGCATTTCGAACTCGAAACCGTTCTTCTCGCGCAGGGTATCGGCCTGATCGCCGGCGTCGACGAGGTCGGGCGCGGCCCGCTCGCCGGCCCGGTCTGTGTCGCCGCGACGATCCTCGACCGGGACAATCTGCCTGAGGGCCTCGACGATTCGAAAAAACTCTCCGCCGCGCGGCGCGAGGCGCTTTATGAGGAAATTTTCGCCCGCGCCCTGGCGGTTTCGGTGGTTTTCGCGCCCGCGGCGGTCATCGACGCCATCAACATCCGGCAGGCGACTTTGGCGGCCATGACGCGGGCGGCGCAGGCGCTGTCCATCGCCCCGCAATTCGTGCTGGTGGACGGCAACGACCTGCCAAACCTGCCCTGTCCGGGGCGCGCAGTGATCGACGGCGACGCCATCAGCCTGTCCATCGCCGCCGCCTCGATTGTCGCCAAGGTGGCGCGCGACCGGCTGATGGCGCGGCTAGACCTGCTTCATCCCGGCTATGGTTTTTCCGATCACGCCGGCTATTCGACGGAGGCGCATCGCGCGGCGCTGCAAAGGTTGGGCCCTTGCCGCGAACATCGGCGCAGCTATGCCCCGATCCGGCTCCTCATCGGAATTGATGCCTGACGCAACGAGCGTCTTATAATTTCTTAACAACTCAAGCTGGCGCGGCGCGGTTTCATCTTCACCGCCTGTTAACGCTTGTCGTCCATGCCGGCCGCCGTTGGGTAATCCTCAGAATTCGTTAAGCCTTACGTGCGGAAAAGGGACATAACCCCGCGCCTTACTTAAACCTGTTCTTTACCGCGTTGCGCGTAGTTTCGTTTTGTCAGTCAGTCGCGTTGTGGTTTTGAGTTCATGAGTATCCTTCGCGCCGGGACGGCCGGTTCCAAAGTCCAGAAATTGGTTTCGCGTACTGGACCAAGGACGGCTGGCCGTCCGGAAACGGACGGCAAGCCCCGGTTTGCGAATGGAACTCTGCCCCTGAACAGCATATTGACCGGCGATTGCATCGAGGCGATGCGCGCCCTGCCGGAATCCAGCGTCGATTTGGTCTTCGCCGATCCTCCTTACAATCTTCAGCTGGAAGGCGGCCTGACCCGGCCCGACCAATCCGAGGTCGATGCGGTCGACGACGACTGGGACAAATTCGCCTCCTTCGCCGATTACGACCGTTTCACCCGCGACTGGCTCGCCGCCGCGCAAAAGGCGATGAAGCCGGAGGCGACGATTTTTGTCATCGGCTCCTACCACAATATTTTCCGTGTCGGCGCGATCCTGCAGGACTTGGGTTTCTGGATTCTCAACGACATCGTCTGGCGCAAGGCCAATCCCATGCCTAATTTTCGGGGGCGGCGCTTCACCAATGCGCATGAAACCATGATCTGGGCGTCAAAAAGCGCCGGGGCGAAAAACTATACTTTCAATTACGATGCGTTGAAGGCCGGCAACGAGGACCGCCAGATGCGTTCGGACTGGTTCTTCCCGATCTGCACCGGAGCTGAGCGGCTCAAGGACGTGGCGGGGCGGAAAACCCATCCGACGCAAAAGCCCGAAGCGCTTCTCGCGCGCATCCTCATGGCGGCGTCAAAGCCCGGCGACGTTGTGCTCGATCCTTTTTTCGGCTCGGGAACCACCGGCGCGGTCGCCAAGAAGCTCGGCCGGCATTTCATCGGCTGCGAGCGCGACGAAATTTATATCGACGCGGCGCGCGCCCGCATCCTCGCCGCCGAACCGATGGACGATGCGGCGTTCAGCACGCCGCTCGGCAAGAGGCAGGAGCCCCGCGTCGCCTTCGCCAGCCTTGTCGAGGCGGCGATGATCCCGCCCGGAACGATGTTGTTCGACCAAAAGCGCCGCCACCAGGCGATGGTGCGCGCCGACGGCGCCGTTGCTCTCGGCGACATCGTCGGCTCGATCCACAAGATCGGCGCGCTCACTCAAGGCCTCCCGGCCTGTAACGGCTGGACATTCTGGCATTTCGAGCGCAACGGCGAAAAAATCTGCATCGACGAATTGCGGGCCCGCTACCGCGAAATCGCGAAAGTCGCCGACGAAGCGTGAACGGGACCGTTTACCGGCCTGGCGGATGGTGTCCGCCTGCTCCGGGATAACCATCACGACGATCAAACGCAAAAACACGGAACTCCCGCGAGCCCCTGTCGTTGAAGGACGACGGTCAACCCGCTCCGGAGTTTGCCTTTGGGCGCGCGCGTAGTTCACCTCATCAATCCGAAGACGGATTCGTTGACGACCCGGCCGATCTATTTGAATCGAGCTCTCTATTCTCCCTTGGCGGGTTTGCTCGCCGTGGCCGCCTGCATTCCACGCGATCAATATGAAGTGGTGCTGACAGACGAGAACATCGAGACCATCGACTTCGACCTGAAAGCCGACCTCGTCGGCATTTCGGCGATGACCAGCTACGTCAATCGCGGCTATGAAATTGCCGATGCGTTTCGCGCCAGGGGCGTTCCCGTCGTAATGGGCGGCGTCCATCCCAGTTTCATGGCTCGGGAAGCCTTGACCCATTGCGACGCGGTGGTGGTCGGCGAGGCGGAACTGGTGATGGCCAAGCTGCTCGACGATCTGCGAAACGGCTTTATGCGCGGGCTGTACAAGTCGCCGACTTTGCATTCGATGGCCGGCATGGCGATGCCGCGCTACGATCTGCTCAAGAAGAATCGCTATGTGAACAAGACTTTTGTGCAGACGTCGCGCGGCTGCCATACCGGCTGCACCTTCTGCGCCGAGCCCCTGATGAACGGCCTCAAATTCCGTTACCGTCCGGTCGATGAAGTGATCGCGGAAATGGAGGCGTGCGGTTCGCGCACGATTTCGATCAATGACGCGGATTTCTTCGGCACGCCGGAGCGCCCGAAGGAAGTGATGCGCGCCATGAAAGGGCGCGGATTTCATTGGCAGGCGGGCGTGACGTCAAAGTTGGCGGAAGACGACCGCATGCTCGAACTCGCAGCCGAAAGCGGCTGCACCATGCTCAGCATCGGCTTCGAGTCGATCAATCGCGAAACGCTGAAAAGCGTCCACAAGATGGTCAACCAGCCGGATCATTTCGCCACCCTGGTGGAAAAGATCCATTCCTACGGGATTTCGGTGTTCGGCCTGTTCATGTTCGGCTTTGACGGCGACGACACGTCCGTTTTCGATGAGACGGTGAAGTTCAACATCAAGACCGGTTATGACGCCTGCGCCTATTCCGCGCTGACGCCCTATCCGGGCACATTGACCTGGTATGAAATGAAGAAGGCGAAACGCATCGTCTCCTATGACTGGACGATGTACGATCAAGGCCACGTTGTGTTCCGGCCGGCGAGTATGCAGCCCGACGAGCTGCGCCTGGGACTCGACGGCGCCTACAAGGGCTTCTATTCGGCCAAGTCGATCGCCAGCCGATTCCCCCTCAAGGGCAAGAGGAATCGCGCCCAGTGGATGGTCTATAATCTGTTCATGCGCAAAGCGTCGAAGACCGAGAATATCGAGTCGATCGCCCCGGCGACGCCGGAGCCCGAGTTGGCGCCGAACCCGCCTATCTTGCCGATCAAGCGGGAATGGCGCCAGGCCGTGCTCGAGGCGATCGAGCCGGAGGCGGCCGCCTTCCGGCAGTCGGCCGAATAACACTCTTGAGCCTCAATTCAGCCCCATCCGCATGGTCCCGGCGGCGCCGGCGACGGTGATCGGCCTCGAAATGTCCTTGTCCGAGGCGCCATGCAGGATTTTATGCGGGGTCCGCGTCCAAGCCGGAAGGTGGCGGGACTAAGGTTTCCTGCCACGTTGTCGCCAGACTTGTCAGCGATTACACTGGCGCAAAATCCGTGAGGCCTGAATGATCCGCGCCGCCATCTGCTTTCCGCCGCTACTCTGTCTGGCCTTGGCTGCGCCCGTCCAGGCCGCCGACCTGCCATATTTCGCCGGCGGCGAACCGCCGCCACTGGTGACGACAAGCCAGGCGGAGGCCGAGGCGGCGGCGCAGAAAAATCCCTGGACCGGCCTGACCATGGGCACGGAGGCCTATGGCGTTTCCGGCATGGGGCATGGGACCCACGGCGGTTTCGGAGGCGGCGGATTTCTTGGCTACAACAAGGAATTCGACAATAATATCGTGGTCGGCGTGCAGGGTGGCGTCGGCTATCTGCCGGGCCTCTCTAATTACGGCCCGCGCGGCTATAATTACGGCATGGCCAATGTCAATGTGGGCTACGATATGGGCCGCTTCATGCCCTATGTCACCTTCGGCGTCGGCACGGCCAATGCGACCAACGGCTTGAACAGGGCGCCGGCCGGCCTCGATTCGCTCAACAATCTTTTCAGCCGCAACTCGCAATCGACCACGCTGACCACCGTCGGCGCCGGCTTCAATTACGCCATCACCGATCATCTGATGGTGGGCGTCTCGGTCAACGCCGTGCAGGCGCATGGCGGCGGCTATGGCGGCCCGGCTTTGCAGCCCGGATCGGCGGGGATTCCGTAAGAGGGCGCCTTTCGTCGCGGCGCCGGCCCGCCTATAAAGCGGCATGACCGTCTCTCATCGTCCTGGCGCCATCGACATCGCCGCCCTTGCCGAGCGCCTGCGCGCCGGCGACCGCGCCGCCCTGGCGCGCGCCATCACGCTGGTCGAAAGCCGCAAGCCTGAGCATCAGGCTTTGGCCCGGACGCTGGTGCAGAACCTGCTGCCCTTCACTGGTTCGGCCATGCGCGTCGGCATTACCGGCGTGCCGGGCGTCGGCAAATCGACCACCATCGACACTTTGGGCTCCAATCTCGTCGCTGCCGGCCACAGAATCGCGGTGCTGGCTGTCGATCCCTCCTCGAGCCGCACGGGCGGCTCGATTCTCGGCGACAAAACCCGGATGGCCCGCCTCTCGGCGGAGCGCAACGCCTTCATCCGCCCCTCTCCCTCTTCCGGCACGCTCGGCGGCGTGGCGGCGAAAACGCGCGAGACCATGCTGCTGTGCGAGGCGGCGGGTTTCGATGTGATTTTGGTCGAAACCGTCGGCATCGGCCAGTCGGAGACGGCGGTGGCCGACATGACCGATTTCTTCCTGGTGCTGATGCTTCCCGGCGCCGGCGACGAATTGCAGGGCATCAAGAAGGGCGTGCTGGAACTCGCGGACATGATCGCGGTCAACAAGTCGGAAGGCGAGGGCCGCAACCGCGCTGTCGCCGCGGCCGGCGAATATCGCGCGGCCTTGCACATCATGCAGCAGGCCTCGCCGAACTGGTCGCCGCCGGTGGTGCTGATTTCCGGCCGGGACAATATCGGGCTGGAGGAAATGTGGGCGCAGGTGATCGAGCATCGCCGCCGTTTTGAGGCTTCGGGCGAAGGCGCCAAAAAACGCCGCGACCAGCAGGTGAAGTGGATGTGGACCATGCTGGAGGATTTCTTCTTCTCGCGCCTGCGCTCCAACGCTTCCGCGAAAGCCCTGCTGCCGGAACTGGAGCGCCAGGTGGCGGAAGGCGCCCTGTCGCCGACCGTCGCGGTGGAGAAGATCGCCGCCGCCATTGGCCTTTGAGCGTCCGAACATGCGCAAATCGTTGCTGATTGCCGGTTTTGGCGCCTTTCCCGGGCAGGCGGCCAATCCGGCCCAGATCCTCACCGAGGATTTACGCCGGCGGAAAAACGCCTTCGCCCTCGCCGGGATCGACCTGCATGTCGCGGTGCTGCCGGTCGAATTTGAGGCGCTGTCGCCAAGGCTATGCCGCCTGTTCGCCGAGACCGGCCCGGACGCCGTGCTGCTGCTCGGCGTAGCGGCAAGGCGGAAAAGACTTTCGGTCGAAACGCTGGCGCGCAACCGCGTATCATTGTTGCGCCCGGATGCGGCGAAACAGTTTGCCTGGAGCCGTTCCATCGTCCATGGCGCGCCGGAGTTCTTGCACAGCCCTTGTCGGGCCGCGCGCCTCGTCGCTCTGGCGCGAAAAAGTGGCGTTCCCGCCGCTGTGTCCCGCCACGCCGGCGATTACCTTTGCAACGAAAGCTTATACCTCTCGTTGTTGATGGATCGGCGCGCATGTTTCGTTCACCTGCCGGATTGGCGCGGCGCGCAATTGAACCGCGCGGCGCGCGCCATCGAGGGCATGGCGAAAGCGCTGGCCTTGGATTGATTTTTTTGCCAGTTTGGCGCCCGGAGAGAAACGACCATGGACGTCTCGCAGTCGCTCGCCAGCCTGATCGAGATTGTCTGGCTGGATTTCCTCTTGTCCGGCGACAACGCCGTAATGCTCGCTTTGGCGACCCGCGCCTTGCCGCAGGAGCAACGGCGCTCCAGCGTGTTGCTGGGAACCGTGCTGTTCATCCTTCTGCGTGCGGCTCTGGCCTTTGCGCTGCTGGCTTATGGCCGCCTCGCCGGGGTGGGGCTTGTCGGCGCGATGGTGCTGATCTGGGGGGCCGTGTCCTTGGCGAGGCGTGGCGAAACATCGGCGGCGAAAGCGCCGCTTCGCAGCCTGTCGGCGGCGCTGTTGGCCTGCCTGGCGATGGACGCGCCGATCGCCTTGCAGAATATGGTCGGGGTGCAGGCGGCGGCGCAGGGTTCAAGGCCGCTGATCCAGTTCGGCCTGGCCTTGTCGATTCCCTTGCTCGCCTTGGGTTCGGCGGGTTTCATCAACGTCCTGCGCAAGCCGCCGCTGGTTTGGGCGGGCGCGGGGCTGCTGGGTTGGCTGGCCGGACAAATGGCGGCGGCAGACGCCCTTGTTCTCGCCAGCCCGCTGCCGCTTGTGTACACGGGTGAATTCGCGCCGCCGGCAGGAGCTGTTCTTGCGATGGCGCTGGCCTATGCTTTTTGGCGCGCACGGGACGATAAGGGCGTGGGGCTGCAACAGGGGAGAGAACGATGATCTTTTCGCGCAAGGCTTTTTGGGCTTCAGCTGCGCTAGCGGCGGGGCTTTTCGCCAGCGCAGCGCTGGCTGCCGACATCAAGGTATCCGCGCCTTGGTCGCGCGCCACCGTGCGCGGGGCGACCGTCGGCGTCGGCTTCCTGACCATCGAGAACAAAGGCGCGGAGCCGGATCGTCTGCTCGGCGGGACCAGCGACGTGGCCGAAAAACTGGAAATCCACGAAACCAGGTCCGAGGGCGGGGTCATGAAAATGCGCGAGCTGCCCCAGGGAATCGAGATCAAGCCGGGCCAGACCGTCGTTTTGAAACCGGGCGCCACTCATCTGATGCTGGTCGGCCTGAAAGCTGCAATGTTTCCAGGCGGGGTCGTCCATGCGACCCTGAATTTCGCCAAGGCCGGTCCGATCGCCGTCGATCTGCCCGTCGAAGGATTTGGCGCGACCGGGCCGATCGCTGCGCCGCCGCCGGCCGAGCCGCCGCAGATTTCCTATTGAGCGAAAACACGGAATGGAATTTTCCGCGCGTAAAAACTTTCGCTGGCGTCTGCTCCCGTTCGGGCGCTGGCGGCTGGCCTGGACTTCTTTTGCCCGCCGACAGGCGCGGATCGTCGCCGCCTCCGACGCCGCCCGTATTTTTTACCCTCTGCCGCCGGAACAGGCCTACAGGCGGCAAAAGCCGTGCATAAAAAAGGCGCCGACGGAATTCTATCCAGCGATCGACCGTCTTTGCTCCATGCCGGCGTCGCCGCCGCCGGGAGGCGTGGCGACCTTTGACGAGGCCTGCGCCATAGGCGGTGGCGTCCTGCTCACCAGGGACGGCGAAATTATCGCTGAAAGCCTGACCAACAGCGACGATACGCAGCAGTTCAAGCCGTTTTCGCGGCTGGGCGGCGGCCTGACAATCCGTATCTGGCCGCTGAGACCGATCCGTTTTCTGTCGGGCGAAACGATTTATCTGCGCCAGTTCTGGGACGGCAATTACGGCCACTGGCTGGTCGAGTTGCTGCCGCGCATCGCCATAGCCGCGCAATTTTGCGATTTGACGCAATGCCGGATCGTCGTCACCGCCAAGACGGGAGGCATGAGCCGCGTCTATCTTGACAGCCTGGCCTTGTTCGGCGTCAAGCCCGAGCAGATCGTCGGCATGCGGCGCGGCCCGATGATTTTCGAGCGGTTGCATTATCCGCTGCCGGTCTCGCAACATCCCTGGGTCAAGTCGCCTCGGGCCATCGAACTTCTGGAAAGCCTGCCAGAAAAACTGGGAGCAAAACGCGACGGTCCGAAACGGCTTTATGTCACGCGCAATTCCGGCAAGAGCCGCCGCTTGACCAATGAAAAGGACATCCTCTCGTTGCTGCGTCCGTTGGGTTTCGTCAGCGTCGATCCGGGAAGATTATCCTTCGCCGATCAGTTGCGGATTTTCGCTGGAGCGGAGCTGATCGTGGGCAATTGCGGCGCAGGCTTGACTAGCCTGGTGTTTTCGCCGCGCGGCGTGGGAGTTTTCGCTTTGACCAGCCCGTTCATGCAGGACGATTTTTTCTGGGATCTGACCGATCTGAAACAGGGCCGCTTCTTTTCCCTTCATGGCGAGGCCACTGACCCGGCGCGCCGCTCAAAATCAGATTTTTCCATCGACGTCGCGGCATTCAAGGCGATGCTGCCGGAATTTCTGGCGGAGGCGGGTTAACGTGCGATGTCATATTTTTTCAAGAAATACAGACCGTTATCGCTCCGTCATACTTAGTTGAAAATTCTTGACATTTTTTATCTATGAGCGTTATTTTTTTAACTGTATTTTCGAAATGTTTGCGTGCTGGCTAATTTATATTGGGAGCTTCAGCGTGGTCCGTACGCAGCAATGCAATAAAAATCGCAATGCAAACTTGTTGCTGTCGCGAGCGGCGGACGGTTCTCTCTCTGTGTTGCTATTGGCATTGATGTTTGCGTTTATGCTCGCAACAGGAGCAAATTCCGCTGCTGCTCAAAATAATCATGGCGCCGAAGAAGAGCCTTTGTCGGAAAGGCAGGAATTGGATCGCGCGCCGGACGGCGAACCCGGGTCAACTGCGCCCTATCCGCCACCTTCGCCGGAAAGGCAGGAATTGGATCGCGCGCCGGACGGCGAACCCGGGTCAACTGCGCC
>NZ_JBKQOU010000291.1:0-5919 GCF_052145335.1 Rhodoblastus sp.
GGACCGCATGTGCAAATCCGGCGCAATGTGACAGACTTGTTGCAAGCTCCGGTCTGGCGCCATGGCCGGACAAAAAGCGAGGGGAGGAAATCGCATGGCCAAGAAAAAGGGCAAGGTCCGCGACGCCGAGCAGCCGTCGTCGGAAGGCAAGCTGAACCGCAAGGACTACGAGCGCGAACTGGCCCGGCTGCATGGCGAACTCGTCAAGCTGCAATTATGGACCGTGGAAAAGGGCCTCAAGGTTTGCGTCGTTTTCGAAGGCCGCGACGGGGAGAATGACGGCGCCTATTCTGTAGCATGCGGCCGCAGACCGGAATAGGCTGGCTCATTGCAGCTGACTTTCCTGATCAGGTCGACGATTCCTCGGGCGTCGCTCCCATAGTCTCGTCATTTTCACGCAGCTGAAATCCCCACAGCATCAGCGCTGTCGTCGCCCCAGCCCAGCGCCAGAAGGAGCCGGCCGATAACGAAGTCGCCCATGATTTCAATCTTCGCCATGCTGGGCGACACGCTGCGCCCGAAGAGCTTTGCGGGCCTGTTCGGCGCCGCTGCTTCGGTCGCGCTGGCCACACTCCCGCTCGCGTTCTGGCGGCACGGAGAGCGGGGACGCGCAGCGCAAAGTGGCGTCATCCGCTTGCTACGAGTTCGCCCCGCGACTTCATCGCCTCGATGCGGTCGGCTGTCCGAAGCGCGATGGCTTGGATGGTCAGAGACGGATTGACTCCGCCGACCGTCGGGAACACCGAGCCGTCGCAGACCCAGAGATTACGGATGTCCCAGCAGCGGCAATCGGCATCGACGACGCCGGTCAGGCGATCCGCTCCCATGCGCGCCGTGCCACCGAGATGATTGGCGTCCTGAGCCTGGCGAAAGGTGTTGCGCACGCCGGCGGCGTGCAAGCTCATCTCCATCTGGTCAAGAGCATGGGCGATCAGGGCCTCGTCGTCTTTCGTCCAAGCGTAGTGTATGCGGGCGATTGGCAGACCATATTGATCTTTTTCAGAATCCAGCGTCACGCGATTATTCTCGTTCGGCATGGATTCGCCGACCATTTTCACGCCGACGGCATGATTGTAATTCTGCATCTCGCGCCATAGGGCCTCGCCCCAGAGACCGCGCGATTCGGTCACGACCGTCGCCCATTCGATCGGCAAAGGACCCTGAGCCATCCAGCAATAGCCGCCGAAAAAATCCTTGCGGTCGTCGTAGTTCCAATGCTCGGTGATCGTCGTCGATGGGGGCGCCTTGTTCCAGCGGATCTCATCGTCCATTTCGCCAAACACCGCTTGGTTGGGCTGGGTCATCAGATACTTGCCGACGAGGCCCGAGGAATTGGCGAGTCCATCGGGGAATTGCTCATTGGCCGACATCAGCAGCAGGCGCGGCGTCTCAACGGCATAGCCCGCGACGACCACGTTTTTCGCGCGCTGAAAGCGCCACTGGCCCTCGCGATGATAATGGACGCCGCTTGCCAGGCCACGCGCATTCGTCTCGATGCGCCCGACCATGGCGAGATCGCGAATTTCGGCGCCGGCTTTGATCGCACGCGGAATCCAGACCGTCAGCACGCTTTGCTTGGCGTTGGTCGAACAGCCGAAGCGACAAAAACCGCGATAGACGCAGGGCGGCGATTTGCCGCGCGGCGCAGAGACCGTAGCCAAAGGAGTTGGCGTCCAAGCCATGCCAAGCGCCTCGGCGCCTCGCGCCAACACCATGCCGGCGGCGTTGATCGGGTGAGCGCGATAAGGATAGCGCGGCCGTTTTGGCCCCCAAGGGTAGGATACAGGTCCGGAGATAGACAAATCCCGCTCCGCTCTTCCATAATATTCCCACATCTCGCGCCAATCGAGCGGCCAATCGGCGCCATAGCCGAAAATCGTGCGCGACTTGAACCATTCGGGCCGGAAGCGCAGCGACACCATGGCGAAATGCACGGTCGAGCCGCCCACCGCCTTGCCGCTGTTCTTGCCGCCCATGGTCAGCCAGTCGTTACCCTCGACGATGCGCTCGTCTGTCCAATAGAGCTTGGTCTGCTCCTGTTCGTCGGAGGCAAAATCATCGAGCGGGCGGAAAAAAGGACCGGCGTCGAAAGCCACGACTGAAAAGCCCTTTTCGGCGAGCCGGCACGCCAGCGTCCCGCCGCCTGCTCTGCGCCGAGCGCGCCGGCGCCGACGAGCATGGCGACCCTGGAGCCGGCATTGAGGACATCGGCGGCGCGGCGCAGGTCTTCGTCGTAAGGAACGACTTTCGGCTTGGAATAGCCGACGCCGGAGAATACCGCGCCATGCTTGCGCGGCGGCTCCTCATAATCCAGCTCCTGCACGTCGTTCGGGAAAATCAGCACCGCGACCTTGCGCTAGCCGATTGCGGTGCGCACGCCGCGGTCGATCATGTGCCGCACCTGCGGCGGCGTCGCCGCGGTTTCGACAAAGGCGCCGGCGACGTCCTTGAACATGCTGTTCAGATCGAGTTCCTGCTGGTAATGTGCGCCCAAAGCCGTGCGGGCTTGCTGCCCGACCAGCGCGAGAACGGGCTGATGATCAAGCCGCGCATCGTAAAGGCCAGTCAGGAGATGCGAGGCGCCGGGTCCCGATGTCGCGATGCACACGCCCAGTTCGCCGGTGAACTTCGCGTAGGCCGAAGCCATGAAGGCGGCCATTTCCTCATGGCGCGTTTGAATGAACTCAATCTTGTCCGGCGCCCTGTTCATCGCGCCGAACACGCCGTTGATCCCGTCGCCGGGATAGCCAAAAATCTTACGGACGCCCCAGGCGTGAAGACGCTCTATGATGAAATCGCCGACGGTTATGCTCATGGGTTTCTCGCCAGGTTGAACGGGGTGGTCCGCAGGCCCGGCGCCGGCGCCTCCATCGCAAAAAGACCGCCTTCATTCGGTCGCCTGTTTCGCTCTTCGTGAGAGAGCGGCCAATTGGCGGAGGTAACAAACAGAGTGTTGAGCCCTTCGCCGCCAAAAGCGGGCATCGTCGGATATTTAACCGGCAAGAGGACGCGGCGTTCCAATTTACCTGCGGGACAAAGCGCAGAAGGCAGCCGCTGGCGAAAACCGCGCACCAATAAAAGCCTTGGCTGTCGACCGAGGCTCCATCAGGGCCGCCCATCTCAGCCTCGCTTTCGACATGGGCGAAAAGCCTGCGACGATCGGTAGACCCTGTCGCGGGATCGTAATCGTAGGCCGAGATCATCCGCGAGTTCGTGTCCGAATGATACATTGTCTTTCCGTAGGGACTCCACGCCAGACCGTTCGACGTCGCCACCAGAGGCGTCGCTGTCGTCCATGAGGTCGTGGCGTCCGGGTCAAAGCGCCAGAGCGGCGCCGCTCGTGGCGCGCGAGACTGATCGTCAGGCGCCAGCGGCGCATACATCGGTCCCACAAAGAAGCGTCCTTGCGGATCGCACCGCCCGTCATTGAAAATGAAACGGCGCGGATCGAAAGGAGGCGGCGCCAGAAGAATCAAAGCCCCTGTTTTCGCATTGAAGTCATAGAGCCCTGTCCGTAAGGCGACCACAGCGCCTGACGGGGCAGGCGCCTGGCAGCCGATCCAGGCCGGCATCTCCCAGCACTCATCCTTGCCGGTCGCCGGGTCGAAGGCATGAAGGGCGGGGCCGCGAATATCGACCCAAAACAGTTTTTTGAAAAACGGATTCCAGCCCGGGCTTTCGCCGTTCAAGGCGCAAGCAGGAACGACAAGCACTATTTGCGGCGCCATGGCCAAGCATGTTTTGCGTTTCGTCAAATCTTTCTGGCCGCGTCGACGGCGCGCGCTGTCAGGCTGCATCGATTGGGCTCGCCATCCAAGGCGCGTGCGCCAGTCTTTTTTCGAGCGCTGCCGAACAGATAGGCGGGCTGAAAAAATGCACCATCGTTTCAATGATGTGTTTTGGGACGAAGAGAGCGGTTTTTATGCGTTCGCGCTCGATGGGACCAAGAAACCCGTCCTCAGCGTAGCCTCAAATCCCGGCCATTGCCTGTGGTCGGGCATCGTTCCGCCCGAACGGGCGGCGCGCGTCATCGCACGCTTGATGCGAGACGATATGTGGAGCGGATGGGGAATCCGCACGCTCTCGGCCGATCATCCCGCCTACAATCCTTTTTCCTATCAAAATGGAGCGGTCTGGCCTCACGACAACGGACTGATCGCCCAGGGATTCAAACGCTACGGCCATGCCGACGAAGCAGCCCGGATCGCGCACGACGTCGCGGCGGCGGGATGCTTCTTCATGCTCAATCGCATGCCGGAGCTTTATGCCGGCCTGGGCCGCAGCGCGAATAGTTTTCCCTTGCAATACTTAGGCGCCAACGTGCCGCAAGCCTGGGCGGCGGGATCCGTCCTGTCGCTGTTGCATGCCATGCTCGGTCTCCAGCCCGACGCGCCGCATGGCAAGCTCTATATCGACCCGACGCTGCCAGACTGGCTCAACGATTTGACCGTCAAGAACCTCCGCTTTGGCGGACAGATTTTTGACATCAGATTCTGGCGCTCGAACGCAGAGACCGAATTTGACGTGCTCAAAGGCGATCAGGACCGCGTCATGCGTCGTCGGATCGTCGCCTAGAACAATTCGGTCGAGCGAGGCGAGGGAAACGGAATCAATCAAGTCACCGTCGTCGGATGCTGAAACGCGAAAGCGCCGGTGACGTCCGAACGCGCGATTCCGGTTGTTCATTGTCATTGTCGTCGCATCCGGGATCGCTCTGCGACCCCGTGTTGACCTCGTCAGCGGCGATGGTCGGCACGCAGTCTTGCGTCACATCGTCGACCGGGATGTTGACCACGCAGACCACATCCCGGGACCGGTTTCGAGGGGAAAAAAGGCCGGTTTAGGCAGAATTGCGGTCATTCAACCGTCTCGGCGATTTCACGTTTCGATATATTGTCCCGCAAACCGGACATCAAATTTGGCCGATCTTCGCTTTGTCCGTGTCGGGCGTCGATCGAAAGTCGAGGTCCCTGAAGCTCGCGACTTTGCCGGGCGATATCTACCGAATGGAGAACGTGTAGGGAAAGCCGCCCAAAACCTTTCGCGCGGCGCTCTCGTCCTTCATATCCGCCAGCGTGACGCCAACCGTCGTTCCCTGACCACGAATTTCGACGACCTTGATCTCGCTCGGCGACAGGCCCGCTTCGCTCAGCGCTGCGAAAATGACGTCCCTGATTTCCAATTGTTTGAGCGCCGGCTTGAAGATTTTGCCGACCGCCGTCAGCGGCATTTCCTCGATGATGCGGATATGTTTCGGAAGGGCGGCCCGCTCGCCGATATTCGAACGGGCGAACTCGGCCAATTCCTCCTCGGTGACGGCGAAGCCCGGCTTCAGCTGAACATAGGCCACCGGAAGTTCGCCCGCATGGGCGTCGGGCCTGGAGACGGCCGCGACCAGCTGTACGGCGGGGTGCTGATGCAGCGGCTCTTCAATCGACTGCGGGTCGATGTTGTGGCCGCCGCGGATGATGAGTTCCTTTTTCCGGCCGGTCAGCCAGAAATAGCCATCGGCGTCCTGGCGTCCGAGATCGCCGGTGTTGAGCCAACGCCGTCCGTCGCCGCAATCCAGCCAGAGCCCCGCGTCATGTTCCGCCGACAAATAGCCGGAAAAGACGTTGGGGCCGGAAATCGTGATCACCCCCTCCTCGTCGGCGGCGCAATCACCCACATATCCTCCCTGGTCGTCGAGGACGACGGCCTTCATCAGCTGACCCGGCAGGCGCAGTCCGATGGAGCCGATACGCCGCTCGCCATTGGGCGGGTTGCAGCTGCTGATGCAGGTTCCTTCGGTCAGTCCATATCCTTCCAGGATCTTGATTCCCGTCCGTTCCTCGAAGTTGCGGAAGACCTCGACCGGCATTGGCGCCGCGCCGCAATATCCGTAATCGAGAGAACGGATGTCGCGTCCGGCGACGGGAA
>NZ_JBKQOU010000292.1:0-3021 GCF_052145335.1 Rhodoblastus sp.
TTTGCGCCTCTTCAGGCTGCGATTTTTGGCGGCGCAGCGGCTTCGTCGGCGAGGCCGGCCCTCGCAATCTGGCGAAGTTCCGCGCTTTCGCGGAAAGGGCCGGTTTCGATCCAAACATCTGGTTTAATAATGTCGAGCTTGGCGCGGCTGAAATCGTGGGGCAGGAAACCGTCCAGTATGTCGACCACATATACATGTATTACATTGCCTATCAGCTCGCCATAAAGCGCCTTGAGGCGGACAAAAAAGCTCATCAGGACAACAATAACAAACTTTGAAAGCCATTGAGAGCCTTGCCGCCGCCGTAGCGACGGCGCGCAAAGTCGTCGTTCTCTTCAATGCCTTTTTGATCCGGGCGCCGCGTCTTAAGACTATCCTGCCCAGCCCACTGTCGCCTTCACTTCGGGGGGATTGCTGGCTGCCCTTCCTGGCTTGGGCGCGGCTTGTTCGCCTCGTGATGACCGACTGCGCAGCCTGCCGCCGCGCCAATGGCGCCGTGTCCGGCCATGTGTCCAGCGATGCCGCCGACGATCGCGCCTTTGATGCATCCCTTTGCTTCGGCTTGAAACGGAGGGATTGTGGCGATGACGACGAGCGCCGCGAGAATTCCGATTTGAGTTTTCATTTGATCACCCTTGATGTTGTTGAACGCCGCCGACCATTTTCGGTTTCGAGACGCGTCGGCGTCGATGGGCGCGCCCTGACCGGTCCGTTTGGCTGGCGTCAGGCGCCAGTCGCCGGCGCGTCGGTTGGGCGTCTTGCCGGCGCTGGAAAAAAGCACCGGGCGAAGCGGCAGGCTCCGCCGGACCTCAGCCGCGGCGTGTTTCGAAGTCGGTCTTGAGGAACTGGACCAGTTCGCGCCTCTGCCGATCGTCGAGGCTGGTATAGAGCGGTTCGGCGGCGTCGGCGAGCTTCTTCAAGGATGCGCCCCTGGCGGTGAGGCCGTCGGCCATGGTTCGCATAAGAGCGATGTCATTGGGGCGATCCTGAGCCTGCTCTTCACGGTCACGGCGGCTCGGGCGATTGCCGTTTTCCATGGCATTTTTCAACTGGCCGATTCCATAATCGTGCAATGCAGCTTGTACGCCCGGCCAGTTCTTTTCCTGATCGACAGTCAGGTGCAGGTTCGCTTTGAGCTGGGCGATTCTGGCGTCGACGTCATTGGCGACCTGGTTGTCCACCGGTCCCGGCTTCTGTTCCGACTGCGTGGGTGGAGTTTTATCGCCCGTCTGGGCAACCGAACCCTTGAACTGAGCCGAGCCTATCAACGCCGCTGTTGCGATGCCGATGATCATAAATTTTTTCATTTTATCCTCCCTTTAACATTTCGGACGAACTAAACCGTCGCTGGCGGCTGCGCGTCATCGTTGAGCGGCTCGACGCGGTGATGAAGGCGCCCCGCGCCGCAGGTGAAGTGGCTGGTTTTCAGAGATCGCGGACGTGTCCTTGAGGCCG
Organism: Rhodoblastus sp.; assembly: GCF_052145335.1. Lineage (GTDB taxonomy): Bacteria > Pseudomonadota > Alphaproteobacteria > Rhizobiales > Beijerinckiaceae > Rhodoblastus. Next base: position 1,456 of record NZ_JBKQOU010000292.1, read on the forward strand.
ACAGGCTTCGATCACATGGCGCCGAGTCCCTGACGAAGAATATCGTTCGTTAAATGGCGCAGAGGCAGGCTCGGAATTTACTCAGACAGGTTCGGTTTCCGCCGACCTCCTCAGCAGCAATGCGCGCATTGGTTCGCCTAGCCCGATCCATGCAGCGATACGGCCTTCGTCGGGATGCGCGCCGCATCGCAAGTCATCGCCGAAAACGGCGCCATTTCCCGTCCGACTCTGAAATCGAGTCGTCATGCTCTATGCCGCTTGGATGGCGGGCGCGCCTTCTAGCGAAGGGAGACGCGCCAGCGCGCCGATCAAAGCGCGATCGTGCAGGAGAGCCATACGCTCATTAGGGGACAACCATTTTACGGCGTCCTCGATGCTCTCGGAGTCCTTGAGTTTGGCGTCTGCCAAAGCGCGTTCGGGACTGATGTCGCCGTGCGCGCGCGGTTTTCCGTCTGCCAGAAAAGCTTCGTGGATCGCCCGGAAAGTCGGGTCGTCGTGAACGACGCGCAAGGCGTCGTCGCCATCCTGGCCGCCGCTGGCCATTTGCATCGCCAAGGCGTTCGCGCGTAACGCGATGGGCGGAATATTGGACTCCTCGGGCGTCACCAGCAGACCGAAGCGTTTCAACGCCAGGCCTATCGAGCGCTGTCCGCTGGCCCAGGACAGGCCAAAGGCCAAAATCAGACCGGCGATCGTCGGCGACATCCAGGCGACCAGCGAGGGGGAAATCAGCAGGCCAGCGATCAGCGAGACCACGCCAAGCGTCACATGCGAGCGGTGGCGGCGCACGATGTCATTGAACGGGATTGAGCCGTCGTCGCGTCGTTGCGCGTCCCAGCCGGTGTCGAAGCCGAACAGGATATGCAGCACATGGCCGGTCTGGATCATCATCATGATCGGCGCCAGCAAGGCCGACATCAGCACTTCGAACAGCGTGGAGAAGGTCAGCCGGATCGCGCCGCCGGCGCCGCGCCGCGTCGGTCCGTCGACCACAGCCAGGATCAGGCCGAAGAATTTTGGGGCTAGCAGCATAGCCATGGTCACTTCGAACAATTCCAGCGAACGTTCGGCGTCGAAGCGCGGCCAGATCGGGAAAAGCGTGAAATTTTTGGGGAAATATTCTGTCCGGATATGGCTCGTTTGGAAGACAAGGAGAATGCCTACCAGCAATTGCGCCATCCAAAGCGGCGAAGCCATATAGCCCATGACGCCGGTGATGAAATGCTGGCGCGAGGCAGGATGCAGGCCCTTGGCCGGCAGCACGCGGATATGTTGCAAATTGCCCTGGCACCAGCGCCGGTCCCGCGAGGCCACGTCGATCAGCGAAGGCGGGCTTTCCTCGAACGAGCCGCCGAGCGAAGGCAGCATGTAGACACTGTAGCCGGCGCGGCGGATCAGCGCCGCCTCGACGAAATCATGGCTCAATATATGCCCGCCGAAGGGCGGACGTCCCTTCAAATGCGGCAGTCCGCAATGGTCGGCGAAGGCCTGCGTCCGGATGATGGCGTTATGGCCCCAGTAATTGCCGTCGCGCCCCATCCAGCAGGACAGGCCGTCGGCGATGAC
>NZ_JBKQOU010000293.1:0-2518 GCF_052145335.1 Rhodoblastus sp.
ATGCTGGTTTTCGGTCCCGTCAGCTCCATCTTCGATTTCATAACCTTCTGGGCAATGCTGAGCCTGTTTCACGCCGGCCAGGGCTTGTTTCAGACGGGTTGGTTCGTCGAATCGATGGTCACCCAAACCTTGGTCGTCTTCTGCATCCGGACACGGCGGCTGTTCTTTCGCAGCAAGCCGGGCGAGTTTCTCACGCTTATGAACATAGGGACGGTCGCCCTGGCGATCGCGCTTCCGTTTCTACCGTACTGCGGCGCCTGGTTCGGCTTTGTGACCCTTCCGCCGTATTACTTCGTGTTCCTCGCCGTCGCGACGGTCGCATATCTCGGACTCGTCGAGTTGACAAAGTACGTGTTCTATCATTGTCTAGCGGGTCCGTACTCGCAAGCTACGAAGTAGCGGTTCGGCGAAGACTCTGGACGCCAACGTGCGGGGATGAAGCTCCGTGCGTCTCATGAATCCCATAATTTTGTGAGCGACTCAATTTTGCCGCGGCGTCTGGCCAAAGGGTTTGCTAACGAGTCGATTTCGCGGGCGGATTCCAGCGGTTCGCAATCGACGTTTGGCGGCCGCTCGGCGCCAATTATGGTCATCCGACCGACATCGATTCAATAGCTCAAGTCGGCTCGAAAGCGGCCGTCCACAGGAGCAAGACCGTCGCAACCGAGCTCCCGTTTGCAACATGCTTTTTGTTTGTTCGAAGGTCGATTCGTGCGCCCTTCATCGAACCAGCCATCGGGGACAAACGAAAAAACCCGCTCCGATAGCACTGGATCGACTCGGCCGGAGTCGTGCAAATTCGCGCCGTCCGATGCGTGGTTCTTTCGCCTGAATCTAGCGAGGCGCATAAAATTTCCTCATCGCCATGAGCGTATTCGACTAAATCGTAGTTCTTGATCCTGGCGGCGGCGATCACTTCACCGCGGCGACCGCCAGGCGCGCCAGCGCGGGAAGCGATTTCACGCCGGTCCGTTTCATGATCGCGGCGCGATGGTTTTCGACCGTGCGCTGGCTGATGCCGAGATCAGCCGCGATGTTCTTGCTCGGATGACCGGCTAGAACCAGCCCCATGATCTGCTTCTGCCGCTGCGTGAGGCCTTCCAGATGACTTGCGGCGGCGTCCCTCCAGGCGATCAGTTTGCTCGCATCCTGCGAATGCTCCAACGCGCGCTCGACGCTGGCCAGCAGCTCTTCGCGGCCAATCGGCTTTTCGATGAAATCCGACGCGCCGACCTTCATCGCCAGAACCGCCATCGCCACGTCAGCGTTGCCGGTGATCATCACCGCCGGCATCCGATGGCCCTGGTCGCTCAGCCGCTTGAGCAATTCGAGCCCGCTCATTCCCGGCAGATAGGCGTCGATCAGCAGGCAGGCTTCCCGGCCCGGTCGGTAGGCTGCGAGAAACGCCTCGCAATCGCCGAAATCCTCGACGGTCCGCCCATCGTCTTCGAGCACACTGCGTATCGCCTCGCGCACGCGATGGTCATCGTCGACGACATAAATGACGGGCGGCCCCGGAACCTCAGCCTTTTCGACGGGCGGTGGAAGCTTGGCGTCCGGCCTCGCATGTTTCGACGCCAGCGCGCGTTGAACGGCCAGCGTCACATCGTCCAGTTTCACGGGCTTGTTGAGCAGCACGCAGTCGGCGTCCGCTATGGCGCGCAATGTCCTGGTCGAAATGTCGCCGGTCAGAATGATCACCGGAATGCTGCGATGAAGCCTTTCCCGAACCTTGGCGACCACTTCGAGCCCGTTCATGCGGTTGGGTAGATTGAAGTCCGCGAGGATGACGTCGGGTCGGAAGTCTTCGCGCTCCACCAGCTGCATCGCCTCGCTCCCGTCATAGGCGCGCGCCACCCGATGCCCCTCTGCATTGAGAGAATGCGACAAAAGCTCGCGTAATTCGGGATCGTCCTCGACCACCAGGATCGCGGCCTTGCGTGCCGCCTTGTCGCCGCTTGCAAGGCCGTTATCCTGGCCCAGGCCCGCAAGCTTTGGCGTCGTTGCAACCTGCGGCAGCGCGACTTCGATGGCGAAGACCGAGCCGTTGCCATGATGCGAACGCACGCGCACGCGATGGCCAAGCAGGTTGCCGATCCGCCGTACGATGGAGAGACCGAGGCCGAGACCGAGGCTGCGCTCGCGCGCCTCATTGCCGATTTGATGATATTCCTCGAAAATCGCCTGAATTTCCTCGTCGGGAATGCCGATCCCGGTGTCCCAGACTTCGATGCTCAGCATCCCCTTGCGGCGACGGCAGCCCAGCAGCACTTTGCCCGTTTTGGTATATTTTAGGGCGTTCGACAGTAGGTTGCGCACCATTTGTTCGAGCAGGCGGGGATCGCTGCAAATCGACAGGCCGCAGGAAACCACGCGTAGGCTGAGATTTTTCGCTTGGGCCTGATAGGTGAATTCGTCGTGCAGTTTCACCAGCAGGTCATTGACCGGGAACAGCGCCATTTCGGGGCGTACCACGCCGGCTTCGATCTGGTTGATGTCGAGCAGCGCATTGAGCATG